>JBGTSP010000098.1:0-13875 GCA_041940205.1 Alphaproteobacteria bacterium
TGCTGCAGCAGACCACGGTGGCGACCGTGAAACCCTATTTCGCGCATTTCCTGTCCCGCTGGCCGGATGTCTCGGCGCTGGCCGCGGCCGAACTGGACGAGGTCCTGACCGCCTGGCAGGGACTGGGCTACTACGCGCGGGCCCGCAACCTGCATCGCTGCGCCCGCGAGGTGGCGGGGACGCATGGCGGGCGCTTCCCGCAGGAGGAGGCGGCGCTGCGGGCGCTGCCCGGAATCGGCGCCTACACCGCGGCCGCGGTCGCGGCGATCGCGTTCGGGTGCAAGGCGACCCCGGTGGACGGCAACATCGAGCGGGTGATGGCGCGTTTCCATGCGCTGGAGGAGCCGTTGCCCGCCGCCAAGCCGCAATTGAAGGCGCTGGCCGAGGGGCTGACGCCGGCACGGCGGGCGGGCGACTTCGCCCAGGCGTTGATGGACCTGGGAGCCACGGTCTGCACGCCGAAATCGCCGGATTGCGGGCGCTGTCCCCTGCGCACGGATTGCCTCGGCCGGGCGCGCGGTCTGGCCGCCACCCTGCCGCGCAAGAGCCCCCGCAAGGCGCGTCCGCTGCGCCACGGGGTCGCCTTCTGGCTGGGCGATGACGCCGACCGCGTGCTGCTGCGAAGACGGCCCGAGGACGGGCTGCTGGGCGGCATGATGGAGCCGCCCTCGACGCCCTGGCGCGAGGCGCCCTGGACGTTCGACGAGGCGCTGGCGCATGCCCCCCGGCCGGCCGACTGGCGGCTGCTCTCGGGCGTGGTGACGCACGGCTTCACGCATTTCCGCCTGGAGCTGCGGGTCTGCGTCGCCCGGCTGGCCGGCGAACAGGCGTCGCCGGACGGGGAAGGCGAGCGCTGGCAGCCGCTCGCGCGGCTCGGCGCGGTGGCGCTGCCCACGGCGATGAAGAAGATCGCCCGGCACGCGCTGGCGCGGCGGGAGGGCGATCTGTTCGACCGCCGGCAGGGGGAGGATGCCGCATGAACGGCGACACGGTTTGCGGGCGCGGCGCGGTCCGGCCGGTTCTTCGGGAGGGGCGGCGATGAGCGAAACGCGGATCAGCGACATCGCCTTCACCCCGGCGGTCAAGGCGGCGCAGGCGCGGCTCGGCGCGCGCGAGGCGATGGCCCGGCTGCAGGAGAAGCGCGACTGGGCCGATACGATGAGCCCCGAGGTGCAGCGCCTGATCGCGGCCCAGGACAGCGTCTTCCTGGCGACGGCGAGCGCCGACGGCCAGCCCTATGTGCAGCATCGCGGCGGTCCGCCCGGTTTCCTGCGGGTGCTGGATGCGCGCACGCTCGCCTTCGCCGATTTCGCTGGCAACCGGCACTACCTCACCCTCGGCAACATCTCGGAAAACGACCGCGCCTTCCTGTTCGCAATGGACTGGCCCAGCGCCACGCGGGTGAAGCTGTGGGGCCGGCTGCGCGCGGAAGAGGATCCCGCGCTCGCCGCCGCGCTTGCCGATCCGGCCTATCCGGCCGTTGTCGAGCGGGTGCTGCGCTTTTCGGTCCTGGCCGTCGACGTCAACTGCCGCCAGCACATCGCCCGGCGCTACAGCGAGCGCGAGGTGGCCGCGGCCAACGCCAGGCTGCTCGAGCGTATCGCCGAGCTGGAGGCCGAGGTCGCCCGGCTCGAAGCGGCGCCGCGCGACGATCAGCAGGGCTGAAGCGCGGGCAGGTCGAGTTCCGTGACCTGCCATTGCGACTGCCCGGCTGGAAGCGGCTTGCCGCCGCCGGGATCCGCCGGGTCGTAGGCGAAGACCACCATCAGCATGTCGACGCTCTCGCCGTCTCCCGACAGCGGCAGGACGAGGCGACTGTAGCGCCGGTTGCCGTATTCGCCGTGCACCCGGCATTCGACCAGCAGCGGCTGGCGCTCCTCGCGAACCCGGTCGTAGAAACGGCGAAGCTGGTCCAGGTAGGCGCCCTTGTACAGTTCGTCGTCGAACCGGCCGGTAATGTCGCGGCCGTGGCGAAGCACCACAGCGGTGCCGATCAGGCGGGCGCGGTAGCGCACGGCGTCGGGACCGGGGACGACGTCCACCAGGGTGACGCGGGAGAGAAAGGCGGTCATGGCCGCCGGATCGATGTCGGAACGGGCCGGCAGTCCCGCGCGCTGCCGGTACAGATCGCGCCAGTAGGCCAGGGCATCGGCCTGCCGGCGGCTCAGATTGTCAGGGGTAAACAAGCACGACTCCACGCTTCGGCGCACGCGGTGCGGGGGTGTCGCGCGCGGATCTGGCCCTCGTTTCGGTTGCCCGCGAAGGTGTGCCCGGCGGATTAACGAATCCTGAACCGGCCGATCCGTTAACCTCGATTGCGGCGCGTCAGGCCGACGCAGCGGGCGGCAGCGCCGGATCAGGCGGCGCGGACGCGGGCCAGGAAGTCGTCGATGGCGGTGCGCAGTTCGTGCGAGCGGCCGTTCAGGCTCTCCGAGGCGGCGCTCACGCCGCGGGCGGCCGAGCCGGTTTCGCCGGCGACGCGCGAGACCACGGCGATCGAGGTGCTGACCGACGTCGTGCCGCTGGCGGCTTCCTGCACGCCGCGGGAGATGCTGTGCGTGCTCTCGGTCTGCTGGTCGACCGAGCGGGCGATCGCAGAGGCGATGTCGTCGACCTGCTGCACCGTGTTGACGATGTCCTCGATGGCACGCACCGCGTTCTGCGTGGCCGACTGGATGTCGGCGACCTGGCGGGCGATCTGCTGCGTCGCTTCGGCGGTCTGGCCGGCCAGCGACTTCACCTCGCCGGCGACCACGGCGAAACCCTTGCCGGCCTCGCCCGAGCGCGCGGCCTCGATGGTCGCGTTGAGGGCCAGCAGGTTGGTCTGCTCGGCGATGTCCTGGATCATGGTGATCACGTCGCCGATCTTCTCCGCGGCGTCATGCAGCGATTTCACGTCCTCGTTCGCGGCGCCGGACTTGGTGACGGCATCGGCGACGATCTCGTTGGTCCGTCCGATCTGCCGGCCGAACTCCAGGATGCTGGCGGAGATGTCCTCGGCCTCCCGGGCGACGGCGGCGACGTTGCCGCTGGCCTGCTCGGCGGCCTCGGCCACCGCGGCGGACTGGCGGTTGGCCTCGCCGGCGGATTCGCTCATCGCCTCGGCGTCGCGGCGCAGGCCGTCGGCGGCATCGGCGAAGCCGGCGATGATGGCCGAAACCTGCTGCTCGAATCCGTCGATGGTGCGGGCGATGTCCTCGGCCCGGTCGAGTTCGCGGCGCTGTTCGGCTTCCTGCCTGGCCCGCAGTTCGCGGCGCTCGCGGGCGTTCTGGCGGAAGACCTGCAGGGCGCGGGCCATTTCGCCGATCTCGTCGCCGCGCTCCTGGCCGGCAATCTCGATGTCCAGGTTGTAGTCGGCGATCTCGCCCATGTCGGCGATCGCCCGGCGCACCGGCCGGCTGATCGACAGCGAGACCACGGCCGCGACGGCCAGGGCGGCCAGCACGGAAGCGACGAGCGCGGCGATCAGGGTCAGCCCGTCCCGGCGGGTCGAGCGGTGGACCTCGGCGATCAGGGTCTGCTGGCGGTCCTGCGCCTCGCTCTGGATGGCGCGGGTGTTGGTGGCGATCCGCGAGCCCAGGTCGCGCAGCACCTCGCCCTGCAGCCGGCCCTGCTGTCCGACCAGGTCGGCCAGGCCGGCGACGGCGGTCTTCAGCGCCTCGAGCCGCGGTCCCGCGGTCTCCATGGCTTCGGCGACTTCGGGGATGAACGCGTTTTCCGACAGCGCCGCGAGGTTCTCGCCGAGGCCGGCGAGCGCGGTCTCGACGGCTTCGCGTTCGCCGCTCTCCTTGGTCAGCATGTAGCGGGCGATCGCGGCATGGCCGGCCAGCAGGTTTTCGGTCGCCTGCTTGGCGATCGCCAGGGAATCGTAGTCCATGTAGTTGTTGAAGGCCTCGGCGATGATCTTGAGATCGGCCTCGAGCGCCTGCCGGTTCGGCTCCAGGTCGCTGTCCATCAGGCGGCCGACATCGCCGGACAGGGAAACGAGGGATTCGAGCCCGGTTTCGAAACCGTCGATCAGGCCGGCGGTCTCCGCGACCAGTCCGTCGTCCGCGCCGCCCAGCGCCTCGGCATGCCGGCGCAGTTCGGCCAGGCCCGTGCGCACGCGCGAAAGGTCCTCGTCGCTGCCGCTGCGTTGATAGTGCAGGATCGCGGTCGCGATATGCGCCATGTCGGCATCCGCCGCCGTCGCCGTGATCGCCTGCTGGCTCAGGGCCTCGGAGGCCATGAAGCGCGCCACGGTGGCGGTCTGGGTGACATAGGCGAAGGCGCCGATCGACAGCGTGATCAGTGCCACGAGACCGAAGCCGATCAGCAGCTTGGTGGCGATCGGCAGCCGGGCGAGCAGGCCCACGGCCGGTCCGCCCTCCGTCTTCGCTACGGTCGGGCTGTCGCTACGGTCCTGATCCTGCATGGTGCCGCTCCTCCTCCTGCGCCGGGGAAGGAGATACAGCGATGCTGTAAAAGAACCGTAAAGTCACGCGCATTGGTAGAATTCGCGCGCGAACCGCTCAGAACTTCTGGTACCCGCCGTCGATCAGGAAAGTATCGCCGGTATGGAAGGCGCTGGCGTCCGACATCAGGTAGACCGCGATGGCGCCGAAATCGTCGGGATTGCCCCAGCGCCGCATCGGCACCCGCGGCAGCACGTTGGCCGCGAACTTGTCCCAGGCGAAGGTGCGCTCGGTCATCGGCGTCTCGATCCAGCCGGGCAGGACGACATTCGCGGTGACGCCGTTGCGGGCGAATTCCACCGCCATCGCGTAGGTCATCGAGATCATCGCGCCCTTTGTCGCCGCGTAATGCTCGCCGCGCGCGGCGCCCGAAAGCGCGGCCAGGCTGGCGGTGCCGACGAGCCGGCCGCCCTTGCCGTGATCGCGCATGTGCCGGGCCGCGGCGCGATAGGTGAAGAAGGCCCCGTCCAGGTTGATCCGCATCATCCGCCGCCATTCCTCGGTCGGCATCTCGGCGAAGCTCTTCACCTCGCCCCGCCCGGAAACGCCGGCATTGACGAATACCCCGAACAGGTCGCCGAAATCCGCCACCGTCTCGGCGAAGCATCGCTCGACCTCGGCTTCCTCGCCGACATCGCAGCGCATCGCCGCGACTTTCGTGCCGTGGGCCTCGAGCTGGGCGCGGGCCGCCTCGTTCTTGGCCTCGTTGGTGCCCCAGATGCAGACATTGCCGCCCGCCCGGGCGATGGCGTCGGCAAAGCCCAGGCCGATGCCGGAATTGCCGCCGGTGATGAGCGCGGTCTTGCCGCTCAGGTCGAAGGGTTCATAGGCCATGTCGTTCCTCCCGATGATTGAATGCGAAGCGGCCGGCTCAGGACGCGCGCCAGCGTGCCGCCGCCTCGTCGTCGCTTTCGCGGGCCTCGACCCACTGGCCGCCGGTCCCGGTATCCTCGAGCTTCCAGAACGGTGCCCGGGTCTTGAGCCAGTCGATCAGGAAGGCGCAGGCCTCGAGCGCGGCCTGGCGATGGGCCGAGCTGGCGGCGCACAGCACGATCCGTTCGCCCGGCAACAGGCGGCCGTAGCGGTGGATGATCAGCACGTCGTCCAGCGGCCAGCGCCGCCGCGCCTCGTCCTCGATGCCCGCGAGCTGGCGCTCGGTCATGCCGGGATAATGCTCAAGCGTCATCGCGGCGACCGCGCCGTCGCCCGTCATGTCGCGCACCAGGCCGACGAAACTGGCGACCGCACCGACCTGCGGACGGCCGTCGCCCAGGCGCTCGAGCTCGGCGCCGACGTCGAAATCCGCCTCCTGGATCCGGATCATCCGCGGCCTCCGGTGACCGGCGGGAAAAAGGCGACCTCGTCGCCCTCGGCGATCGCGGTGTCGAGCGGCGCATAGTCCTGGTTCACCGCGCAGCGCACCACCGAGAGGTCGGCAAAGGCCTCGGCGTGGCCCGGCGAGCGGGTCTTCAGCCAGTCGATGAGGGCGCCGACGGTGGCGACCCCGGCGGGCGGCGACAGGGTTTCGCTGCCGGTACCGATGCGCTGGCGCAGCCAGGCGAAATACAGGATGGTCATGCTCAACTCGGGGATATCCGCAGCGTTCGTCAGATCAGGCCAGCATAGGGCAGGAACTCGACCAAGTCGCCCGGCTCGACCCGCTCGACCGATTCCGGCAGTTCGACCAGGCCGTCCGTCTGCACCAGCGAACTGATCACGCCGGAACCCTGGCGCTCGAAGCGCCGGGCCAGGCTGCGGCCGTCGGTGTCGTGCTCCAGCGTGGCGCGCAGCCACTCCCGCCGGCCGGCCTTCTTGGCATGGCGGAACCCGGCAGCGACCCGCACGGTCGCCGGTGGCGTCGCCTCGCCGCCCGCCAGGCGCAGGATCAGCGGCCGGGCGAAGCGCAGGAAGCAGACCGCTACGGCAACGGGATTGCCCGGCAGGCCGAGGAACGGCGTGCGGCCGATCTGGCCGAGCGCCAGCGGCCGCCCCGGCTTGATCGCCAGGCGCCAGAAATGCAGCCGGCCCAGCCGTCCGACGACGGCCTTCAGGTGGTCCTCCTCGCCCGTCGACATGCCGCCCGAGGAGAGCACCAGATGGTGATCGGCCGCGGCTTCCGCCAGGCGGGCCTCGAGCACCGCCGGATCGTCGGGCTGGATGCCCAGGTCGGTGACCGCGACCGGCAGGTCGCGCAGCAGCGAGAGCAGCAGGTAGCGGTTGGCGTCGTAGACCGCGCCGGGTTCCGGCGGGACGCCGGGTTCGCGGATTTCGTCGCCGCTGGACAGCAGGGCGATGCGCAGCGGCCGGCCGACGGTCAGGCGGTCGAGACCGAAGGAGGCGGCCTGGGCGACATGCGGGGCCAGCAGCAGGGTGCCCGCGGTCAGCGCCCGCGTGCCCGCGCGCATGTCCTCGCCCGCAAGCCGCCGGTTGGCGCCCGGCTTCAGGCCGGCGGGCACCAGGACCCGATCGCCCTCGAGGCGGGTGTCCTCCTGCATCACCACGGTATCGGCGCCGTCGGGCATGCGCGCGCCGGTGAAGATCCGGACGCATTCGCCGGGGCCGAGGCGGCCGGGCCAGGGATGTCCGGCGGCCGCCCGGCCGACCCGCTCGAAGCGGCCGTCCGCGGTCGCGTGGTCGGCGGCCCGGAAGGCATAGCCGTCGACCGCCGCATTGTCCTCGCGCGGGACGTCGTGCGGCGCATGCACGTCTGCGCAGAGCACCCGCCCGGCGGCGCCGGCGAGCGGACAGGCCTCGGTTTCCACCAGCCGGGTCGTGCGTTCGTTGAGGATCGCGAGCGCCTCGTCCACCGCCATCAGGGCGCCGCCGAAGGCGAAGCAGTCGTCGGCGAGCTGGGTCATGCCGCGCGGGCCGGCAGGTCGCAATGGCGCAGGATGAAGCCGGCGATTCCGGCGACGTCGGCCAGCGCGAAATGCGGCAGCGCGGGAGCGTCGTCGGGACGGTCGCCGGCCAGGGCCACGACGTTCGGGTCCCCGGTACAGAGCGGCGGCTTCCCGGTGGCCGCGCGCCAGACCTCGAGCTTGGGCAGCGGCTCGCGCTTGAAGCCTTCGACCAGAACCAGGTCGACCGGCGCCAGCCGGGCCACCAGTTCGGTAAGCGACGGTTCCGGGGCGCCCCGGTTCTCCCGGATCAGGGCGCTGCGCTCGCGCGAGGAGACCAGCACCTCGTGGGCGCCCGCCTGCCGGTGCCGCCAGGAATCCTTGCCCGGCCGGTCGATCTCGAAGGCGTGGTGGGCGTGCTTGATCGTCGAGAGCGAGAGGCCGCGGCCGATCAGTTCCGGGATCAGGGCGTCGAGCAGCGTGGTCTTGCCGCTGCCGCTCCAGCCGGCGATGGCGAAGAGTTTCATGCCTCAGGTCATGTGCCGCGCACCGGCGCGGAGGTAGTCGTAGCCGGTGTAGAGCGTGAGGATCGCGGCCAGCCAGAGCGAGGCGATGCCGATCGCGTTCGCCGGGATCCAGGCCGGCGCGGCCTCGCCGACGATCAGGAAGCCGAGCGCCATCATCTGGAACGTGGTCTTCCACTTCGCCAGCCGCGAAACCGGCACGCTGACCCGCAGTTCGGCCAGGAACTCCCGCAGGCCGGACACCAGGATCTCGCGGCAGAGGATGACGATCGCCGGCAGGATGGTCAGGCCGTCGATGCGGTCGACATAGACCAGCATCAGCAGGGTGGCGCCGACCAGCAGCTTGTCGGCCACGGGATCGAGGAAACGCCCGAGATTGCTGACCTCGCCGCGCAGCCGGGCGATGTGGCCGTCGAAGAAATCGGTGATGCCGGCGACCACGAACAGGCCCAGCACCAGCCAGTTGGCCAGCGGCGGCTCCAGGTGAAAGCCGGCGATCATCAGCGGGATGACCGCGATCCGGAAAAGGGTCAACAGGTTGGGCAGGCTGGTGATCATGCCGGGTCCATGGCGGCGGGGCGGTCGGGTACGGGACGGGGGAGTGTACCGCAAGCGCCGGGCGATACCACGGGTCGCCTGCGTCGCAGCGCTCGCATCGACATCGCCGGCCCGGTCAGCGTTCCCGGAGGGCGTCGAGGCGGTCCCGGGCCTGGCGGCAGGCGTCGGTGCGGGCCGCCGCGGCGGGTTCCGGTATCGCGGCGACGGGCAGCAGGAAGACGGCAAACGCCGTTACGCGCATTGCGGCGCCTTTGCCGGCCAGCGGCCACGGCATGTCAGCGGCCTTCGGGGTGGAAATGATCGTAGACCTTCTCGGCCACGGCCCGGCTGATGCCGGCGACATGTTCGAAATCGGCCAGCGCGGCCTGTTCGATCGCCCGCACCGAGCCGAAATGGTTGAGCAGCGCGCGCTTGCGCTTGGGCCCGACGCCGTCGATTTCGTCCAGCGCCGAGCGGATGGTGGAACGGCTGCGCCGCGCCCGGTGGGTGCCGATGGCGAAGCGGTGGGCCTCGTCGCGCAGGCGCTGGATGAAATAGGCCACGGCGCTGCGCGGACGCAGGAAGAAGGGCGCGCGGTCGGGCATGTAGATGCGCTCGCGCCCGGCATTGCGTTCCTCGCCCTTGGCGATCGAGGCGAGGCAGACGTCGGAATCGGCGATGCCCAGTTCCGCGAAGACCTCGCGCGTCGCCGCGAGCTGGCCCGGGCCGCCGTCGATCAGCACCAGGTCCGGCCATTCGCCGGCGATCCGGTCGTTCTCGCCGTCGGCCTGCGCGGCGTCGCGCTTCTTCAGCAGGCGCGCGAAGCGTCGGGTCAGCACCTCGCGCATCATGCCGTAATCGTCGCCCGGAGCGATCTTCTCGTCCTTGATGTTGAACTTCCGGTAGGCGTTCTTGCGGAAACCCTCCGGCCCGGCGACCACCATGGCGCCGATGGCGTCCGAACCCATGGTGTGGGAATTGTCGTAGATCTCGATGCGCTGCGGCGGTCCGTCCAGGGCGAAGAGTTCGGCCAGTTCCGCCATCAACCGGCGCTGGGTGGCGCTTTCGGCAAGCCGGCGCGACAGGGCCTCGCGGGCGTTCAGCACCGCGCGGTCGACCAGGTCGCGCTTGTCGCCGCGCTGCGGGCAGGCGATCGAGACCTTGCGGTCGGCCTTCACGCCCAGGGCTTCCTCCAGCAGCGGCCGGTCGTCGAGCGGCTCGTTCACCAGGATCAGCCGCGGCGGCGGCTTGTCGTCGTAGAACTGCCCGATGAACGCCGTCAGTACCTCGGCGGGCCCCTGGTCGCGGGCATGGCTGGGGAAGAACGGACGGTTGCCCCAGTTCTGGCCGGCCCGGACGAAGAACACCTGGATGCAGGTCTCGCCGCCTTCCTGGTGCACCGCCAGCACGTCCGCCTCGTCGACGCTGGCGACGTTGACGCCCTGGTGGGACTGCACGTGGGCCAGGGCTTTCAGGCGGTCGCGGTAGAGCGCGGCGGTCTCGAAATCGAGCGCCTCGGCGGCGGCCGCCATCTTCTGGCGCATCTGCACCTGCACCGCATGGCTGCGGCCGGACAGGAAGTCGCGGGCCTCGCCGACCAGGGCTTCGTATTGCGCCGGCCCGATCCGCGCGACGCAGGGCCCCGTGCAGCGCTTGATCTGGTACTGCAGGCAGGGCCGGGTGCGGGATTCGAAGATCGCATCGGAGCAGGAGCGCAGGGGAAAGGCCTTCTGCAGCGTGTTCAGCGTCTCGTTGACCGCGCCGGCCGAGGCGAACGGGCCGAAATACTCGCCGTCGCGCCGGCGGGCGCCGCGGTGCTTGACCAGCTGCGCCCAGTCGTGGTCGCGGCGCAGCAGGATGAAGGGGAAGCTCTTGTCGTCGCGCAGCAGGATGTTGAAGCGCGGCCGCAGGCGCTTGATCAGGTTGGATTCCAGCAGCAGCGCCTCGGCCTCGGTATGGGTGCGGACCACCTCCATGCGGCGGGTCAGCGACACCATCTTCAGGATGCGCACATGCAGGCCGGCGGGGTTGGCATAGGCCTGGACCCGGCTTTTCAGCCGTTTCGCCTTGCCGACATAGAGCACCTCGCCGTCGGCGCCGATCATCCGGTAGACCCCGGCCGCGTTCGGCATCGTCGCCAGCGCCTGGCGAATCGCCGTCCGGCCGATGTCCAGCGCGGCCATCCCGCCGGGCGCATCCGTTCCGTCGCCCGCGCCGTCGGCAGGCAGGTCGGCGGGTGCGGCATCGGGTCGATTGGCCTTGGCCATGCAGCTACTTAGCCGGCCCCGGAAGGGCGATGCAACGGAATCGTGCCGGCCTTTTCGCGGCGATCGGACGGCGGTTCATTTCTGTCCACGACTCCTGTGGATAAGTCTGTGAGAAGCAACCGTCCGAGAGGGCGATATCGGCGGAATTCCGGGAAACGTCTGCGGATTGCCCAATTATTAAGCAAAGAGTTAATACATTGAAGTTGCTTATGTTTTTTGATTTTTGTGGGGCGCTAGTCGAAATCGGTGGCGCGTGCAAGGAGTTTTTTCACGAAAGCGTAATCGTCTCATGCGGCTGTGCACAAACGCAACAGGTCCGGGCTCCCGCAGGTGCGAGATACCGCTGATTCCGGGCGCGCGGGCGGGCAAATGTCGGTTTCGTAGCACCCACGTATGGATTCCACGCCGTCGCTCAGGATGCCGGATCGCCGTTGCCGCGATCGGCGAGCACGTCGGGCGTCTGCCAGGCGAGGTGCTGACCGCCGTCGACGGCGATCATCTGCCCGGTGACGCTGTCGGCGGCGAGCAGGTAGCGCAGGGCCTGGCAGATCCCGTCCGGTCCGGGACGGCGGGCGAGCGGCAGGCTGCGCCACTGACGCTCGAAGGCCGCCTCGTCCTGGTGCTGCGAGGGCAGCACGGGGCCGGGACCGATGGCGTTGACCCGGATCGCCGGGGCGAGGGCCTGGGCCAGCGTGCGGGTGAGCGACCACAGGGCCGACTTCGATACGGTGTAGGACAGGAAGTCCGGCCGCAAACGCCAGACCCGCTGGTCGAGGAGGTTGACGATGCTGCCGCCGGCGGCGGCCTGGCGGGCGAAGTCCCGCGACAGCAGGGCGGGGGCCCTGAGGTTGACGGCGAGCTGGGTGTCCCAGAGGCCGGCGTCCAGGCTGGCGATGTCGTCGTCGACGAAGACCGAGGCGTTGTTGACCAGCAGGTCCAGCGGTCCGAGCGCCGCCGCGGCGCGCGGCAGCAGTTCCTGCACCGCCCCGGCGTCGGCGAGATCGGCCGCCAGCGCCACTGCCCGGCCGCCGGCCTCGCCGATCTCGGCCGCCAGCGCCTCCGCGGCCTCCCGCGAGCGATGATGATGGATCGCGACGGCCCAGCCGGCCCCGGCGAGATCGCGGGCGATTGCCGCCCCGACCCGGACGGCGGCGCCGGTGACGAGGGCGGCGCGGGCGGTCATGTCAGACCTGGGCCTGGCCGCTCATGCCGGCGACCCCGGCGAACAGCGACCAGATGTAGAGCGCGTAGAAGGCCGTCAGCACGGTGCCGGCAAACCGCCCGATGCTGGCGCCGCGCAGGATGAAGAGCAGCAGCAGCACCGCCGAAGCCAGCATCAGCCAGAAATCGAAGCGCACGAACTGCTCGGGCACCGGCACGGTGCGGACCATCGCGGTGATGCCCAGAATGCCGAGAATGTTGAACAGGTTGGAGCCGATGACGTTGCCGACGGCGACGTCGCCATGCTTGCGGATCGCCGCCACCAGCGAGGTGGCCAGCTCCGGCAGCGAGGTGCCGAGGGCCAGGATGGTCAGGCCGATCACTTCCTCTTCGACGCCGAAGTCGCGGGCGATCGTGACCGACCCCTCGACCAGCAGCCAGGAGCCGCCGACGAGGGCGACGAGTCCGCCGACGATGGCGGCGATCGAGCGTCCGAGGCCGGCATTGGGTGCGCCGAGTTCCTGCAGCTCGTCGAGCAGGTCCTCGGCCTCGCCGCCGCCGGACACGGCCACCCGGTAGGACCAGACGAGGTAGGCCAGCAGGCAGGCGAGCATCACGGCGCCGCCCGCCAGGGTGAATTCGCCGGTCAGGCCCAGCGCGATGAACAGCACGGAGGCCGCGACCATGATCGCGCCGTCGCGGCGCACGCCGCCGGTGCCGGAAGTCAGCGGGAAGACCAGCGCCGGCACGCCGAGCACCAGCAGGACGTTGCAGATGTTGCTGCCGACCACGTTGCCGAGCGCCATTTCCGGCACGCCGGACAGGGCGGCCTTGAGAGAGACGACGAGTTCCGGCGAGGAGGTGCCGAAGGCGACCACGGTCAGGCCGATGATCAGCGGCGGCACGTCGAGACGCTGCGCGAGGGCGACCGCGCCCCGGACCATGATGTCGCCGCCGAACAACAGAACCACAAGGCCACCGGCGATCATCAGGTAGGTCATTCAGGTCTCACGTCCGGCGGTGAAGGTCGCATCGGGCCGGCGGCGCGGCCGGCAATGGTTCTATATAGCGATCCTTTGCCCGAGCGTAACCGGGCGGGATGCGATCAGGCGGGCCGGTCGCCCTCGATCACCTTCCAGGTGCCGTCGGCCTGGCGGCAGGCGACGCCCTTCAGGGTGTCGTTCTCCCCCTCGCTTTCGATGGTGTGCGAGAAACGCCGGCAGACCGCGGCTTCCTCGCGGGCGTGCGCCGGTTCGGCGCTGACCGAACCGCGGGCGCCGGTGTCCGGATTGGTCCAGGACCGCGCGCTGCCGCTGGGCGCGGTCTCCAGCGTCTGCTGCTGGGTCTTCCCGGCGATCGTCCAGTCCTCCTGCGACAGCCGCCGGCCGACCTGGCCGCCGACAAAGGCGCCGAGCAGGGTTCCCAGCGCGATCGCGGCGTCGTTGCCGCGGCCGGCGCCGATCTCGGTGCCGAGCATGGCGCCGGCGATGGCGCCGATGCCCTGGCCCAGCAGGGTGCTGGCCTGCTCGTTGTTGGCGCAGCCCGACAGCAGCAGTCCGGCGGACAGAATTCCGATGGTGAAGCGTCTCATTGTGCGATTCTCCGTTGGACCGGCCGGGCCGATCGTTCCTGTGCGCCCCCTGTCAGGCAAGCCGCGTGCCGCAATTGTGGCAAAAGCGTGGAATCCTGCCCATATGCATGTCCGGCGGTCCCGTGCGCCGCCGCGGATGGAGTAGAGTGCGGCGCATGGCCCAGGTATCGCTCAAAGAAACCCAGTCCCGGTTCGAGAACGCCCTGCAGGAGGCCGAACGGGCCCAGTGGGTGCCGGTGCAGCCGGCCCGCCCGGAAAAGCTCGAGGGCGGCCGGGCGCTGAAGGTGGTGTCGGAGATGTCGCCGGCCGGCGACCAGCCGCAGGCGATCGAGGAACTGACCGAAGGCGTGATCGGCGGCGAACGCGACCAGGTCCTGCTGGGGGTCACCGGTTCCGGCAAGACCTTCACCATGGCGCACGTGATCCAGAATGTGCAGAAGCCGACCCTGATCCTGGCCCACAACAAGACCCTGGCGGCCCAGCTCTACGGCGAGATGAAGAGCT
>JBGTSP010000099.1:0-13795 GCA_041940205.1 Alphaproteobacteria bacterium
CAGCCGCGGATCACGCAGGTCCCGCCGTAACGGTATTCCTCGCAGATCGCGACGCGGGCGCCGTGCGGCGCGGCGATCCGTGCCGCCCGCACGCCACCGGAACCGCCGCCGATCACGAACAGGTCGAAATCGTACTCCGCCATGTGCCCTCTCTCCTTCGCCGGGTGATCCGTCAGATCAGAACGCAACCGCCGGGCGTCAAGGGCCCGGCGGTCTTACGCAGGTTTCCGGCGCAGCCGCCGGTTCGCCTAGAGCTGCGGCGAGCGGATCACCATCATCTTCTCGATCTGCATGTCGTGCAGGGTGTGGTGGATGCCGCCGACGCCGTGACCCGACTGGTTGAGGCCGGCGAACGGCATCCAGTCGACGCGGAAGGCGGTGTGGTCGTTGACCATGACCGCGCTGGCGTCGAGCTGCTTGTAGCAGCGCAGCGCGGTATCCAGGCTCCGGGTCGCCACCGCGGCCTGGAACTTGAAGGGAATGGAATTCGCCCGGGCGATCGCCTCGTCCATGTCGTCATAGGGATAGACGCAGACCACGGGGCCGAAGATTTCCTGTTTCGAGACCCGCGCCTCCGCGCCCGGGTCGAACAGCACGGTCGGCTGATAGCAGGTCTCGGAGAGTTTCTCGCCGCCGCACTTCACTTCCGCGCCGTGCGCGCCGACCGCTTCCGAAACCCATTCCGCCACCCGTTCGTTCTCGCCGATCTCGATCAGCGGGCCGACCTCGGTATCGGCGCTCACCGGATCGCCGACGATCATCTTGCCGGCGAAATCCGCGAGCCCGGCGGCGACATCGCCGGCAATGGCACGGTCGGCGAAGACCCGCTGCACCGACACGCAGACCTGGCCCGCATGGTAGAAACCGCCCTTCGCCAGCAGCGGCAGCATGTCGTCGAGATCGGCGTCCCCGACGACGATCACCGGGGCCGCGCCGCCATGCTCCAGCGCGCAGCGGGTGCCGGGCGCCAGCTTCGAACGCAGCGACCAGCCGACACCGGGCGAGCCGATGAAGGAGAAGAAGGCGACGCGCGGATCGCAAACCAGGTTGGTGGCCGCCTCGCGATCGGCGGTGACCACGACCTGGCCCAGTTCCTTCGGCAGGCCGGCCTCGTGCAGGATCTGCACGAAGCGGAAGCAGCTTGTCGGCGTCGAGGTGGCGGGCTTGACCACGAAGGGACAGCCGGCGGCGACGGCCGGGCCGACCTGGTGGACGATCAGGTTGAGCGGATGGTTGAAGGCGCTGACCGCCGCGACCACGCCGATCGGCTCGAACTGGGTGAAGGCGGCCCGGCCGGCCGAGGCCGGGTTCAGGTTCATCGGGATTTCCGTGCCGTGCGAGGTGCGGATGACCTCGGCGCACAGCTTCACCCCGTCGATGGCGCGGGCGACCTCGACGCGGCTGTCGAGCAGCGGCTTGCCGCCCTCGCGCGCCGCCTCGGTGGCCAGTTCCTCGGCCCGCTGCTCCATGATCGCCGCGGCTTTCTCCAGGATCTCGACCCGCTGGTAGACCTTCAGCCAGCCCGCCTTGTTGCGGAACGCCGCGTAGGCCGTGGCCAGCGCCTGCTCGACGACGGCGGCATCACCGGTCTCGACCGTGGCGATCAGGGAGCGGTCGTAGGGTGAAAACACCTCGGCCGTCCCCGACGCCTGCGAGATGCCCGGAATGTCGAGTTTGAAATGCGCGGTCATGGCCTGCCCCTGCCTTTTCCCTCGATGAAAGAGAGAAGACCCTAGAGCATTTTCCGGCTCATTGTGAGGGGGGCTGGCGCTCGAAACGGGTATCGCCCTCGCGGGGAATCTTCATCAGGCCGCTGGCCCGGACCACCGGGCCGTCGGGTCCGTTCAGGAAGCCCTGGGCAAAGCCCATGCGCGGCGTGTTGTGGGTGAAGGTGACCTCGCTCTCCAGCCAGTCGCCGAGCCGGGCGGGCTTGAGGAAGTCGTGGCTGAGATTGATCGTCGGCGCGAACACCTGCCGGCCCGAGGCGATCATCACCGCGAACCCGAAGGCCATGTCCATGACCGACATCATCGCCCCGCCATGGCACAGGCCCGCCGGGTTGAGATGCTGTTCGCCCACCCGGAAGCCCAGGTCGCCCCGGCCGTCGGCCAGGCGGACATAGATCGGACCGATCGCATCGATGAACCCCATCGAGAAACGCATCGGGCCGAAGCCCTCGGGTATGGCATCGCTCATCGCTGCTCGGTCTCCAGGATCCGTCGGTTCCGGCGACTGGCGGCCGGACGGGATTCGTTGCGTGGCTGTCTGCGGGCTCGATCGACCGGGGTCCGGTCACCCGAAGGGAACTTCCGGTGTGGCGCAAGCCGGCGGGAGATGCAACCGTACCCGCCTCGCCCCGTTTCCGGGGCGGGAATCCCTTCCGGGAGCGCGGCGCCGGTTCGACCGGGTGCCGCCGCCCGACCCCCCGCCACCCGATGCATGAGGAACAGCATGATCTACGAACTGCGCATCTATCACTGCGTGCCGGGCCGCCTGCCGGCGCTGCTCAAGCGTTTCGAGACCGTCACGCTCGGAATCTGGGAGCGCCACGGCATCCGCCAGGCCGGCTTCTGGACCACCCTTGTCGGTCCCTCGAATCAGGACCTGCACTACCTGCTGGCCTGGGAATCGATGGCCGAGCGGGAGCAGAAGTGGAACGCCTTCATGAGCGATCCCGAATGGCTGGAGAAGCGCGCGGCCAGCGAAGCCGACGGTCCGATCGTCGCGTCGCTGGAAAGCAGCTTCCTGCAGCCGACCGGTTTTTCCGCCGTGAAATGAGTTCCCGCCGTGCCGAAATCCGAACGCCGGCCTCTCCCGGGGCCGGCGTTCGTGACGTTTTCATGACATTGCGCCGGGGTTCTCCATATTGAGACTTTGTAAACCCCTGTCCGGTACTTCTGGCGTTTACCATAACGGGACGCGTCCCCCAGGGGAGGGCTTCGTCCTGATCTGATACGGGGAAACGCCGTCGTGAACATGATGCCTCAGCCCAACAGCCTCCGGGACGACGAGAACAGCGCCCTCCTGCAGCAGCTTGCCGAGGAAACCGGCGGCATCGGCATCGAGATCGCCGACATCGCCGGCGGCGTGGACGATCTGAGCCGGACGCTGGCGGAACAGACGCAGGCCCTGCACAGCCTGCGCGACAGCGCCGAACAGGTCACCCGGTCCAACAGCGAGATCACCGAGGACGCCCGCAACGGCCACGAACTCGCCCGTTCGGCGAGCGACAGCGTGGAACAGTCGATATCGCGGCTCGAGGGCTCGCTCCGGCACGCGGTCGCGCTGGTCGATACCGTGGGCACGATGGAAACCCAGCTTGGCGGGCTGCACGATGCGCTGGGCAAGGTGTCCGACGTCGCGCTGGGCATCAACGCCATCGCCAAGCAGACCAACCTGATGGCCCTCAACGCCACCATCGAGGCGGCCCGCGCCGGTGCGGCCGGCAAGGGCTTCGCGGTGGTCGCCCAGGAGGTCAAGCAGCTCGCCGGGCAGACCAGTTCCGCCACGGCGCAGATCGACGAGACCCTGAAACACCTGACGCAGCAGGTCGAGGCCCTGATCGCCCAGGGCACCCAGTCCATGGAGAAGGCCAACGCCGTGCGCGGGGATGCCGAGGAACTGACCGGCGTGTTCCGCGAGGTCAACGAGACCATGCGCGACCTGCGCGGCGGTTCCGAACGGATCGCCGGGTCGGCGGACAATATCGCCGCCCGCTGCGTCGGCGTGCTGGAAAGCGCCAGCAGCATCTCCGACAAGCTCGATGCCACCAGCGAGACCTTCGCCATGTCGCGCGACCGCATCGCCTCGCTCACCGGCTCGGCCGAACGCCTTGTCGGCCTGGTGGCGCGCACCGACGCCGAGACCGTCGACAGTCCCTTCATCCGCAAGGTGCTGGAGATGGCCGCCGAGGTTTCCACGCTGTTCGAGAACGGCATTCGCGACGGCCGGATCAGCGAAAGCCAGCTGTTCGACCAGGACTATCGCGAGATCGCGGGCTCGAACCCGCCGCAGGTCATGGCCGGCTGCACCGGCTTCACCGACGAGGTGCTGCCGGCGGTGCAGGAGGCGGCGCTGGACTTCGATTCCCGCGTGATCTTCTGCGCCTGCGTCGACACCAACGGCTACCTGCCGACCCACAACAACAAGTTCTCGCATCCCCAGGGCGACGATCCGGTCTGGAACATGGCCAACTGCCGGAACCGGCGGATCTTCGACGACCGGGTCGGTCTCGCCGCCGGGCGCAACCGCGAACCGTTCCTGCTGCAGGCCTACCGGCGCGAGATGGGCGACGGCTTCGTGATGATGAAGGATCTTTCCGCGCCGATCATGGTCAACGGCCGGCACTGGGGCGGAATCCGCTTCGCCTACAAGGCCTGAACCTGTCCCGGGACGACCGCCGTTTCGCGGCGGCGACGGGCCCGGCGCCCGTCGCTCCCGCCGCGCGGCCCGTCCTCACGGCGTCAGCAACAACAGCAGGATGCCGCCGGTCACGAGCACGATCCCCAGAAGCTCCGCCTTGCTGGCGCGTTCCTTGAAGAACAGGTAGGCGGCGGCGAAGGTGAAGATCAGCTCGATCTGGCCGAGCGCCCGCACGTAGGCCGCGTTCTGCAGGGTCATCGCCGTGAACCAGCCGGCCGAACCCAGCATGCCGGCAAGCCCGACCACGGCGGCGACGCGCCAGGCCCGCAACACGGCGAGGATCTGGCCCGGCTCGCGCAGCAGCATGTAGCCGCCCATCGCCAGGGTCTGGAAGAGGGTGACGCAGGCCAGCGTGAAGGCCGCGCGGATGATGAAATCGCCCTCGTCCAGCGAGAGGCTGGCCGCGCGGTAGGCGATGGCGGAAATGCCGAACAGCGCGCCCGCGGCGATGCCGATCAGTGCCGGCGGTTCGATGCACTGGCGCAGGATGCCGCGCCAGCCGGCGTCGATCCGGGTCACCGAGAGCAGCACCACGCCGGCCAGGCTGACGACGATGGCGAGCATCGCGCCGGGCCCGACCCCCTCGCCCAGCACGACGATGCCGAACAGCGCGGTCTGCACCGTCTCGGTCTTGGAGAAGGCGGTGCCGACGGCGAAGTTGCGGAAGCCGAACAGGTAGACCAGCAGCGCGGTGGCGCCGATCTGGGCCAGGCCGCCGATCACCGCGTAGAGGGCAAAGCCGCCGTTCGGCGCCGGTGTCTGGTAGTCCATGAACAGCACCAGGACCGCGCAGTAGAGCACCGCCGGCGGCGCTCCGAAGCAGAAGCGCGAGAAGGTCGCGCCGGTGGTGCTCAACCGGCCCTTCAGATATTTCTGCAGGGCCGAGCGGACGTTCTGCATGAACGCCGCGAAGATGGTGATGGGTATCCAGAGTTCCACGCCAGGTCTCCCGGTATCGACGGGCGCGGACCCTGACCGGCGATCGCCCACGGCGCCAATCGATTTGCCTTACCTCTTATAACCGTGCCTTATAGGCGGCATGAGCCTTCCCCCTCTCAACGGCCTGCTGGCACTGGAAGCCACGATCCGCCTGGGCAGCGTGCGCCGCGCCGCCGAGGAGCTCTGCATCAGCCAGCCCGCGGTGAGCCAGCGGCTGCGCGCCCTGGAAGCCCATTTCGGGCGCCCGCTCATCACCCGGACTCCCACGGGTTTCACGGCAGATCCGGAAGTGGAGCGCTATGCCGGCCGGCTGCAGCGGGCGCTGGCCGAGCTCGCCGCGGCGTCCGAGGATTTCCGTCGCCGGGGCGCGCGGCAGGACAACCGCCTGAGCCTCGCCCTGCTCGCCACCCTGGCCCAGCGCTGGCTGATTCCGCGCCTGACCGGATTTCAGCACCGGCATCCCGAGATCGATGTCCAACTTATGACCACCTCCGATCCGGGCGAGCTGGGACGCGAGGACGCCGACCTGTCGATCCGCTGCGGCGCCGGCGCCTGGCCCGGACACGAGGCGCATCCCCTGATCGCCAACCGGATCTTTCCCGTGGCGAGCCCGCGACTGCTGGCCGAGCTCCCTCTCGACGGGGTCGGCAGCCTGAACGAGCGGGTGCTGATCCGGGTCGACGCCCCGCCGCGGCGGCAGGACTGGGATCTCTGGTGCGCCGCGCAGGGGCTGCCGCCGGTGACGCCCCGGGGCTGGCAGAGCTACGCCAGTTCCTCCCATGCCATGGAAGCGGCGACGGCGGGCCTGGGGATCGCGATCACCCATACCCCGTTCGCGGCCGAATCCCTGGCGGCGGGTCATCTCGTGCGGCCGTTCGCCTTCGAGCTGCCCGACAAGGAAGGCGACTATTACCTGGTGCGCCGCCGCGCCCGCGCGCCCGGCAGGGCCGTGACCGCCTTCACGCGCTGGCTGCTCGACGGTTCGGGCGGCGAAGATCCGGCCGAGGCAACGCCACCGCCGACGCCACCGTGAGCCCGCGGCCTATTCCACGGTGACCGACTTCGCCAGGTTGCGCGGCTGGTCCACGTCCGTGCCCTTCAGCGCGGCGATGTGGTAGGCCAGCAGCTGGATCGGGATGGCGTAGAGGATCGGCGCCACGAAGGGATGCACCTTCGGCAGGGCGATGGTCTTCCAGGCCAGGTCGCCGACCGCGCGGATGCCCTCGTCGTCCGAGATCAGCAGCACCTTGCCGCCGCGCGCGGCGACTTCCTGGACGTTCGAGGCGGTCTTCTCGAACCAGCCGTCGCTGGGCGCCACGACGATCACCGGCACCTCGTTGGAGGCGTCGACCACGTCGGCCATGAAGGTTTCCTCGGTGACGTCCTTGATCAGGTCGCCTGCGGGGGATTGCTGTGCGCCGCCCAGTTCGATCATGGTATCCTCGTTCGTCGGTCCGCAGAAGGGTCTCTGCTATGGCTGGCCCCTATATGGACTTCGGCGCGCGTGATTCCAAGCGGTCAGCTATTGGACTCGTCCCGACCCTCGCGCCGAGGCGCGCTAAGACCCTTCGCTTGCCCGAGATCGGCCAGAGCGCCTGCGAACCACTGATAGAACTCTGCGCCATATAGCATTCCGACCGTGTGAAGCAGATCCCAGTTGGTCAGGATGAACTGCCAGATCGGTGGCGCGAGTTCTTGGGAGCTAACGGCAGCGCCCGCAACAAATCCTACTTGCTTGGCCGATGTCCGCACCACCGGTTGTTTAGCCAAGACCCTCACCACCGTCGCTATCCGCCAAAGTACATTGCGGTTCACGGCTTTACGGACTTCGCGGGCTTCCGCAGTCCGCCCCTCGGCCACCGTTTCCTCTACAGCCTGAAGATTGGGGCCAATGGCCGGTCCGCCCTTCGATATCACGGTACTGAGGTCTTCCTGCTCCGGTGCGTCCTCAGGCGGCGGCTCTCCTCGCTGGCGATTGATCCGCTCGACCAACAGATCAACCGCATCATTGCCGAGCGTCAGGCCCGGGCCGTCCTTGATGACATCTTCCAGCGGCACGATCACTTCGGGCGGAAAACCCTCTCCGTCCTCTTCCTCCTTGCCCAAACGAGCCATGGCTCTGAGGTCTTCGACCGCAAGGTGAAGCGTCAGCATGTCCAGATCAGCGAAATCGCGGTCAACCTGCGTCACAAGTGATCTCGACCGTGCGGCGAGGCGAAAGAACCGGTTGCCCGCAGCTTGGGACAGCGCAGCGGCATTGGTGCGCAACCTCTCGTGCAGCACCTGTTTCAACTGTTCTTCCCGCTCCGCCTCCGCGGGGGAGGAGCGCGCGACCTCAAGGCGGTCGTCGATCAGGTCGACCGGGGCAAGGGGGTCAGGGTCGAAATTTCCGGATTTGGGTGGTTCCCAATCCTTGAGATAGCCAAAGAGCGTTCGGGCCCGTTCGGCGTTGTCCTCGATCTCGGCGATCTCGGCAAGTTTTGGGTCATGACGGGTGGCAGCAATGCCTTTGAAGGTGAGCCCGCCGTGATCTGGCGCATCGGCAAGTCTGACAATACCCTTCAGCGGCCTTAGATCGGAAACTGGCGTATTGTCGAGATCGAGGTATTCCAGTGCGGTTAACCCCCGGATGGGGTCGATGTCGGAGACTTGCGTGTTGTCGAGGGCAAGGTATTCCAGCGCAGTCAGCCCACGGATGGGCTCAATGTCGGAGACCTGCGAGATTCTGAAGGTGAGAGTTTCCAGCTTAGTCAACCCCCGGAGGGGGTCAAGGTCGGAGACCTGCGTCATGCTGAGGAATAGTGATCTCAGTGAGATTAAGTTGCGGATGGGGTCGATGTCGGAGACCTGTGTGTTGTCGAGGTAAAGGGCTTCTAGCGCAGTCAGCCCCCGGATGGGGTCGATGTCGAAGATCGGTGTTTGGTCGAGGGTCAGGATTGCCAGTGCAGTCAACGCCCGGATGGGGTTGATGTCGGAGACCTGCGTATTGCTGAGGCCAAGGTACGCCAGCGAGCTCATCTGCCGAACGGGGTCGATGTCGAAGACCTGTGTGTTGTCGAGGGTGAGGGATTCCAGCGCGGTCAGCCCCCTGATGGGGCCGATGTCTGAGACCTGCGTGTCGTCCAGGCGGAGGGATCGCAGCGCGGTCAGCTCACCGATTTCGGGAGGAATCGCCTCCAGATCAAAAAATTCTTGCCGATCAAAGCTCAGGTTAGTAGCCCCGGTCTCGGCCGCCTCTTCAATCGCTCGCTTGGCCCGTTCATAGGCCTCTTCCGCTGCCGTCATCCCGCTGCGTCCCCTGTTCCTCTCCCAAGAAGACGCGACAAAGCGTCAGGCAGCAACCCCTCACAAATCAAACGTCGCAAACACCGGCGCGTGGTCCGACGGCTGCTCATACCCCCGCACATGCCGCAATACGCGCGATCCGTGGCCGGCGTTGGAGATATCCGGCGTTGCCCAGACGTGATCCAGGCGCCGCCCCTTGTCCGCCGCGTCCCAGTCGGGGGAGCGGTAGGACCACCAGGAATAGAGGTTGCCCTGGGGAATGTCCTGCCGGGTAATGTCGACCCATTGGCCCGCGTCCTGCACCGCGCCCAGGTGATCGACCTCCACCGGGGTGTGCGAGACGATCTTGAGCAGTTTCTTGTGATCCCAGACGTCATCCTCCCGCGGGGCGATGTTCAGGTCGCCGACGAGGATCGCCTTTTCCGGTTTCTCGCCATGGAACCAATCGCGCATCTCCGTCAGATAGTCGAGCTTCTGGCCGAACTTCACATTGATCTCGCGGTCGGGTTTGTCGCCGCCGGCCGGGACGTAGAAATTGTGGATGGTCACGCCGTTCTCCAGCCGCCCGGCGATATGACGGGCATGGCCGAGGGCGGCGAAATCCTTGTCGCCGACATCCTCGATGGGCAGTTTCGACAGGATCGCGACACCGTTGTAGCCCTTCTGACCGCGCGCGATCATGTGCGTGTAGCCAAGGGCGCGGAAGCCCTCCACCGGGATCTTGTCCACGGGCGACTTGCACTCCTGAAGGCAGAGGATATCGGGGCTCTCCTCCTCCAGCAGGCGCAGAACCAGCGGTTCGCGCAGGCGGACGGAGTTGATGTTCCAGGTAGCAAGGGTGAAGGGCATGAGGGTCTCCTCTGTGATCGGCCCCTGCCTAACACGGTGCGGCGCGGGGGTAAGCCCCGATTTGGCCCGGCGCCTTAACTGGGTGGAAAGTTTCGGCCGCTAAGGCGGGGGGATGAACGACTGGCGCGTCATACTGGCCTGGGTCATGGGATCCGCCCTCGTCCTGGCGGGGCCGGTGCTGCCGCTGGTGTCTGCGCGCGGGTCGGCGGGGGACCTGCTGTTGGTCGTCGTGCCGCCCTGGCGGGACGCGCAGGATGTCATCGCCGCGGCGGGCGGTCGGCCGGTCGGCCCGGTGCGGGGGATACTGGGGCATCTCGCAATGTCCGGGGGCGCGGACTTTCACGCCAGGCTGGGGTCCGCAGGGGCTTGGCTGGTTCTGGACGGGGCGGCCGTTTCGGCCCTCTGCGGATGGGAGGTCACATGACGGAAACATCATTCAAGGCGGCGCAGGTCCAGGCCAAGAAACGGATCGTCCTGGCCAGTTGGGCGCTGGTGCCGCTCGCCCCGCTCACGGCGTTGCTGGTCAGCGCACCGGTGCTGCCGGTCCTGATCTTCGGCACGGTCGCAGCCGCTGTCGGGCATGTCGGATCGCTTGGCGCCGGTGTCGGCGCGCGGATCCTTGCCGCCTTCGGCCTGATCGCGCAGGCCATGGCTTTTACCGCCGCGCTTTCTGGGCATGGCTGGCAGATCGACAGTCACATGCTCTTCTTCGCGCTTCTGGCGGTCACCATGACGATGGCGGATCGGCAGGTCATCCTCGCCTGCGCCGGGATCATCGCCCTGCACCACGCGATCCTGTCGCTGGTCCTGCCCGGGCTGATCTACCCTACGGCCGATCTGCTGGGCAATCTGCAACGGACGGCGCTGCACGGCGTGATCCTGATGGTCGAGGCCGGGGTGCTCTATGCCGCCATACGCCAGCGCAGGGTGCTGGATGGTGAAATCGCCCGAACCCATGCGGTCGCCCACCAGGATGCGGAGGCCGAAGCGGCGCAGCGGCGGCAGATCCTCGAGGCGCAGCAGGCGATCGTCCACCAAATGCAGGCGGCCGCGCGGCGGTTGGCGGCGCGCGACCTGACCGTCCAGATCGAGGACAGCCTGGGGCCGGAGAACGAACAGCTGCGCGCCGATTTCAACACGGCAATTGAGGAATTGCGCAGCACCGTGGCCATCGTAACCGAAAACGCCGCCCTCGTCTCATCCGAAAGTCAGTCGATCTCGGCTGCCTCCAACGATCTGGCCACCCGGACCGAACGCCAGGCTGCCAGCCTGGAGGAGGCCGTGGCGGCCATGCATGAAATCTCGGCCGCCGTGCGCGCCTCCGCCGATGCGGCGGTAGACGCCAAGCGCGTGGTCGCCGAGGCGGGAACCCATGCGAGCGAATCCGGCGCCGTGGTCAGCCGCGCGACCGAGGCGATGACGGCGATCGAGCAGTCCTCGCAGGCGATTTCGCGGATCACCGAAGTGATCGACGAGATTGCCTTTCAGACCAATCTGCTGGCCTTGAACGCCGGGGTGGAGGCCGCCCGCGCGGGCGAGAATGGGCGCGGTTTTTCCGTTGTCGCTACGGAAGTGCGGGCACTGGCCGCGCGATCCTCGGACTCCGCCCGCGAGATCAAGGAGCTGATCGAGGCCAGCAACAGCCATGTCGGAAACGGCGTGGCACTGGTCCGCGATACCGGCGCGGCGCTGACCAAGATCACCGGATCAGTCTCCGAAGTTGCCTCCCATATCGCGGCCATCGCCGGCTCCGCCGAAGAGCAGGCGACGACGATCTCCGCCATCGAGGGCACAATGCAGGAGCTGGACATGGTCACGCAGCAGAACGCCGCCATGTTCGAAGAAACCTCCGCCGCCAGTGTCTCGCTCTCGAACGAGGCCACGGCGCTCAACAGCGCGGTCAGCCGGTTTCACATCGGCAACGCGCGCCCGCGGACCCAGCCAGAGCACCCCGTGCCCATCCCACAAGTGCGCCAGGTGGCCAACGGACCCGCAGTCACAGAGGATCGGGGCGGCAGCTGGACGGAATTCTGAGGTGCGGCGACGGGCGCCAGGGTAGACGCCACGCCAGACATCAGACGGGGCGCAATGTCTCGCGCCAAAGGCGGCACCAGACCCGGCATCCGGCCTGGCTACCTACCCGGAGTGCGTAAAGCGAGGCGCGGTACAGCACTGTCTGGCGTCTGACCCCCGGCCTTACTCCGCCGCCCGGCGGGGCAGGACCCAGTCGGGACGGGGGAAGTGGCAGGTATAGCCGTTCGGAATACGCTCCAGATAGTCCTGATGCTCCGGCTCGGCCTCCCAGAAATCACCAACGGGCTCCAGCTCCGTCACAGCCGGCCCGGGCCAGAGGCCCGAGGCGTTCACATCGGCGATGGTGTCCTCGGCAATCCGCCGCTGCTCCTCGTCGACATAATAGATCGCCGAGCGATAGCTGAGGCCGATGTCATTTCCCTGGCGGTTCAGCGTGGTCGGATCGTGGATCTGGAAGAAGACCTCAAGCAGGCTGCGATAGGAGATCTTCTCCGGATCGAAGAAGATTTCGATCCCCTCCGCATGGGTGCCGTGATTGCGATAGGTGGCGTTCGGCACGTCGCCGCCGGTGTATCCCACACGGGTGCGGGTGACGCCGGGAAGTTTGCGGATCAGGTCCTGCATGCCCCAGAAACACCCCCCGGCCAGAACAGCGCGCTCTTCTGTCATCTGATATCCTCCACTTGGTCGAGATAGGCGCCATAGCCCTCGGCCTCCATCTCCTCCTTCGGGATGAAGCGGAGCGAGGCGGAATTGATGCAATAGCGCAGCCCGCCGCGATCAGTCGGGCCATCGGGAAAGACATGGCCCAGATGGCTGTCCCCATGGGTCGAGCGGACCTCGACCCGGACCATCCCGTGAGACGTGTCGCGCAATTCGGTGATATGGGTCTGGTCGATCGGCTTGGTAAAGCTGGGCCAGCCGCAGCCGCTGTCATATTTGTCCGCCGAGGCGAATAGCGGCTCGCCGGAAACGATGTCGACAAACAGGCCCGCGCGCTTTTCGTTCAGCAGCGCCCCGGTGCCCGGCCGTTCCGTACCGCTTTCCTGCGTCACCCAGTATTCTTCGGGGCTGAGGCGCGCGATGGCGTCGGGATCCTTGTGATAGCTGGGCATGTCACTCTCCACTTGTGTCACGTCAAATATGAAGCGCGGCGCCTACGTTACAACCACATATCCGGATCACGATATGACGATTATTTGAGAAAATGGAACGACTTCGGCTCGGGCGGCGTTCATCCCTCAGTCACCAGCGACGCCAAGACGGCCAAGCTGAAGAAACGAGAGGAGCATAACAATGCGTACCGAAACCAAACTTATCAGCATCGCCGCCCTGATCGCAGGGATGTCCACAGCCGCGATCGCCGAGACCAAGACAACAGAGTCTGTCCCGCAGTCGCTCGAAACGTCCCGCGCGGTGGAATCTGATTCCGTGAATTCCGTCGAAACCTATACCGAGGAAGTTCCGCGCGCCGAATCTGCAGAAACCACGAACTCGGCTGAGGCAGGCGACAATTCCGCGACCGCCGTGGACTCGACCCTCGATACCGCCGGTGTTCCGACCAGCTTCGAAACCACCGATGTGGCCGAAGCCCTGGACATCAACGAAATGAATGATCCGCAGCAGATCATCTTCGCGCCTATGAACGACACGGTCGTCGCATGGGAAGACGATGAAGCCGCCGAAATGCGTGCAGCCATTGTCGCCAACACCATGGTGAGCACCGCGCTCACCGACGAAGGCTACAGCGAGGAAGACGTCGTCGCGGCCTACACCCGTGCGGATGGCGGTCTGACCCTCGTGGTTGACGCCGACTCGTAACCCCCCTTCCACGGTCTGCTTAATAGACCGTTGAAGATTGAAACCCAGGGCGCCCCCTCCCCACGCGCCCTGGGTTTTTTTTATTTCATTCAATCCAATTGCTTCAGCGCCCAGGCTGCGGCCTCCGCCACCACAGGGTCAGGATCGCCCAGATGCGGAGCGGCCACCTCGCGCAGCGTCGGATCGGCGCTGTTGCCGATGGCATACAAGACATTGCGCAGGAACCGGTTCCGCCCGATCCGCTTGATCGGCGAGCCGCTGAACATCTGACGAAACCCCGTATCGTCCAGCGTCGCCAGTTCCGCCAGCCGGGGGGCGGTCAGGTCCTCGCGCGCGTGATATTTCGCCTCCCGTGCGACACCGGCAAACTTGTTCCAGGGGCAGACGGCCAAGCAATCGTCACAGCCGTAGATCCGATTGCCCAGCCCGGGGCGCAACGCCTCGT
>JBGTSP010000100.1:0-13625 GCA_041940205.1 Alphaproteobacteria bacterium
GCCGAGGAAACTGTCGTCGATACCCTCGAAGGCGGCCAGCAGCGTGCGCAGCGGCGTGAACACGCTGGGCTGCAGCGACCGCTCCTCCTCGGCGAAGACCCGCTCGGTGGGGGCGATCTCCAGGTCGAGGCGGCGCGGGGTGTCGGCGGCGACGGTGACCGCCGCATCCTCGCTCAGCGACGGTTTCAGGATCTCCAGGATGACCTCGCCGCGCCGGTTCAGGGCGCGCACGCTGACCCGGTTCTCGCGGCTGATCAGTTCCAGCGGCGGATCGACGAAGCCGAAATCGAAACGGGCGTAGCGGTCGGGATCCTCGACGCCGGAGGAAAGATAGACGCCGCGCCGCTCGTCCAGCCGGTCGACCAGGAAGCCGAGGCCGGCCTGCTCGTCCAGCGGCTCCTCGCGGCGGGTGACGGTCACGCCGCAGGCGCTGTTGAATCGGAAGTCGCTCATGGAAGTCTCCTAAGGCGGATCGGCGGGATCCGCCGGCTCAGGGTCGTATCGGGGCTGTGTCGTCGAAAAGCAGGCGCCCGGCCGGGCGCTCCGGGGTCAGCGGAGCGTCACCATCGAAATCCGAACGGGTTGGTCGCATGCATGATCGTCACGGCCTGCCTTGAGCCAGGATGGCGGCACGCTAACACCGGGTGCGCGGACAGGCCAGCCCGCATTCGCCTCGCTACCCTTCCGTGGCGGCAATTCGTCATGCCCCCTTCCGGCCCGCGGTGCCGCTTGGCATAAGAGCCCATGGCGCAACGCGATGGCGATATCGATGCCGGGGCCCTGCTGGATGGCGACCAGCGGGTGCTGGCGCGCGCGATCACCCTGATCGAGAGCACCCGCGCGGATCACCGGCGGCGGTCCGAGGCGCTGCTGGCCGAGGTCGCGGGCAAACGCGCCGCCCGCCTGCGGCTGGGCATCTCGGGCGCCCCGGGCGTGGGCAAGTCCACCTTCATCGAAAGCTTCGGCCGCCACGTCACCGGCCTCGGCCTGCGGCTGGCCGTGCTCGCGGTCGATCCCTCCTCGCAGCGCTCGGGCGGTTCCATCCTGGGCGACAAGACCCGCATGGCCGAACTCTCGCGCGATCCCCGGGCCTTCATCCGTCCCTCCCCGTCCGGCGGCGGCCTGCTGGGCGGCGTGGCGCGGCGGACCCGCGACGTGCTCGCGCTCGTCGAGGCGGCGGGGTTCGATGTGGTGATCGTCGAGACCGTCGGCGTGGGACAGAGCGAAACCACGGTGGCCGACATGGTCGACCTGTTCATGCTGTTGATCTCGCCGGGCGGCGGCGACGACCTGCAGGGCATCAAGCGCGGGGTGATGGAACTGGCGGACCTGGTCGTGGTCAACAAGGCGGACGGCGACCTGCTGCCGGCCGCGCGCCATGCCGCCGCCGACCATCGCGCCGCGCTCGCCCTGATGCGCCCGCGCCTGCCGGGCTGGCAGGCCGAGGTCCACATGGTCTCGGCTCTCAACGCCGAAGGCCTGGAAACGGTCTGGCAGGCCGCCGAGCGCTTTCGCGAGACCATCGACGGCGCCGGCCTGTTCGAACGCCAGCGGGCAGACCAGGCGCGTCGCTGGCTCTGGCGGGAGATCGAGGCGCTGCTGGGCGAGCGCCTGCGGGCGGATCCGGAACTGGCGGACATCCTGGCCGCGACCGAAGCCGAGGTGGCGGCCGGGCGCACCACGCCCGGCAGCGGCGCCAGGGCCGTGCTGGAACGTTTCCTGGCGCGCTGAAAGAGGCCAACGCGACTTGCGCATTGCCCGCCGATGGCCAAGTCTCGGGGCATGAGGGCAGATTGCGGAACATGTCGCGCCCCGTTCCGGCCTGATCGCCGGTCGCCGTCATGAGCGAGCGGCAACCGGGTCCGGCCTCCGGTGGCGGCGGTTCCGGCGACGACGGTTCCAACAACGACTGGCCCACGATCGAGATCCTGCGCGAACGGGTTGTGGCGGGCCGGGCGGCATTCGATCGCGACGCCGGGCGCGAGAGCATCCTGATCGAGGATCCGACGGCCCGGCAACTGCCCGACGGACCCCTGCATTACGTCTGGTCGCAATGGCGGGAGCGGGCCGGCGGCGGCCCGCCCGCCTGGTCGGACTTCGAGCCGCGCTCGCTGCTGCCGCGCCTGCACGAGGTGATGCTGGTGGAGGTGATCGA
This sequence comes from Alphaproteobacteria bacterium, assembly GCA_041940205.1. Lineage (GTDB taxonomy): Bacteria > Pseudomonadota > Alphaproteobacteria > JBGTSP01. The sequence continues at coordinate 2,156 of JBGTSP010000100.1, forward strand.
GGCCGGCACCGACGTGCGCTACCGCCTGCATGGCAGCCGGGTCTCCGATACCCACGGCTTCGACCTGACCGGCCAGCGCCTGTCGGAGTCCGACTATGCGCCGTCGATCAAGCAGTTCTTCACCGCGCTCTATGCCTTCTCGGCCTGCAGCGGCCTGCCGGTCCATGTCCGTCACGGCGCGCCGGCGGAGATCCCCTCGACCGGCTTCGATCGCCTGGTGCTGCCGCTGGCGCCGCGCCGCGAGGGCCAGCGCGAGGCCCTGGTGATCGCCCAGGCCTGGGAGGTCCGGCCGGGCTTCGCCTGGCGCGGGCTGTCGCTGGTGCGCAGATCCGACAAGCCGGTCTGAACGCCCCGCCGCGTCCGGCCCGGGGCGGCGCCGGCCGGCTTGGCTCCGCCGAAAGTTCGCGAATTGGCCGTTTGCCGGTCCGCCCGCCGGACTATTCTTGGCGCCGGGCTGCCGGCAGGGACCGGCCGAACAGGGAGGACGGCGATGCTGAGCGCGGAAATGCGGCGCCTGATCGAGACCCATACGGCCGGCATGGTCGCGACCGTCAACGCGGACGGCACGCCCTCGGTCTCGCCGAAGGCCACATTCGTGGTGCTGGACGAGCGCACGCTGGCCTTCGGCAACATCCGCTCGCCCGGCACGCTGGCCAATCTGGCGCGGAACCCGGCGGTCGAGGTCTGTTTCATCGACGTTCTGGAACGCAAGGCGGTGCGCGCCACGGGCCGCGGGTTCGCGATCCCGGCGGGCGAAGCGGACGAGGCCCTGAAGGCGGCTTTCGCGCCGGCCTGGGGCGCCTATCTGGCCCACATGTCGGATTTCGTGCGCATCGATCTCGAGCGCTGCGAACTGATTCTCTCGCCGGCCTACGATCTGGGGATCGGCGTCGAGGAACTGAAGCGCAGCAATCTCGCCAGGCTGAACGCGCTGTAGCCGTGCCCGCCCAGAGATCGCATTGCATCGAGTTTGTGCTGATTGAATGTTTTCGTCTTACGGCAAAGGTCTCTACTAGCCTTTGCGTGATGCGCTGAGAGCAAGATTCAATAATTTGAAACCTTAGATGTTGATCTGATCGACACTATTTTTGAGGAACATATCTTATCGCTCGCTTCATTCAGTGATGTCATAATACGGGCATGTTGGTCTCCGAAAAAAGGTGGGCGTTCAACATCTTAACGCATCATTGGCACCAAATAGATTTCCAAGGGGTTTTCCCCAAAAATCGCTCTGTGGTAAACCTCCTTAATCTCTCTAAATGGTTAGATTTTATAATATTCGTTCGTAAAAAACTGTATACTTGTTGCATTGTGTCGATTGTTTTCGACGGTTACATGTCAGTTCATAACGCAACATCTCAAATGCGAGGATCTGGCAATGAGACGCGAAACAGTAAAAAAGATATTTTGCTCTATCGCTGTGGCACATACGTGGATCGCGCTGCACCTAACTCTAAAGTTTGAAAGTGTCTGCGGTAGCGACTATGATCGCAAACTCTCACAGAGTACATCAGAGCGTTTTCGCCCAGTTTATATAGAAAAATGTCCGTCTGTACCTTGTTGCGATGAGGAGATAGACAAATGACGACTCCACTTGCGGATTTTCTACGGAATTTGCGGCTCTCAAAAGGTTTTAGTAAAACAACAGCCGCTTATGACATGGATTGCACTCCTCAGACGATTTGGTCGTGGGAAACTGGAACTTCCGCGCCAAAAGACGAGAATCTTCGAAAATATGTCACGCTTCTCGACGGTGATCATGAGTTAGCGCAGGAACTATATAACGAAAGTAGGAAAAAACCCGGACGCCCTGGATTAGAAAAATACTATGATTTTTTATCCACAAGGCGCGGAGAGTTAAAAAATTTCATTATTGCAAGTAGATATTATTCAAATATTTATAATAATCGTCGAGATATGATTGATTTTCCTTTAATAACGAAATCATCGTGGATACCTAATAAATTAGTTGATATATCAGAAGTGAATCTTATACTTGAAAATCGGAAGTCTAGAGAGAAAATTCCAGAGTTTACTAAAAAATATCCTACATTTTCTGATTTCAAACTTTATAGAGGTGAGAGGCTATCCGCAGATCAAGTGTATAGATTAATTTCAATAGATTGTGAAAATGGAAGAATGAATTTCACGTGTGATTCAACGCACTATGATACATCTCTTAATAATCAAGAATTGATAGCGTTTGAAACTACAAAATGGTATATCGATAAGAGGCGAAAATCTCCAGAGAATACTGGAATAGATTTACCTCTTCGGGGAAATTCGAAAAATATTTGGTCGTTGATGGATAGGGAATGTGCTTGGAGCACAAATACTATAACAATAATATTGAATCACCCAGATCTTGGAGATCATTTTTATATTCATCATCGTGTTGGAGAGAGATTGGCAGAGGGAAAAAATACAGTAAGTATCGTACCTGCTGGGACGTTTCAACCGATAGGGCATTTAGATTGGAATCGAGATTTCTCTCTTGAAAAAAATATTATGAGAGAATTCTTGGAAGAATTGTATGGAAGGGATGAATATGAGAGGATGATCTTTTCAGATAATGGACTCTATGGTAATGAAAAAACACAGGAAATTTTTGAAGCGCGATCGACTGGAAATATCAAGATATATTACTTGGGTATTGGATTCGATCCATTGACAACAAAACCAGGTCTCCTATCCGCAATGATTATTGATTGGAACAAAAATAGAAATTTGTTAAATAGCGGATTTACTGCAAATTGGGAAGGAAAATTCGAAACAATGAAATTCGATAGAGAGAATCTTTTGAAAATAGTTCGCATGGAATCAGCACTTCCATTTGGCGCTGCGTGCTGTTTACAGGCAATAAATTTGTACGAGCATTTAATAAAATCATAATTACTGGAAAATATCCCTTTGACGCAAATGTGGCCATACCTTGTATCAGTAGGTATGGCGAACTCGAGCAAATCCCCTGAGTTTTCAGTCCGCGACTTCTTCAAGCGTTTCCCGGATCGTACAGATACGGCAATTGGCTGACAATGCTGCGGCCTCAGAGATCGCGGCGCATCAGGCAGCGCGATTTCATGGGCAGGCCGAGAGCCGCCTCGCGTTCGTGCAGCTTGAACAGGCCGGGGCCCCAGTCCGGCGCCTCGATGGTGCGGAAGCCGAGCCGGGCATAGAAGGGCGCGTTCCAGGGCACGTCGGTGAAGGTCGCCAGCGTGACCGCCGCGAGGCCGTCGGTGCGGGCCCGTGCGGTCACGGCCTCGACAAGCGCCCGGCCCAGGCCATGCCGGCCGTGCGCGGGCCGCACCGAGAGCTCGTAGAGGTGCAGGGCATCGTCCAGCACGCCGGAAACCGCGAAACCCGCCGGCCGGTCCGCCTCGTCGACGCAAACCAGCGCGTGGCCCAGGCGGATATGGGCGTCGTAGGCGGCGATACCGGTGGGCGCGGCGGTGGCGACGTCGGGATGCGCGCTGTCGGCATACAGGCCGCCGGCTTCGCGCTCGATCGCCTGCAGCGCGCCGGCTTCGCCGGGGCGCGCGGGACGCAGGCGCGGCATCGCGGTCAAGCGCGCCGCAGGTGGCGGCCGGCGCCGGGCAGGGTTTCCTGGGCGGCCGCCATGCGCGCGAGCGTGGCGTGCATCTTCTCCGCCGGCAGGCCCAGCCGCACCATCAGTTCGCCGGTCCGGGCCATGTCCTCGTAGCGGGCGATCAGGCCGTTCTCGAGCGCGAAACAGCCTACCCCCTCCATCAGGATGCGCCGGCCCTCGTTCTGCGCCATCCGCGATGTGTAGGAGAAGCGCCAGCGGGCGTAACCCGTGCGCCCGTCGTCGAGCGGATCGATCATCTCCCAGTCGAAGTCCCGGCCGTCGCGGTGAAAGCGGTTCTCCAGCATGTCCGCGATCGCCGCCCGGCCCCGGAAAATGCCGTAGAAGACATCGTCATACTCGCCGTTCTCCGTGAAGCAGGCGGCGAAGGCCGTCCCGTCGCCCGCGGCGACGGCGGCGGTGAAACGCTCGAGCAGGCGGGGGAAGCTCTCTGGCATGGTGCGATCCCTGTCTTGACGGCCGGCGAGGCTTTCAATAGATACCGCCGCTCGCGGTATGCGGCGGTGTTGCGCGCGGCGATGATAGCCGAGTGTGCGGGACCGCAGGAACCTGGTGAACGTAAAGCAGCAAGACGAGAGGCGGCTCATGGCACGTCGGTGCGATCTCACGGGCAAGGGCGTGATGTCCGGCCACAACGTGAGCCATTCCAACATCAAGACCAATCGGCGTTTCCTGCCCAACGTGCAGGACAAGACGCTGATGTCCGAAACCCTGAACCGTCCGTTCCGCTTCAAGGTGTGCATGCACGCCCTGCGCAGCGTCGAACATTGCGGCGGTCTGGACGCCTTCCTGATGAAGGCCCGCGACAGCCAGCTTTCCCTGAAGGCGCGCCGCGCCAAGCGGGATATTGCCAAGGCCCTGGCCGCGGCCGCCTGAGGCGTAGTCCCCGCCAGACGGGGGCGGAGGCGAAGATGCAGGTGGATATCAGGCGGCTGGCCCTGCCGGTCGCGGCAATGGCGGCGATCGTCGTCACGTCGAACATCGCGGTTCAGTATCCGATCACCCAGTTCGGCCTGCAGGACTGGCTGACCTGGGGAGCGCTGACCTATCCGGTCGCCTTCCTCGTGACCGACCTGACCAACCGGCGCTTCGGCGCGGAGACCGCCCGGCGGGTGGTCTATGTCGGCTTCGCGCTGGCCGTGGCGCTGTCGCTGCTGCTGGCCGACCCGCGCATCGCCCTGGCCTCGGGCAGCGCTTTCCTGCTGGCGCAACTGCTCGACATCCTGGTCTTCGACCGCCTGCGCCGCGCCGCCTGGTGGCGGGCGCCACTGGCCAGTTCGGTTTGCGGATCGGTGGTCGATACGGCCCTGTTCTTCTCCCTTGCCTTCGCCGGTACCGGCCTGCCCTGGATGACCTGGGCGCTGGGCGATCTGGCAGCGAAGCTAGCCGTGGCGCTCTGCCTGCTGCTGCCCTTCCGGCTCGGCATGGCCTGGGTCGGCAACCGGGAATCCTTCAGCCCCGGCTGAGACCGGCCGGGAGCGTCCCGACCCTCAGTCCATCGCGGTGCCCGGCCGCCAGCCGAAGGCCAGGATCAGCGTGCGCTGCGGCGGCACGTTGAAATTGTCGTCCGAGACCAGAAGGATCTGCAGCCGGCCGTCCGGCAGCGGCCGCCAGTCAAGCCCCTCCATGTTGTCGACGCTGAGCGGCGGGCTCATGTCGGCCAGCACGGTGCCGCGCATGATGCCGCCGGCGCGTATCTCGTCGGCGGGAACGTGGCGCAGCATGATGCCGAGACCGCCCAGCCGCGAGTAGCGGCGCGCCAGCACTAGCAGGCTGCCGTCGGCGAGCTGGGCCAGGTCGGTCGGCTTGTAGGGCGGGATCGACGACAGCGCGACCGGCTGCCAGTCGCCTGGCCCGCCGAGCCAGCCGGCATGGTTGCCCGCATCGTCGTAGTGATCCTCGCTCAACAGCAGCAGCCGGCCGTCGGGCCGCACCGCGAAACCCTCGATGCCGCCGTTGAAGGGGACATCGGCGAGCCCCGCCGGAAGCGCCAGGTCCCGGTCCGGGATGCTGGCGCCGAGATCGTCGCCCAGGGGATAGCGCCGCAACCGGTGGCGGCGTTCGAAGGCGACGACGACATGCCGCTCGTCCCAGCGCTCGACGGCCTCGGCGTCGTTCCAGTGGTCCTTCAGCGGGATCGTCCCGCCGTCGAGCGCGCGCATGGCCGACAGGCCGGTCTCCGCGATGCCGATGAGCCGTTCCCCGGCATCGAAGCGCAGGCGGCCGGAAAACCAGTGCGCCCGGTCGGTGACCGCGACGAAGCGGCCGGCGGCGCGGTCGGTGAAGGCGAAGCCCGACAGGCCGCCGAACTGCGGATGATCGGCGCTCAGACGCAGACCGCCCATGAAGGTGAGCGCCCCGGTGCGCCGGTCGCCCGGCCGCTCGGGGTTGAGGTCGATCGCGGCGGCGCGGACCGCCAGCGGTTCGGCGCGGGCACCCGGCCCGGCCGGGGCGGCGAGCAAGGCGGCGAGGGCGAGGCCGGCGAGCACGGGCTTCACGAGGGCGTGTGTGGAGCGGGTCATGGCGAGATCCTAGTCTTTGCGGCATCGCGCGCGCTGCGGCGCCCGGCAAGGAGAACACAGAGATGTTGCATCGGCGAGGATTTCTCAAGTCGGCGGCCTCGGCACCGTTCGCGGCCGTGCTGGCGAGCCCGGAACTGGCCCGGGCGGCGGCCGCGGGCCTGGACACGGTCTCCCTGACCACGGCCGGCGGCCGATCGGTCACGGCGGCGCTTGCCCGGCCGGCGGCGCAGAAGGCGCCCGCCGTCATGCTGGTGCATGAATGGTGGGGACTGAACGACCAGATCAAGGCGACCGCGGCGGAATATGCCAAGGCCGGCTATCTGGCGCTTGCCGTCGATCTCTACGACGGCACGGTGGCGACGACGCCGGAGGGTGCGCGGGCGGCGATGCAGGCGGTGGACGCCGGCGCGGCCGGCGACACGCTGGCTTCCTGGGCCGGCTGGCTGCGGGCGCACGAGAACGCTTCGGGACCGCTGGGCACCGTCGGCTGGTGTTTCGGCGGCGGCTGGTCGCTGCGCGCCTCGATCGCGGCGCCGGTGGATGCGACCGTGGTCTACTACGGCAACGTGAAGGTACCCGCCGATCAGCTCGCGGCGCTGAAGGGGCCGGTGCTGGGTCATTTCGCCAGCCGGGACAAGTGGATCAACCAGGAGATGGTCGGCTATTTCGAGGAGCAGATGCGCCAGGCCGGCAAGCCCCTGACGGTGCACTGGTACGAGGCCGATCACGCCTTCGCCAATCCCAGCGGCGGCCGCTACGACGAGGCCGACGCCCAGCTGTCCTGGCAGCGCACGCTCGACTTCTACGCCAGCCACCTCAAGGCCTGACCTCGGCCCGCGCGGCCTCCGGATCTCCCGGTTGCCGCGCGTTTCGGGGAGGCCGCGGCCTGCCGGCGCCGGCCGGACGCGTTGGCACCCCTTGTGTTTTCTTAATGTTCCACTTATGTTCTTATTTCGTGGAACATAGGAATCACCACCATGCTGACCCCGACCCCGAAGCAGATGGCCTTTGCCCGCAGCCTCGCCGACCGCACCCGCATTCCCCTGCCCGAGGGCTGCGAGGACGACCGGCGGCTTGTCAGCAGCTTCATCACCGAGCGCCTGTCGGATCTCGCCCGGGTTCGCGAGGAGGAACGCCCGACCGCGAAGCAGAAGGCGCTGGCCCGCAAGCTCTGCCGTGAACGCGGCATGGGTCTGCCCGCGGGCGTCGATTCCTCGAAGGCGGCGATGAGCCGGTTTCTGACCCGCATTCTCTCGCAGCAGCGTCGGGTGCACTGACACAAGGTCCCGGCGGGTTTTCAAACCCTTCAGAGCGCGCCGCCCGGGCGCCGCCGTCCCATCCAGAAGGCGGCGAGGACGGCCAGCGCCAGCAGCGCCAGCGCCACCGGATGGCCGAGAAGATCGGCCACGTTGCCGTCGATGATGTTCAGGGTCTGGCTCAACGCCAGTTCGAAGCGCGGGCCCAGGAAGAAGGCGATGATGAAGACCACCACGGAAAAACCGGTGGCCTGCATCACCAGGCCGAGAGCGGCGAAGAGCAGCATCACGATTACCCCGAACAGGCCGCCGGTGGCGAGGAACACGCCCGTCGTGCAGAGCAGCAGGGCGGTGGGAAAGACGATCGATTCCGGCGCCGCGACCACCCGTGACCAGAAGCGCAGGCCGATCTGGCCCATCACGAAATTCACCGCGTTGGCCATCAGCATCGCGCCGAACAGGCCGTAGATCAGCCGGCCCTGCTGTTCGAACAGCAGCGGGCCGGGCTGGATGCCCTGGATCATGAAGGCGGAGATGATCAGCGCGGCGCTGATCGAGCCGGGGATGCCCAGGGTCAGCAGCGGTATGAGATTGGCGCCGACCACCGAGGAGTTCGCGCTTTCGGTGGCGGCGATGCCGTGCAGGTCGCCGGTGCCGAACGTCTCGGGTCGGGGCGCGGCCTGTTTCGCGGCCGCGTAGCTCAGGAAGGCGGCGGCGGTGGAGCCGATGCCCGGCAACGCGCCCAGCACCGTTCCGATCACCGCGCCGCGCAGCATGGTCAGCCGGCAGCCCCAGTATTCCGCCCAGGAAATCCGCCGGTCGGCGGGGTCCTGCGTCGCCGGCGCGCTCACCGCGGGTCGGCTGCTGCCGGCAATGCCGGCCAGCCGGCGCAGGATTTCCGCCACCGCCAGCATGCCGATCGCCACGGCGGCAAGCGGCAGGCCGTCATAGAGCTCGAAGAAGCCGAAATAGAAACGCGGCGTGGCGTGTTCGGGGTCGAGCCCGACGGTGGCGCAGAGCAGACCGGCCAAGGCCGCGATCAGGCCGCGCACGAGCGAGCGTCCGACCAGGCCGGCGATCACGGAGAAGGCGAAGATCATCAGGGCCAGGATTTCCACCGGGCCCATCAGCAGCGCCACGGCCGCCAGCGGCGCGGAGACGGTGATCAGCACGAGGTCCGAGAAGGTGTCTCCGGTGACCGAGGCGTAGAGCGCCATCTTCGTCGCCTTCAGCGGCTTTCCCTGGCGGGCGAGCGGATAGCCGTCGAGCGCGGTGGCCGCGGCATCCGGCGTGCCCGGCGTGTTGATCAGCACGGCGGGGATGGCGCCGCCGTAGAGGCCGCCCTTGTTGACGCCGACGAGAAAGGAGATCGCCGCCAGCGGACTGAGCACGAAGGTGAAGGGCACGGCGATCGCCATCGCCATCACCGGGCCGATGCCCGGGACCGCGCCGACGAACTGGCCGACGGCGACGCCGCCGACGACGAACAGCAGGTTGATCGGGGTGAAGGCGTCGCCCAGGCCGGCGAGAACGGTGGCGAGGTCGATCATGGGCCGGGCAGCGGACGGTCGAGCAGCAGGGCGACGACGCACCAGATCGCCGCCGGTCCGGCAAGCGCGCCGGTCGCCAGCCAGGCCGGACGGCGCTCTCCGGCAAGCGCCATCACGGCCAGCACGAAGAGCGGCGCGACGGGAAGAAAGCCGAACCGCGCCATCGCCCAGACCGCGAGCCCCGTCGGCAGCAGGAATCCGAGCGCCCGGACCAGACGGCGGGCATCGAGGCGGACGGCCGTGCCCTCTGGCGCGGAATCCGTCGCGCCGTCCGGCCCGCCTTCCGGCGCGCCGCCCCGCCAGGCCAGCAGCAGGCCGAGCAGCACGAAGCCCGCGGCCACGGCGTGCGGCACGGTCTCGGGTCGCACCCAGCCGCCCTCGACGGTCTCGACATGGGCGGGCACGAGAAAGACGACGAGCAGAACGCCGAACGTGGCGATCAGCAGCCCGCACAGGCGGTCGCTGGGCATGCTCCCTCCGAACGGCCGGAAGGCGGCGGGCGCCGGCGGTCTCCGGCGCGCCGCCCGCCGGTGGTTCCGGTTACTTGCCGAACAACACCTTCACGCCGCCGATGCCGCTCGTCATCATCGCCGTCGTGCCCGCGGCGCCGCGGTTCTCGATCACGCCCTTGAAGGCCCGGGCCACCAGGTCGCCGACCGGTGCGGAGGCGATGGCCTTGGCCAGCGCCGCCTCGAGGGCGCTCCGGGCGTCGGCCGGCAGGCCGGCGGGAGCCGCGAGGTAGAACCAGGGATCGACGAACAGATCGTAGCCCTGTTCGCGCAGGGTGGGGGTGTCGGGCGCGTAGGAATGGCGGCCGTCGTTGATGCTGGCCAGCATCTTCAGATCGCCGCTCTCGAGATACTGGATGTGCACGCCCGCGGCGAAGGCGGCGGCGACATGGCCACCCAGCACGTTCTGCACCAGTTCCGCCGAGCTCTTGCCGGAGACCGGACGGAAACCGGCATCCTGCGTCGCATTGAGCTGCTTGAGGATGAGTTCCTGCGGCTTGGCGTCGAAGGCCACCGGCACACCGCCCTCGGCTTTCGAATGGGCAATCAGTTCGGCGATGGTGGAGAAGGGCGCGTCCTTGCGGGCGACGATCGCCACCTGCGCCCGGGTCACGGTGGCCAGGTAGTCGAAGCTTTCGAGGGTGAAGGGCAGCTTGTCGCCGCGCAGCACCAGGTTGATCAGGATCGGCATGCTCACGCCCATGCCGATGGTGCGCCCGTCGGGCTTGGCCGCGCTCACGCCGGTGAACATCGCGACCCCGCCGCCGCCCGGCTTGTTCTCGGCGATCACGTCCCAGCCGGTCTGCTTTTCCATCTCGGCGGCGATCGCCCGGCCCAGCGTATCGGTCTCGCCGCCGGCGCCGAAACCGATCTGCAGCCGGATCGGCCCGTCGGGCGCCCAGTCGGCGACGGCGCTGCCGGCCACCACAACGGCGGCGGCAAGGCCCAGAAGCGTGCTCTTGATCGTCATCTCAGTCTCCCTGTTTGTCCGGTTCGGCTGTCGTCCGCTCGCCGTCGTCCCGGCCGGAAACCGGGGCGGCGGCCACGCGGGCGATCCGCCTGGCGAAATCGAGAAAGGCCTGCAGGTCCTCGGCCGGCAGCGCGGAATCGAGCGCGTGCTTGCGGACCGCCATGCTGGGCGCGATCTCGCCATAGAGCGCGCGCCCGCTTTCGGAGAGCCGGAACAGCGTGATCCGGCGATCGCGCTCCGAGCGTTTCGCGAGCACGAGGCCGCGTGCCTGCAGGGTGGTGAGCGTGCGGCTGACCTGGGCCTGGGCCATGGCCACTTCGGCCACCAGATCCTTCTGCGCCATCTCGCCGTGAATGCGCAGCATCAGCAGGATGCGCCATTCGACGATGCCGGAACCGCAAAGGCCGAGGGTTTCGGCCATCTGTCCCTTGAGCAGGCGAAACAGGCGCTCGACGGTGACATGCACCACGCTGGCGGCATCGGGGATTTCGTGCAGCGTCAGCGGATCGTTGTGGGGGCTATTCCTGTCCGGGTTGTCGACCATGCGTGGACCTCCCGCCGCCACTGTACAGCCACGGCGCGGGAATTGTATATCAAGTCATAGATTTTTGGTCCATCGCCTGGGCGGCGAAAAGCGGCGGTCGCGTTCCCGTGCGATTCAGCGCCGGACGGCGTTGCGGCCCTGGGGCTGGGCGGCGGGTTCCTCGTCGAACAGTTCCGCCAGCTTTTCCATCATCACGCCGCCAAGCTGCTCGACGTCGACGATGGTGACCGCACGGCGATAGTAGCGGGTCACGTCGTGACCGATGCCGATGGCCACGAGCTGCACCGGCGAGCGCCGCTCGATATAGTCGATGACCTGCCGCAGGTGCCGCTCGAGATAGTTGCCGGGATTGATCGACAGGGTGGAATCGTCCACCGGGGCGCCGTCGGAGATCACCATCAGGATCTGCCGCTGTTCCGGCCGGACCACGATGCGGTTGTGCGCCCACGCAATCACATCCTCAATAATCAAATCAGGCAGGCGGCGCTTGATTTTGGCCTCGGCCACATACAAGA
>JBGTSP010000101.1:0-13410 GCA_041940205.1 Alphaproteobacteria bacterium
ATCCGGAGTGATGACAGCAGCGATCGCGTCCAGCAGGGACGACTTGCCGGATCCTGATGCTCCGGTGAACAGGTGCCCTGCCCGCGCGACATCCACGGCGATGTGACCGGAGAACGTGCCCCAGTTGACGAGTTCGATTTGGGCGAGTCGCCACTGGCCGGGCCTGGTCGGATCGACCTCCGGCTCGTCGGTGGGGAAGCTCAGCATCGTCATTCTGTGTCATCCTCGGCATCCGTCGACGGGGCAGCGGATTCTCCTCCGCCCTCTCGGGCGATCCGGTGGTACTCCGATGTGATCGCGCGGATCTGGTCGGCATCGACGAGCAGTCGGAGCACGGGCGAAATCTCGGCACGGTCATCGCCAACGGCGTGCAACACGCGGAGCTTGTTCTGCATCTTGTTCCACGACGAGTTGACGCGGCTCGCGAAGTCCTTCTCATCACGGTCCGGGGTGCGGAACACGGCGAGCTGCTCGAACACCTCCGCCTGCCCGACGATCACCCGACCGCGACCCTCCTCGCTCAGCAGCGTCTGGCGCAAGACAAGCAGCATTGCGGTGTCGAGGAACGTCAACGCCTCAGACCGCACTGCCTTCGGGGCGTCCTCGGACGGAGCGTTGCGGACGAAGGCGAACTCGTTGTCCCGATCGATGACCAATTCGAGGAACAAATCGGCGAGCCGGGAGCGGAGGACAGCCTCGTCGGTGAGCAGCACCGCCCACAGCTGCGCCTCGCGCGCTCCGGAAAGATACGGGCCACGCACCAGACGCAGCAAGACGCGCCTCGTGCGATCAGGGAGTTCGCCGGCGTCGCCACGCGATGCTTGGCGGTGAGCTGGAGACTATCGCTGACGCGCAGGATTTCGTCGAAGTTGCGGCCGGTGGTCATCGGATAGACCAGGATCAGCTTGATCTTCTTGTCCGGGCCGACGAGGAAGACCGTGCGCACCGTGGCATTGTCCGCCGCCGTCCGGCCTTCGGAACTGTCGCCCTCGCTGGCCGGCAGCATCTCGTAGAGCTTCGCGACCTTCAGTTCGGGATCGCCGATCATCGGGTAGTTGACCGCGTGCCCCTGGGTCTCCTCGATGTCCTTGGCCCACAGCGCGTGATTGTCCACCGGATCGACGCTGAGGCCGACGATCTTGCAGTTGCGCTTCTCGAACTCCGCCTTCAGGCCCGCCATGTAGCCCAGCTCGGTGGTGCAGACCGGGGTGAAATCCTTGGGATGCGAGAACAGGATGGCCCAGCCGTCGCCGATCCAGTCATGGAAGTTGATCCGACCTTCAGTGGTCTCCGCATCGAAGTTCGGCGCCTCGTCATTGATCCGCAGGCTCATTCGTTCCTCCTGGTGCATGACCGCACCGCCTTCGGCACGGTTTGTTGTCGGGAAAATATCATTATACCGCTGTCCAGATGTGGATTTTTTGAAACGATTCAACGTAACACGACCGGTTCTGCCGGCATCCCGCGGTTCGGGAAAATCGCCGCTCAGGCCGCGGCCCGGATCAGGTCGGCGGCCTTTTCTGCGATCATGATGACCGGGGCGTTGGTGTTGCCGGAGACCAGCGTCGGCATCACCGAGGCGTCGACCACCCGCAACCCGTCGATCCCGTGAACGCGCAACTCGTTGTCGACCACCGCCTCGGGATCCTGACCCATGCGGCAGGTTCCCACCGGATGGTAGAGCGTCATCCCGGTGCGCCGCGAATAGTCCAGCAACTCGTCGTCGCTGCGGCAGTCGGCGCCGGGATTCATCTCGGCCGACCAGTAGTCGCGCAGGGGCGCCTGTTCGACGATCTCCCGCGCGATCCGCAGGCCGGCGACATGGGTCGCCCGGTCGGTCTCGGTCGACAGGAAGTTCGGCACGATCGCCGGCGGCGCGAAGGGATCGGCCGAACTGGCGTGGATCGTGCCGCGACTTTCGGGCCGCAGCTGGCACGGGGCCAGCGTCATGCCGGGGTGCCGGTCCAGCTTGCGGTCGGCGGCACTGGCAAAGCTCGCCGGCGTGATGTGGTACTGCAGGTCCGGCGTCTCCAGTTCCGGCCGCGTGCGGATGAACCCGAAGATGTTGGCCACGGTCAGGCTGAGAATGCCCTTGCGGGAGAAGGCGTAACGCAGGACGTTGTTGGCGAGGGCCAGACCGTGTGCCTGGTCGTTGTAGGTCACCGGCTTCGTCACCCGCCAGTTCATGCGGCAGGCATAGTGGTCCTGGTAGTTGGCACCCACCCCCTTCAGCGCATGCACCACCGGAACGCCGAGCGCGCCGAGCACCGCGGGATCGCCGATACCCGAGATCTCCAGCAGCGGCGGTGAACTGACCGCGCCCGCCGCCAGCAGGACCTCGCCACGGGCGCGGGCCTCGCGCATCGTGTCGCCCTGCCGGTAGGTCACGCCGACGGCGCGGCGCTCTTCCAGCAGGATCCGCGTCGCAAGGGCGTTGGTCGCGACATGCAGGTTCGGGCGCTGGCGCACCGGATCGAGAAAGGCGCGCGCCGTACTCCAGCGCCGGCCGTCCCGCATGGTGACCTGGTAATAGCCGAAGCCTTCCTGCGACGCGCCGTTGTAGTCGGGATTGAAGGGAAAGCCGCGCGCCTCCGCCGCCCTGATCCAGGCGTTGCAGACCTCGTTCTCCATGTCGGTGGGATCGCAGACGTTCAGCGGCCCGCCGCTGCCGTGGAACTCGTCCGACAGGCGTTCGTTGTTCTCCGACTTGCGGAAGTAGGGCAGCACGTCCTCGTACGACCAGCCGCGATTGCCGAGTTGCGCCCAGCCGTCGTAGTCGCGGGCCTGGCCACGGACATAGAGCATGCCGTTGATCGAACTGGAGCCGCCCAGGGTCTTGCCCCGCGGGATTGGTATCGGTCGGTTTCCGGTGCCCTCCTGGGGTACGGTCTCGAACAGCCAGTTCACCGAGGGCATGTTCATCAGCTTGGCGAAGCCGGCGGGAATGTGGATCAGCGGATGCCGGTCGCGGCCGCCGGCTTCCAGCAGCAGGACCGTGCGGTCCGGATCCTCGCTCAGCCGGTTGGCCAGCACGCAGCCCGCCGATCCGGCTCCAATGACGATGTAGTCGTACGTGTCGCTCATGGCGCGAGGATGCCACGGTTCGCGCGGCGGCGGAACGGTGCCGGGATCCCTGCCCGGCAGCCGGTTCGCCGCGCCGAATGCGCCCATTTGCAACCAGTTTACCAATTTTCAAGGCGAGCCCGGCATAAGCCCTCGGGTCGAAATAAATCAGATGAATTAGAGACACGCATGAAACTCTCCAATCTCAAGTTGATGACCCAGATCTCGATCGTCGGGTTCGTGGGGCTGAGCGTCCTGCTCATTGTCGCCGTGGTGCAGATCACCGCAGGTCTGTCCGTGAACGCCGCGCACGAACGCAGCACGCAAAGCATCGAGGCCGCGGGTCACATCGAGCGCATCCACGTGAACGCGCTGGAGATGCGCCGGCGGGAAAAGGACTTCCTGGTGCATGGCGGCCGTCCGACGCGGCCCTGCTGGACCAGCACATGAGCGACATCGAGGCCGCGCTGGCGGCCCTGCAGGAACATCCCGCGGCCGGCGGAAAGACCGAGGAAATCGCCGAGGTCGCCGGCCTGCTGCGCGCCTACAAGGCCGGTTTCGAGACCGTCGAAGAGCTGAAGGTCACGGTCGGGGTCGACGAGAAGAGCGGCCTGCTGGGCGCCCTGCGCAAGTCGGTGCACGAGGTCGAGACGGTGCTCAAGACCTTCGGCGAGGACCGTCTGACGGTGATCATGCTGATGATGCGCCGGCACGAGAAGGATTTCCTAGCCAGGCTGGCCGAGAAGTATGTCGGACGGATGGCCGACCGGGAGGCCGAGTTCACGACCGCACTGGCCGAGAGCGGCGTGCCCGAGGCCGAACGGGCGCGGGTGACGGCGCTGATGCAGGCCTATCTGCGCGACTTCCGCGCCATGGCCGAAGGTCGCCTCGCTCTGGTCGACGCGGTTTCCAGGATCGCCGCCGTCTATGGCGAGAGCGAACCGAAACTGCAGGCCCTGGCGAGCCATTTCGTCGACAGCGCGGAGACCGCCGGTGCGAAGGTTCGCGACATTTCGAGCTTCGCCATGCTGTCGATGGTGATCGTCGCGCTTGCCGGCCTCGCGCTGCTTGCCGCCGGAACCGTTCTTATCGCCCGGCGCATCACCGCGCCGCTGCTCGCGCTGACAGGGAAGATGACGCGACTCGCCGAGAACGATTTCGATCTCGAGCTGCCGGAGGAGCATCGCAGGGACGAGATCGGCGCCATGGCCCGCGCGGTCGCCGTGTTTCGCGAGAACGGCATCGCCCGACAGGAACTCGAACAGCGCAAGGCCGAGGAGGATGCCCGCAATACCCGGGTCCAGGAACGCCAGAACGAGGCGATCGGCGAATTCCGTGATGCGATCGCCCGGGTGCTCGAAAGCGTGACGACGACCGCGGGCTCGCTCGGCAATGCCAGCAGCAGCCTGACGCAAACCGCATCCGAAACCCGCGCGCAGTCCGACGCGGTCAGCGCCGCGACTGGCGAGGCCGCGACCAGCATCCAGACCGTCGCCGCCGGCGCGACCGAGCTTTCCGCCAGCATTCAGGAGATCTCGGTGCAGGTGCAGGGCAACTCCCGCGTCGCCCAGGAAGCCCGGGAACAGACCGAGGAAACCCGCAACCGGATCGCCGGGCTGGAAGAGGCCA
Source organism: Alphaproteobacteria bacterium (assembly GCA_041940205.1). Classification (GTDB taxonomy): domain Bacteria; phylum Pseudomonadota; class Alphaproteobacteria; genus JBGTSP01. Next base: position 4,693 of record JBGTSP010000101.1, read on the forward strand.
GCGGCCGGATCAGCGAAATCGTCGCCCTGATCCAGGACATCGCCGAACAGACCAACCTGCTGGCCCTGAACGCGACGATCGAGGCGGCCCGGGCCGGGGAAGCCGGCAAGGGTTTCGCCGTCGTTGCTTCCGAGGTGAAGAACCTTGCGACCGAAACCGCCAACGCGACCGTGGAGATCGGCCGCCAGGTCGGCGAGATCCAAAGCGAGACCAGCGCCGCCGTCAGCAACATCCGGGCGATTGCCGAGCGGGTCGACGGCATGTCCGAGATGGCGACCCTCATCGCGGCCGCGGTGGAGGAACAGTCCGCGGCGAGCCACGAGATCTCCTCCAACATCGAGACCACGGCGGCCAGCACCAAGCAGGTCTCCAGCAGCGTTGTCGATGTCGCCCGTTCGGTACGGGCGACGGACGAGACCGCCGGCAGCGTCTCGAGCGCGGCCAGCGATCTGAACGGCGCCACCCGGGAACTCGACCGCACGATCCAGCACTTCCTGGGCAGGCTGCGCGAGGCGGCCTGAAGCCGAAGACGCCCGGCCCCGCGGCCCGCGCGGTGGTCCGGGCGTCCCTGCCCTACGGACGCATGAAGGCGTACGGCTCGTCGGGATCGAGGTTCTCGAGAGCGAATTCCAGCTCGTGCCGGATGTCGTCGAGACCGCGATAGTCGCGATAGTGGGCGATCAGACAGGAAAACAGGGCGCGCGAGACCGCGTCCTCGTCCTGTCCGGCGGCCCGCGCGGCCGCGAGCATCGCCTCCAGGGCCTCGCGTGCGATGGCGCTTGGGGTCGTGGCGCTCGGGCTGGTGGCGCTCATGATCTTGTTCCGTCCTTGCATTGCGCGCCGACTTCCGGCGGGTTCTCACCCTGCGATCGCGGATCCCGCGGGGCATTGATCCTGGTCAATGCGGCCCGACCGCGATTGCGGCGTAATCGTCGCCAACGAGGCAATCGCCCCGGAGGCAACGATGTACAAGAACCTGCTCGTCCATCTGGATGAAGGCGCGGATTCAGAAAGCCGGCTCGGCTACGCGATCACCCTGGCGCAACGCTGCGAGGCGCACCTTGCCGGCGTGCATGTCGGCTGCGAGCCGAGCTGGCCGGTCTATGCCTACGGACCGCTGCCGGGCGAGGCGGTTGCCGCCCTGCAGAAGCATGTCGAGGCCGTGGCCGCGGACGCCCGCACCGCCTACGAGGCGGCCTGCACCGCCGCCGGCATCAGCGTCGACTTCCGGGGCGAGCGGGTGGCGGAATATCAGGTCGGCGACCGGCTGGCCCTGCACGCCCGGCATGCCGATCTGATGATCATGGGGCAAAGCAATGCCGAGGCGGGAGAGCGGGCCGGCGGCAACGACCTGCCCGAGCATGTCGTGCTTGCCTCCGGCCGGCCGGTGCTGCTGGTGCCCTATATCGGTCTGCGGCAACCGCCGGGAGAGCGCGTGATGGTGGCCTGGAACGGCAGCCGCGAAGCCGCGCGCGCCCTGAACGATGCCATGCCCCTGCTGCGCCAGGCGAAATCCGTGGTGGTGCTTTCGGTCAATGCCGAACAGGGTGCCGGAGATTTCGGCGATCTGCCCGGTGCTGACATCGCGCTGCATCTGGCCCGGCACGGGGTCCAGGCCGACGTGCAACGCGCGGAATCCGGCAGCGTCGATCCCGCCAACCTGATCCTGTCGCGCATCGCCGACCTGGGCACCGATCTGCTCGTCATGGGCGCCTACGGGCGCTCGCGCCTGCGCGAGATGATCATGGGCGGTGTCAGCCGGACGATCCTGCAGGAGATGACCGTGCCCGTGTTTCTGAGCCACTGAGGATCGCGCGATGGGCATGCACAAGATCCGGATCGAGCTCGGCCGCAGCGCGGAGTTCCCCGACGGTAGCCGCGAGCATGGCTACGAGTTCGTGGCGCCGCTCGATGATCAGGCGCGGATCGACGTCGACGACTGGCGCGACAACCGCAAGGACTGCCGGGTGCACCGTTTCTGGTCCGGCGAACGGGACGAGATCGGTCACCTGGTGCACCGGCGCAATGGCGGCTGGGCTTTCCATTACGACGTCGACGGCGATCCCGACGCGGACGAGGACGGATACCGCTTCGCCGATCATCGCTTTCGTCCCGGCAACTATGTCTCGATCACCGAGCATGACGGCGTGCTGCGCACCTTCCGGGTGATCTTCGCGCAGCCGCTGGGCGGGTGAGCGGCCGTGCCGGCAGTATCCTGCCCTTTCCCCGTTCGCGGCTCGCGGGAGAGGCCGGCATGAGCGCGGCGGCGGAAGACAGCGACGGGCCGGCGGCGGCAGGATTCTTCGACGGACGCCGCAACCGCCCGCGCTTCGCCGCACACTGGCCCGAACCCCGCGCCCCCTATTGCCTGCCGGGAATCGACCCCGCCCTCCAGGACGACGCTTTCGCCTTCCTTCTCGCCGACCAGTACCGGTTGCAGCAGGCCTGCCAGATGCTGACCCTGCTGCCGGGCGGCGAAGACAATGCCGCGGCCGACATGGCGCGCGCCCTGCTGCTGTTCTTCGCCGCCGACTGGCTCTGGCAGCAGGAGGATTTCGACGGCCGGCTCGCAACGCTGCTGCGTCAGCGCCTGCTGATCGGCGACAGTCTGGAGCCGCTGCTGGACGAGATGGCCCGCCAGCACCGTGACGACCGGGAACGCTACCTGCCCCTGTGCGCGGGCCTGCTGGAGCTCGCGGAAGGCGCGCCCCTCGAGGAAGTGCCGTTCATCGGGCACCGAAACTGGTTCATCGAAACCCAGGCGAGACAGATGAACGTCAAGCGGCTGTGCATTCTGCCGCTGGCCCGCGAGCGGCTGACGTCGAACGACCGCGACCGCCTGCTGCACGACATGGTTTCCGCGCGAATGACCATGTCTGCATCAGGTGAATAGGTGCTAGAATTCGCCCCGCATCAACCCCCGAGACAAGGCTAGAGACATGGTGGCGGCCGGCCCCGCACGCACCTCCTCCGACGAGACGGTCCGCAATGCCGGCATCGCCTACCTGACCGGTGTCGACCGGTGCCGGCACGGCAATCATCCCGATTGCGCCAGTTGCTCGGTTCGGGACATCGCCTTCTGCTCGGTGTTCGACGAACACGACCTGCTGCTGGTGCACAATCTGGCAAGCAGCGCGGAACTGCAGCCGGGGCAGGCCCTGTTCGAGCAGGGCGATCCCCTGCCCTTCGTGTTCAACGTGGTTTCCGGCACGCTTCGCCTCTACAGCCTGCTGGCGGACGGGCGCCGCCAGATCACCGGGTTCGCCCGGCCGGGGGATTTCCTCGGCCTGCATGTCGGCGAGGAATGCCCGTTTTCCGCCGAGGCCGTGACCGATGTCCGGGTGTGCCGGTTCGAGCGCCGCGATCTGGAGACGCTCAGCGAGAGCCATCCGCAGCTCTGTCACCGGATACTCGACCTCAAGAACCGCGAACTGGCGCGCGCGCAGGAACAGCTCGTGGTGCTGGGCCGCAAGACCCCGATGGAGAAGGTCGCAAGCTTCCTGCTGCAGGAAATGCAGGCCGGCTCGCCGGGCGGGAGCGGCGGATCCGTCGCCGTCGACCTGCACATGACCCGCGGCGACATCGCGGACTATCTCGGCCTGACGATCGAGACCGTCAGCCGGACCTTCACCAAGCTGCGACAGAGCCAGGCGATCCGGCTGCCGCGGGCGGAGCGGGTGGAAATCGACCACCCCGACCGCCTGGAGGAACTGGCCGAGGGTTGATCGCGATCAATGGCCCGGCGGCGCGTTTCGGCGATGCTGCGGCCATGACCATCAACGAAAGCACCCGGGCCGCCGTGCCCCTCGAACTGCGTCGCCTGAACCGCGACGATCCCTGGCGCTGGCTGGAACGCGGCTGGGCCGACCTGTGGCAGAAGCCCGGCCTCAGCCTCGGCTACGGGCTTGTCTTCACCGCCTTCGGCGCTCTCCTGCTGGCCCTGCTCGCGCTCGCCGATGCCGTCGCGGCCATGCCCGTCCTCGTCGGCGCCTTCGCCCTGCTGGCGCCGATGTTCGCGGTCGGTCTGTACGAAAAAAGCCGTCGCCTCGAGACCGGCGAATTCCTTGCGCCCGACGTGGTTCTGTTCGTGCGTACGGCTTCACCGGTCCAGCTTGCCTACATGGGCGTCCTGCTCGCCCTGATGGCGATGGTCTGGCTCGAGGTCGCGATGGTGCTGTTCGCCCTGTTCCATGGCGAATCCGGCCTGCCGCCGCTGCGCGAATGGACCGACATGCTGTTCCATACCGGCCGGGGTCTCGCCTTTCTCGTGTTCGGCTCCGCGATCGGCGGCCTGATCGCGTTCGCGGTGTTCGCGGTCAGCGCGATTTCGGTGCCGATCCTGATGCATCGCGATACCGACATCATCACGGCCGTGTCGGCGAGCATCGCGACAGTGCGCAACAATACCTGGCCCATGCTGCTGTGGGCCTGGCTGATCGTGCTGATGCTCGGATTCGGCTTTGCGACCCTGATGCTGGGCCTGATCGTCACCTTCCCCCTGATCGGGCATGCCACCTGGCACGCCTACCGCTCCGTCGTCCCCGTTCTTCCGGAAAAACGATAATATTCAATCGGTTACGCCTGCCTCCTGAAGCAGTGTCAACATTCCGCTTGCACCGTCAGGCGGATCCCTCCCCGTCCTTCCGGGGGCCTTCCCCGTCGAAGAGAATGCGGGCGCCGGCACCGTTGAGATCCTCGAACTGGCCGCTGTTGAGCGCCCAGAGGAAGGCCGCCAGACCGAGGGCGCCGAGCAGCAGCGCCACGGGAATGAGCCAGAGCAGTCCGTTCATGAGGCAGCCTTCCGTTCCACGGATCCCGCGAAGCGCAGACGCAACGCGTTCAGGGTGACGAGCAGCGAGGAGGAGGACATGGCGATGGCCGCGAACATCGGCGTGATCATGCCCGAGGCGGCAAGCGGAACCGCGCACAGGTTGTAGCCGAGCGCGAGCGCGAAGTTCTGCAGCATGATGGTTCGCGCCCTGCCCGCGGTGTCCAGACTTTCCAGCACCGGCGCCAGCCTGCCGCCGCGGAACACGACATCGGCCCTGCCCTGCGCGATCTCCGCGCCTTCTGCCGGCGCCATGGAGACATGCGCAAAGGCCAGCGACGGCGCATCGTTGATGCCGTCCCCCACCATCAGCACCCGCCGTCCCCGGCCGGCGAGATCGCGAATGCGGGCCGCCTTCGCCTCGGGCTCAAGCCCGCCCTCGGCGCTCTCCAGAGCCAGGCCCCGCGTCGATGCCGCCACCGCGCCCGGCCTGTCGCCGGACAGCAGCAGGCGGCCCAGGCCGCGCCGGCGCAATCCGTCGAGCACGGCGGCGGCGTCGGGGCGCAGACGGTCGGTAAATCGGAACGCGATCGTCCGGCCGTCGGCGCGACGCAGCCAGACTTCCGGTCCGGCCGCCGTTTCCCGATCGCCGGCGCCGGCCGATGGCCCGGCGCCGCACCACGAAGCCCGCCCCAGGCGCACCTCTCCGCCATCGTCGAGACCGCGCAGGCCCTGGCCCGGTACCTCCTCGACCCGAGGGTACGGCGTGGCGTCCGGCACCAGGCGCGCGAGCGCCCGCGACAGCGGATGCCTGCTTGCCAGCGCCAGCCGCGCGGCCAGCATCCGGTCCGCCGCCACCTGCCCTTCGTCGATGAACGTCAGATCGCCGTCGCTCAGCGTCCCGGTCTTGTCGAACACCACCGTGTCGACCTCCGCCAGGCGCTCCAGCGTGTCCGCCGACTTGATCAGGATGCCGCGCTCGAACAGCCGGCCCGCCGCCACCACCTGGGTGACCGGAACGGCAAGGCCGAGCGCGCACGGGCAGGTCACGATCAGAACCGCGACCGCGATCAGCAGGGCGTTCTGCCAGTCCGCGCCGGCCGCGAGCCAGCCGAGGAAGGTTGCCGCCGCGATCGCATGGACGCCCGGCGCATACCATCGCGCCAGCCGGTCGGCGAGCCGGACATAGCGGTTGCGCCCCTGCTCCGCCTCGCGCAGCAGCCGCACCATCCGGGCGAGAACGGTCGTTTCGCCCGTCGCCTCCACCGACAGTTCGATCCGGCTCTCCAGGTTCACCGTGCCGGCGCGCAGCCGGGTGCCCGGGGCCGCAGCGGCGGGCAACGGTTCGCCGGTCAGAAAGCTCTCGTCGACCAGACTTTGTCCGGCCTGCACGCTGCCGTCGGCGGGAACGAGATCGCCCGGCAGCACTTCAAGACGATCCCCCCGGCGCAGATCCGCGACGGGCACCACGTCGCGATGCCCGCACCCGCGCAGCCGCGTGGCCAGCGGCGCGGCGAGACGCGCGAGTTCGTCGGCCGCCGAACGGGCCCTTGCCCGGGCGCGGCGCTCCAGGTAGCGGCCGATCAGCAGGAAGAACAGCAGGCTGACGGCGGCGTCGAAATAGGCTTCCCGTCCTCCCTGCATGGTCTCGAACAGGCTCATGCCGGCGGCCAGCAGCACCGCCAGCGCGATCGGCACGTCCATGTTGACGCGACCGGCCCGCACGGCCTCGAGCGCCGAGCCGAAGAAGGGGCGGCCGGCATAGGCCACCGCCGGCAGCGCGATGCCGGCGGAAATCCAGTGCATCAGGTTCCGGGTCGCCTCGCTCATGTCGCCGCTGAACAGGCCGGACCAGACCGAGACCGACAGCAGCATGACGTTGGCAGCGGCGAAACCGGCGACCGCAAGCGCCTTCAGCAGCTCCCGCTCCTCGGCAACGTTCGCGACGTCGTCGCCTCCGGGCTCCTGCGGCCTGGTGTCGTAGCCGAGTTTCGCGAGAGCCGTCGCGGCCCGCGCGGCATCGAACCGTTCGGGATCGAAGCGCAGGTCGACCCGCCGTGCCGTGAGGTTGGCGCGCGCGGCGGTGACCCCCGGCAGCCCCGACAGGACCCGTTCGATTGCATGCACGCAGGCGCCGCACTGCATGTTGGCGACCGCGAACGCGATCCCGGCCTCGCCGGCGCCGGTCCGGGCGACGAAGCGCGCAAGCGAACCGGACGCCGGTCCGCCTGCCCGGGCATCGAAGGCCGCCGCGCCGCAGCAGCTCGCGCCGGCGGCCTCGATCGCCCCTAGCGCGCCCATAGCCGCGCCCGCACGAGATAGTCCCGGGGCTCGCGGGCGATGGTGAACTCGGCCTGCCAGTTGCCCGGCATCGGCAGGTTCAGCGCGGTGGAATAGGTTCCCGCCTCGCCTTCGCGAAGTTCGGCCGTGACCGGCGGATATTCGCCGACCGGACGGGACAGCGTGACGGCGACCGTACGGCCGGCAATCGCGGCACCGTCCGCCCCGCTCAGGCGCAGGCTGAGACGGTAGGTTCCCGCCGCAGCGGCCTCGTCGGGCGCCAACGCGACGGTGCTGCGCCAGCCAAGCGCGCCCTGGGCCCGTTCGCGATCCAGACTGTCGTTGTAGTCCAGTCCCTTGCGGTAGGACTGCGTCTCGACCAGGCCGGTCCAGCTCTGCAGTGCGACCCCGACCATCACGGCGTTGACGGCCATGATCACGCCGAAGAAGCCGAGCAGGGCAAAGAGCACGTGCCGTCCCGTCAGTTCCTTCATCATCCCGCTCTCCCTTGATCCATTGCCCAGGTCACCGCGACGCGTGGAACGAGGTTTCCGCCGCCGCGCTCTCTCCGGTCTCCCGGTTCACCACCCGCAGCACGAAGGCCTTCCGCCCGTCGCCCGCGGCCGCTTGCGGCAGGGCGACGAACAGCCTGAAGGTGCCGGGCCGGTCCGGGCCGACCGTGAGGATCTGCGGGCCGGCCCTGCCGCCGGGCCGGCTCAGGCGCGCACCGTCCAGGCCTTCGGCCACGAGATCGAAGTGCTGTTCGGCGTGCCGCTTGTTGAGCAGTTTCACGGTGTAGCCGTTGCGCACCGAACCGTCGCTCAGGGTGACAAAGAGCGGATTGCGGTCGTGCAGCACACTGATTTCCAGCGTCCCGCGGCCAGCCAGGGAGAAACCCATGATCGCGGTCACGACCACGAGCAGCGCGGCGTAAAGCACGGTCCTTGGCCGCACCGGCCGGAAGCGGGTCGCCTCGCCCTGGCGGCGGCGCGCCATGTTGTTGTCGTTGTCGTAGGCAATCAGGCCGCGCGGCTGGCCGATCCGGTCCATCACCGTATCGCAGGCATCGATGCACAACGCGCAGGAGATGCATTCGAGCTGCAGACCGTCGCGGATGTCGATGCCCATCGGGCAGGCAACCACGCACTGCCGGCAGTCGATGCAGTCGCCTCGGCTTTCCGGGGCCTGCCCCCTGCGCAGCGCGCCGCGCGGTTCTCCCCGGTCCTGCCGGTAGGTGACCGTGAAGGTTTCCTCGTCGATCAACGCCGCCTGAATGCGCGGCCAGGGGCACATGTAGGTGCAGACCTGCTCGCGCATCGTGCCGGCAAGTGCATAGGTGGTGGCGGTCAGAAGGAAGGCGAAGACATAGGCCGTCGCCGGCGCCTGACCGATGAAGAACGTCTCGGCGATCGTCGGCGCGTCGTGCCAGAAGAGGATGAAGGCGCCGCCCGTTGCGAACGAGATGAAGAGCCATACGGCGTGCTTGGCAGTCTTGCGCCAGACCTTGTCGAAGCTCCACGGCGCCTTGTCCCGCATCATGCGGGCATTGCGATCGCCCTCGAAGAAACGCTCGACGACGATGAAGAGATCGGTCCAGACCGTCTGCGGACAGAAGTATCCGCACCAGACGCGGCCAAAGACAGCCGTAACCAGGAACAGGCCAATGGCCG
>JBGTSP010000102.1:0-13405 GCA_041940205.1 Alphaproteobacteria bacterium
GCCGCAGGGGTGGTAGGCGCTCTCGACCGCGCCCCGGATGAAATCATCCAGTTCGTCGTCCCCGCGCACGTCGGGACCGGGCGCGATCTCCCGGCCGCGATAGGGATCGAAGGCGGGCTGGCCGAAGATCTCGCGGGTCAGGCGGATGCAGTGGCGAAAGTCGATCCAGTCCTGTTCGTGCGCCATGTAGTTGAAGCGGATGACCGGCGGTGCCTCGGGATCTGCGCTGCGCAGGTCGACGCGGCCGCGCGAGGCCGAGCGCATCGGTCCGACATGGGCCTGGAATCCGTGCGTCTTTGCCGGCGCCTTGCCGTCGTAACGGATCGCCACTGGCAGGAAATGGAACTGGATGTCGGGATACCGCACGCCCGGTGCGGAACGCACAAAGGCGGCGCTCTCGAAATGGTTGGTCGCCCCGTCCCCGCTGCCGTCGAGCAGCCATTGCAGGCCGATCAGCGCCTTGGAGAACGGATTGAGCTTCGAATAGAGCGTGATCGGCTGCAGGCAGGCCTGCTGCACGTAGAGCTCGAGATGGTCCTGCAGGTTGCCGCCCACGCCCAGGCGGTCGGCCACCACCGGAATCCCGTGCTCGGCAAGATGCGCCCCCGGTCCGATGCCCGAGAGCATCAGCAGCTTGGGCGAGTTGATCGACGAGGCACAGAGGATCACCTCGCGTCGCGCGCGCACCATGTCGATGCGACCGCCGCGCGATACCTCGACGCCGATCGCCCTGCCCTGCTCGAACACCACCCGGCGCGCAAGCGCCCGGTGCAGGCCGCAATTGGGCCGGCGCAGGGCCGGCTTCAGGTAGGCGTTCGCCGTCGACCAGCGCCGGCCGCGCCAGACCGTCTGCTCCATCGGGCCGAAACCCTCCTGCCGGGCACCGTTGTAATCCTGCGTCAGCGGGAACCCGGCCTGCCGGCCGGCCTCGACGAAGGCCTGATAGAGCGGGTTGGCGCGCCGGCCGCGGGTGACGTGCAGCGGCCCGTCGCTGCCCCGCCAGGCCGGATCGCCGCCGTGACCGCCGTCGTGCCATTGCTCCAGTCGCCGGAAATAGGGCAGCACGTCGGCGTGGCTCCAGCCGGTCGCGCCGCTTTCCGCCCAGTGGTCGAAATCGCAGGCATGGCCGCGGACATAGACCATGCCGTTGATCGAGGACGAACCACCCAGCACCTTGCCGCGCGGACAGGCCAGCCGTCGCCCGCCCAGATGCGGCTCGGGTTCGCTCCAGAAACCCCAGTCATAGCGCGCCATGTTCATCGGGTAGGACAGCGCCGCGGGCATCTGGATGAACGGCCCGGCGTCGCTGCCGCCATACTCGATCACCAGCACCGTGACAGCGGGATCCTCGCTCAACCGGGCGGCAAGCGCCGCCCCGGCCGAACCGGAACCGACGATGACGAAGTCGGCTTCCATCACCGCGCCGCCCCGCTCAATAGGGCGAATCCACCGGGCCCATGCCGACATAGACGCTCTTGACCTGGCTGTAGTGGTCGAGCGCCGCGCGGGAATTCTCCCGACCGACGCCGGAACGCTTGGCGCCGCCGAAGGGCGCCTCGACCGGGGCCAGGTTGTAGGCGTTGATCCAGCAGGTGCCGGCGTCCAGCCGGTCGATCACCCGGTGCGCCCGCGCGAGATCGCGGGTGAACAGGCCGGCCGAAAGGCCGTAGGGCGTGTCGTTGGCGCGCGCGACGACCTCGTCTTCATCGTCGAAGACCAGCACGCTGGCCACCGGGCCGAAGATTTCCTCGCGGGCGATCCGCATATCGTCGCGCACCCCGGTAAAGACGGTCGGCGCCACGAACAGGCCCTGAGGCAATCCGTCGATGACGGCCGCCTCGCCGCCACAGACCAGCACCGCGCCCTCCTCCCGGCCGATGCGGACATAGTCCAGCACCTTGTCCCGCTGGGCGGCCGAGACCAGCGGGCCCATCTGCACCGCCTCGTCCAGCGGATCGCCGAGCCGGATGGCGCCGGCGCGGGCCACCAGCCGGGCGACGAAACGGTCGTGCAGTGCCCGCTGCACGTAGATCCGGGTGCCGTTCGAACAGACCTGGCCCGAGGAATAGAAGTTGCCCAGCATCGCCCCGCCGACGGCGTCCTCCAGGTCGGCGTCCTCGAACACGATCAGCGGCGACTTGCCGCCCAGTTCCATGGTCACGTGCTTGATCCCGGCGGCGGCCGCCGCATAGACCTTCGCGCCCGTGGGCACCGAGCCGGTCAGCGAGACCTTCTCGATGTCCCGGTGGCCCACCAGGGCCTCGCCGACGCCGCCGCGCCCCTGGATCACGTTCATCAGCCCCGGAGGGGCGCCGGCCTCGATCAGGATCTCGGCGATTTTCAGGGCGCAGAGCGGGGTCAGCTCCGAGGGCTTGAACACCATCGCGTTGCCGCAGACCAGCGCCGGCGCACTCTTCCAGCAGGCGATCTGGGTGGGATAGTTCCAGGCGCCGATGCCCGCGCAGACCCCCAGCGGCACCCGCCTCGTGTAGACCCAGTCGCGCCCCAGCGGGATGGTCTCGCCGTTGATCGTGCCCGCCAGTCCGCCGAAGAATTCCAGCGCTTCCGCGCCCGACGTGGCATCGACCGCCAGCGTCTCCTGCAGCGGTTTGCCGGTATCGAGGGTTTCCAGTTCCGAAAGCGCGCGATTGCGCGCGCGGATCAGGTCCGCCGCCCGGCGCAGCACCCGGCCGCGTTCGACCGGCGCGAAGGCCGCCCAGTCGCGCTGCGCCCGTTTCGCCGCCGCGACGGCGCGCTCGATCACCGCCGGCGTGGCTTCGTGCACCCGCGCGATGATCTCGCCGGTCGCCGCGTAGACATTGTCGATCGGCGCGCCCGCCGAATCCTCGAGATAGGCGCCGTCGACGAAGTGCGACGCCGGAGGCTGTGCCCGCATGGCCTGTTCTCCTTGCCCGGTTTCTCGCCGCGGATCGCGTTCAGGGCGCGGCCAGGCGGCGTGCGACATAATCCTCCACCAGCGCCGTCGCCCGGGCCGGATCGGGGGCGCCCTGGCCGAGCGCATGACGGATGTAGAGACCGTCGATCAGCGCGCCCGCGCCCTCGGCGATATCCTCGGCCTGGGGCGAGAGCGGGCGCAGTGCGTGCACCAGGTTGCTGCGCAAACGTCCGGCATAGATCCGCAGCAGGCGGCGGGCCGCCTCGGAACGCTGCGCCTCGACATAGAAGGCCAGCCAGCAGGCGATGGTCGCCGGGCGGAACTGTTCGGGCGCGAAGCTGGTCCGCACGACGGCCGCGACCCGTTCGCGCGGGTTTTCCGTCTGCGCCAGGGCAGAGCGCACCGCCAGACCGAACTCCTGCAGGAGATGGCGCATGGCGGCGATCAGGATCGCCTCCTTGCCACCGAAATAATGATGCGCCAGGGCGCTGGAAACGCCGGCGCGTCCGGCAATCCGGCTGACCGTGACATCCAGCGTGCCGGTCGCGCCGATCTCCGCGATCGTCGCCTCGATCAGCGCCTGCCGACGGATCGGCTCCATTCCCTGTTTCGGCATTGTCCGCTCCGGAAAGGACCGCATTTTCTTGATTGATCAGTCAATCAAGAAAGATAGCCTCCTCGCGGCGCAAGGCAACCGCGGAATGTGCGCTTGGTCACCCCGAAAGTGAGAAAAATAGATTAACCCTTTCCATTAAGGATACGTTTACTTGTTCCCCTTCGACCGAGGCGTCAGTATCCGGCCAAACCGGGAGCGTGAATATGCAGGTGCCCCGTCCTGGAAGCAGGACGACAGCAGACCGCAAGTGGCGTTGGCTCGGGAGCACGGCCCTGACCGTGGTGCCGGCCCTGATGCTGGCCGCCGTCTCCGACGACGCCCGCGCCCTGCCGAAAAACGCGACGATCAGCGCCGGCAACGCCGAAATCACCACGCCCGACGCCAAGCAGTTGCGGATCGAGCAGACCTCCGATCGGGCCATCATCGACTGGCAGAGCTTCGACATCGCGGTCGACGAGCGCGTCGAGATCGTCCAGCCCGGCGACCAGTCGGCCCTGCTCAACCGGGTACTGGGCGGCGATACCTCCCGGATCCTGGGCGAGCTTGTCGCCAACGGCCGGGTTCTGCTGGTCAATCCCGCGGGCGTGCATGTCGACATCACCGCGCGGATCGATGTCGGCAGCCTGATCGCGACCACCGCCAACATCGCCAATACCGATTTCCTCGACGGCCGGCTGAATTTCGACGATCCCGGCAATCCCGATGCCCGGATCCTGAACGAGGGCGCGATCACCGCCGCCGAGGGCGGTCTCGTTGCCCTGGTGGCCCCGGGGGTGGAAAACCGCGGCGTGATCACCGCCCGGCTGGGCCGGATCGCGCTGGGTTCCGGCACCCGCTTCACCCTCGATCTCTACGGCGACGACCTGCTGCGCATCGCCGTCGACGGCGCGGTGATGCAGAAGGTGCTGGGCGTCGACGGCGAGACCCTCGACGCGCTGCTGGCCAATTCGGGCACGCTGTCGGCCGACGGCGGCCTGATCCAGGTGGACGCGGCGGCCGCCGACGGCGTGGTCGACACGCTGATCAACATGGGCGGTCATGTCCGCGCCCGCACCGTCGCCGAGATCGACGGCGAAATCGTCCTGGACGGTCGCGGCGGCGCCCTGATCGCCAGCGCCGAGATCGATGCCTCGGGCCGCGAAACGGGCGAACGCGGCGGCACGGTGAAGCTGCTGGCGGACCGGGTCGGGCTCACGGGAGAGGCCCGCATCGACGCCTCGGGCGACAGCGGCGGCGGCACCGTGCTGGTGGGCGGCAATTTCCAGGGCCAGGGCCCCGAACCGAACGCCGAGGCGACCTTCCTGGCCGCGGGCGCGGAAATCGACGTCAGCGCGCGGCGCCGGGGCGACGGCGGCCGGGCGATCGTCTGGGCCGACCGGACAACGCGTTTCTTCGCCGCCATCCAGGCCGACGGCGGCGCCGAGAGCGGCGACGGCGGCTTCGTCGAGGTCTCCGGCAAGCGCGACCTGGTGTTCCGAGGCGAGGTTTCCACGGCCGCGCCGAACGGCGCGATCGGCAGCCTGCTGCTCGATCCCGACGACATCGTCGTCGCTGACGGCAGCGGCGCCGCCGACGACAGCGAAATCTCGGACGGCGTGATCAATTTCTCCGACGGCGAGGGCGGCACGTTCACGATCTCCGAGGTGGCACTCGAAAGCGTCGCCGCCGGCACCAACATCACGCTGCAGGCCAACAACTCGATCACCATCAACGACCTGAGCGACAACACGCTGACCCTCAACCAGACCGGATCGGTGGCGTTTTCGAGCGGCGCCGGCGGCTTCTCGATGAATACCGGCGATACCATCGCCATGACCGGATCGGGCGGCGATCTGCTGATCAACATGGCGGCCGGCATCGGCACCGGCCCGATCACGCTGGGCAACGTGACCCTGAACGGCGGCAACGCGCAGATCACCGGGGCGACCACAATCAGCACCCAGGGCATCTCCGGGGCGGCCCAGGTCTTCCTGACCTCCAACGCCGGCGTCACCGTCAACGGCGCGATCTCGTCCTCGGAGGCGATCGTCATCGACGCCGACCAGGACGACAGCGGCAGCGGCGACTTCACCCTCGGGTCCAGCGCATCGATCACGACCAGCAACGATCAGCTCTCGATCACCGCCGAGGACGTGATCCTGTCGGCCGGCAGCACGATCAATGTCGGCAGCGCCCTGGTGATCCTCGATCCCGGCGACACCGGCACCCCGGTCGCGGTCGGCAACAACGCCAATTTCGGCTTCGACATCGACAGCGCCGAACTGCAGCGCATCACCGCCGGCAGCCTGCGCATCGGCGACGACGAGACCGGAGCCTTCAACGTCAGGGGCGTCGTCGTCTCCGACTTCGCCAATATCTCCGGCACGGTCACGCTGAATTCGGGCGACAGCCTGAGCTTCGATGAACTCGGCGGCGGCACGCACGGGTTCACCACCCTGTCCGTGATCGCCAAGAACGGCGTGTCGCTGAGTTCCGGCGAAACCGATTCCGCCAACCTGTCGACCACGGGCACGCTGACGATCGACGCCGATTCCGACGACAACGGCACCGGCGACTTTTCCATTCCCGCCGACAGTACGGTCACCAGCAACAACAACGCGATCTCGATCATCGCCAACGACATCAGCATCGCCACCACCGGCAACCTGAACGCCGGCAGCGCATCGGTGACGCTGACGGTTTCCGACGGCGGCACGGTCGCCGTCGGCAACGGCGCCGGCGCCAATTTCTCGATCGCCAATACCGAACTGCAGCGCATCACCGCCGCCTCGCTGCAGATCGGCGACGACAACAGCGGCAATTTCACCGCCACCGGCAGCGCGACCTCGGACTTTGCCAACATTTCCGGCACGGTCACCTATCGGACGGGCGGCGCCTTCAACTTCGCCGACCTCGGCGGCAGTACCCATGCCTTCACCACCCTGTCGGTCATCGCCAAGAGCGGGATCACCTTTTCGACCGGTGAAGTCTCTTCCGCCCTCGTCAGCACGACCGGCATGGCCTCCTTCGATGCGGATTCCGACGACAACGGCTCGGGCACCTTCTTCATCGGCTCGAACGGCGGACTGACGTCGAACAACAATGCCGTGTCGATCGTCGCCAACGATCTGAACATCGGCTCCAGCGGCTCCCTCAATGCCGGCAGCGGAACCCTGACCGTCAGCGTTTCCGACGGCGGCACGATGGGGCTCGGATCGGCGCAGAATTTCACCCTGGACGCGACCGAACTCGCCCGCATCACCGCCGGCGATTTCAACGTCGGCACCGATGCCGATGCCGCCGGCACGATCACGGCCTCGGGCATCGACACCGGCAGCGAACTCAACAACATCTCCGGCAAGATCACCCTGCGTGCGGCCAGCGGCGCCATTTCGCTGACCGGCACCAACATCCTGCCGGGCGCCCTGGCGCTGGAAGCCAGCAGCAACGTCACGGTCTCGGGCAGCACCACCGCCAACGGCATGGTCACGGTCGACGCCGATCTCAACGACGACGGTAGCGGCACGCTGGAGATCCAGAATTCCAGCGGCCTCGCCTCGTCCGGCAACTCGATCCTGGCGATCCTGGCCGACTATGCCGGCAATACCTCCGGCACGCTCAACGCCGGCAGCGGCACGATCGAGATCCGCGCCTCGCAGACCTCCAAGACCTTCGCCCTTGGCAGCGCCGAGATCGGCAACATCCAGCTCACCAACACCGAGCTCACCAACATCACGTCCGCGAACCTCGTGATCGGCGCCAACAGTGGCGATACCAGCAGTTCCATCTCGGTCTCGGGACTGTCGGCCTCGTCCACGGCCAATCTCGGCGGCCTCACGCTGAACGCCTATACGGGCGAGGCGGACGTCACGCTCTCCGGCAGCAACGTCTTCGCCGGTCCCCTGATCGCCAACGCGGTCGACCGGATCTCGATCCTGGGCGACCAGACCACCAACAGCGGTGCGATCACCCTGACCGCCGACGCCAACGGCGGCGGCGATACCAACAACGACATCACGCTTTCCGGCGGCATCACGCTGACTGCGGCCGGCGGGCTCTCGTTCACCGCGTCGGGCGGCATCACCGGCGCCGACGTCACCACGCTGAATTCCGGCGACGGCGGCGTCACCCTGAACAACACCCTGACCAACACCTCGGGCGCGGTCACGGTCGATGCCGACAGCGACAATGACGGCGACGGCACCCTGACGATCGTCGACGGCGCGCAACTGAACGCCTCGGGTCAGACGGTGACCATAACCGCCGCGGACATCGCGCTGGGCGGCAGCAGCGGCACCCGGATTCACGGCAGCACGATCAACATCCGCTCCTCCAACAATGCCGGCATCGAACTCGGCAGCACCGCCGGCAGCGGCATCAAGCTGACCGGCACCGAGCTCGCCCGCCTGCTCGCCTTCACCACGAATTTCGGAAACAGCGCTGATGCCGTCGCGATCAGCGTCACCAACGTGGCCGACGCGGACGCGGAAAACCTGGGCACGGTCAATCTGGACACGGCCTCGAACATCGCCTTCTCCGGCACCTCGCAGTTCGATTCCCTCGATGCCAACGCGAACAACGGCATCACGGTCGCCGGCAGCCTGACCACGGACAGCGGCAACCTGGAGCTCGACGGCGACAAGAACAGCGCCGCGGACGGGACGGACTCCATCGCGTTCGCGTCCGGAACCAGCCTGACGGCGTCCAGCGGCGAGATCGAGCTTGTTGCGCTGACCGGCGACATGTCGGCGGCCGGCAGCCTGAACCTCAGCGCCTCGAGCACCGTGAACATCAGGGACCCGCTGTCGCTGTCGGGAAGCCTGACCGCTGTCGCCGACAGCGACGGCAACCAGGCCGGCCAGTTTTCCACGGACTCGGACGCGGCGATCAATTCGAACAACAACAACATCACGATCAAGGCGGCGAAGACCGATATCGATGCCGCGCTCAATGCCGGTAGCGGCACCGTCACCATCCTGCCGTCGACGACCAGCGCGGTGATCGGGCTGGGCGACGAGCTGGAGCTCACCTACAAGCTGAGCACCGCGCAGCTCGGCTTCATTACCGCCAGCGAACTGATCGTCGGCGCGGTCAGCGGCGATACGACGTCGGGAATCCAGATCGCGGGCGTCAGCTCGGACAGCACCGATACCATCGGCACGATCACGCTGAACGCCTTCACCGCCGGCGCCGACATCTTCCAGGGCGCAACCTCGACCTTCGCCGGCAATCTCAACCTGAACGCCGTCGACCGGATCGACCTGAACCAGACGCTGAACGTCGGCGGCAGCCTCACGCTCACGGCCAACAACGCGAGCGAGGCGAGCATCGTGAACGCCGGCAACGGCATCACCTTCAACACCTCGATCAACCAGGGCGCCACGCTCACGCTCGATACCGACAGCAACGACGACGGCAACGGCAGCCTGACCATCACGGACGGCAAGCAGGTCGCAACATCCAGCGCGACCATCACGATCACCGCCGCCGACATCACCCTTGACGGCACCACCGGCACCCGGCTCACCGCCGGAACCGGCACGGTACAGATCTTCTCGTCCGACAATTCGGGCATCAATCTCGGGGCGGCCGGCAGCTCGATCAACCTCAGCAATACGGAGCTTGCCCGGATTGCCTCGCATACCCTGAAGTTCGGCAACGGCTCCGTTTCCGCGCCGATCAACGTGAACGGGCTGGACACCGCCGCCACGGCCGGAATCAGCAACACGTTCGAGCTGGGAAGCACGAGCACGATCAGCTTCTCCGGCGCCGCCTCGACGCTCTCCCGGCTGTCGACCTCCGGCACCGCCGCGCTGGCCTTCAACACCAGCGTCACCAGCACCGCGAGCGGCATTTCCCTCACCGGCAACGGCATCGCCTTCGCATCGGGCGTGAGCCTGGATGCGGCCGGCGACCTGAGCCTCGATGCCGGCGCCGGCTCGATCACGGGTGCCGGCGGCCTCAGCCTGTCGGCCGACGGCGATCTCATCCTCTCCGACGATTTCTCCGGTGGCGGCGCCACGACCTTCCGGGCCGACGGCGACGGCAACGGTTCCGGCGAGGTCATGTTCGGCTCCGGCGTGACGGTCAACACCAACAACAACGATCTGAGCCTGTTCGCCGCCGATATCGATCTCGTCGGCTTCGGCCAGGCGCTCGATGCCGCGATCAATGCCGGTACCGGCCTCGTCACGTTCGGCGTGTCCCAGGCCGGCACCGCGATCGGACTGGGCGACAGCCGCGCCGCCGGCACCTTCATCCTGGCCAACGACGACATCGCCCGGGTCACCGCCGGCAACCTGGTGATCGGCACCACCGCCGCCGGGAGCGCGGCCGCCGGCACGGTGACGCTGGATGGCGTAACCAGCGCGGCCTTCACCAACATCGCCGGCGCGGTCAACATCAACGCGCTTTCCGACGGCGCCGACATCCAGGTTGTCTCGGCCTCCAGCCTGCCCTCCGGCACGCTCAACGCCGAGGACAACATCACCATCTCGGCCGCGCTGACCAACACCGGTGCGCTGATCCTGAGCGCGGATGCCGACGGCGACGGCACCGGTGGCGTCACGGTCGATTCCGGCGGCAGCGTCGCGACCAACAACAACGACCTGACGGTCTCGGCCAGCGATCTCGATTTCGCCGGCGCGCTGAATGCCGGCACCGGCAGCTTCAACCTGCTCAACCCGACCGGCACCCTGGTGATCGGCACCGGCGGTTTCGCAACCGACGAGTTCCAGAACGTCAGCGCGGCCAGCCTGAACCTGGGCGGCGACAGCATGTCGACCGTCCGCATCATCGGCCTCGCGGCCGCCGATCTCGGCAACTTCGACACGTCGATCCAGATCGGCGCCAGCCCGACCAGCGGCGTGATCTCGTTCGAGACCGCGGCCTCGGCCTTCGAGCGGCTGAATGCCTCCGCCTCGCGCATCGATGTCGGGGTCAACGTCTCCACCACCCAGGGCGCGCTGTCCTTCGCATCACCGGTGCAACTCACCGCCGATGCGACCCTGTCGAGCAACGGCAACGGGCTGCAGCTCGGCAGCACGCTCAATGGCGGCTTCGCGCTCACCCTCGATGCCGGCACCGGCAGCCTGACCACCGGCGGCGCGATCGGCGGGACCACCCCGCTTGCCAGCCTGAATGCCAGCGGCGCCAGCCTCGGCTTCAACGGCGTCACCACCAGTGGCGCCCAGACCTATACAGGCAGCCTCTCCAGCGCCGGCAGCTTCGTTTCCGGCGGCGGCGGGCTCACCTTCAACGGCGCGGTCACGTCGACGGCGGCGAGCAGTTTCACCAGCGGTGGCGGCACGCTCGCCTTCAACGGTTCGCTCAACGGCGATGCCGGCCTCGGTTTCACCACGGGCGGCGGCAACGCCAGCTTCGCCGGCGCCGTGACCCTCGACGGCGCCAGCACCTTCGCGACCTCGGGCGGCAGCATCAGCTTTGCCGGCAGTCTTGCGAGCAATGCCGGGCTGGGCATCGTCTCGGGAGGCGGCAGCGCGAGCTTTGCCGGTCCGGTGAATTTCTCCGGCGCCAACGCCGTCACCACCGCGGGCGGCGCCATCACCTTCTCCAGCACACTGGACGGCAACACCGACCTGACCCTGAGCGCGAGCAGCGGCAACATCGCGCTGGGCGGCAATGTCGGCGCCACCACCCGCCTCACCTCGCTGACGGTCGCCAGCGTCAACGACTTCACCGTCGGCGCGACCCTGAAGACCGGCAATTTCAACATCGTGTCCGCCACGGGCCTGGTCGACCTCGGCTTCAACAGCCTGGATGCCAGCGGCGACGTGAGCATCACGGCCGGCCAGATCGAGGGCAAGATCACCGCCAAGGCGGTCACCCTGAAGGCCACGGGCGCCGGCATCGGCATCAACAGCGCGCTGCAGATCTTCTCCGACAGCCTGTCGCTGGAGGCCGTGGCGGCGAAACTGGAAGGCCTCATCGGCGGCACCGCCAATCCTTCGGCCAGCGTGCTTTCCATCGTCCTGTCCGGCGGCGGCGCGCTGACCTTCAACGCCGAGGACATCGCCACCCTGCTGGGTATCGGCGACAACAATGCGGGCACCGAGGATCTCGCGGTCGAGGTCGCGAGCAACCAGGTCGAGGACCTGGTCACCGAGACCGAGAACGAGGTGCTGAACGAGGACGAAGGCGTCGACGAGGAACTCGATGATGCCCTGGACGCCGAGGTCGGCATCGAGGGATCGGGAGGCGGCAATGACGGCCTGGTCCAGGTGATCGCACCCGACGAGATCGCCGATGTCGAGGACGACGAGGACGAGGACTCCGAGGGCGGCTGCGGCTGCGGCTGATCGCGTCTTTCGGGCGGGTTTCCGGGCTGGTCCTGCCCTTCGTCCTTGCAATCGTGCCGGTTTCGTTTTTTTATTGACCGGTCAATCAACAAAACGATCCGGCCGGCGTTTCGCGGGCCGGACGGCCGGACATTCCGGTCAACCGGGGAGAGCCAGATGCCATCCATGCCGTCGCCAAGCCTGAAATCCGCCCTGCTGGGTGGCGCTTTCGCCGTGTTGTTCGCGGGCGCCGCCGCCGCCGACTGCGGCACGGTGCGCTTCTCCGACGTCGGCTGGACGGACATCACCGCGACAACGGCGGCAACCACGCTGGTGCTCGATTCCCTCGGCTACGAAACCGACGTGAAGGTGCTGTCGGTGCCGGTGACCTATGCCTCGATGGCGAAAAAGGACATCGACGTCTTTCTCGGCAACTGGATGCCGACGATGGAAGCCGACATCCGGCCCTATCTCGACAAGGGCACGGTGGACTCCCTGGGCGTCAATCTCGAGGGCGCGAAATACACCCTGGCGGTGCCGAAATACACCCATGCCGCCGGCCTGAAGAGTTTCGCCGACATCGCGAAGTTCCGCGACTCGCTGGACGGCAAGATCTACGGCATCGAACCGGGCAACGACGGCAACCGCCTGATCCTCGACATGATCGAGAAAGACCAGTTCGGCCTGAAGGGCTTCGAGCTGGCCGAGAGTTCCGAGCAGGGCATGCTGGCGCAGGTTGCCCGGGCGGTGAAGAAGCAGCAGGACGTGGTCTTCCTGGGATGGGAGCCGCATCCGATGAACGCCAATTTCGAGATGGCCTATCTTTCCGGCGGCGATGACGTGTTCGGCCCGAATTTCGGCGGCGCCACGGTCTACACCAACACCCGCGCCGGCTATGCCAAGGAGTGCCCCAACGTGGGCACGCTGCTGGGCAACCTCGTCTTCTCGCTGCGCATGGAAAACGAGATCATGGGCGCGATCCTCAACGACGGCGAGGATCCGCGAAAGGCGGCCGAGGCCTGGCTGAAGAAGAATCCGCAGGTGCTCGAGGGCTGGCTTGCCGGCGTGACGACGAAGGACGGCGGCGACGCTCTCGCCGCGGTGCGCGGCAAGCTCGGTCTGTAGACGCCGGACCTGATTCCGGCCGCCGGGCGCCTGCCGCTTCGACCGGGCGGGTGCTCCCGGCCGCGGGATGCCGCCCATGGAGTGGCTCAGCGAGCACAAGCTGCCGATCGGCCGGGCGGCGCGCGACGTCGTCGACTGGCTGACCGACAACGGCGCCTGGCTGTTCGACGGCCTCGCCGTCGGCCTGGAAGCGATGATCGACACGGTCCTGCTGGTGCTGCAGGCGCCGCCGCCGATCGCGGTGATCGCCGCCTTCGCAGGCCTCGCCTGGCTGCTGCAACGCAACTGGAAGACGGTCGTGCTGGTGGTCGCGGGCCTGCTCTTCATCGTCAACCAGGGCTACTGGGAGGAGACCACCGAGACCCTGACCCTGGTGCTGAGCGCCTGCGTGCTGTGCATGGGGCTCGGCGTGCCGATCGGCATCGCCGCGGCGCACCGGCCTCGCCTCTACGCCGGGCTGCGGCCGGTGCTCGACCTGATGCAGACCCTGCC
>JBGTSP010000103.1:0-13149 GCA_041940205.1 Alphaproteobacteria bacterium
AATTATTCAAATGAGCGAAAGGAAAGCAAGTGGTGATGGATGAGTAATTGAACTGGGAAGCCAACGAAGCATGGGAAATAATCCTAGAAGTCTTTGAAATCTACAAAATGTACATAGGGAAAAGACACATTGATGAAATCTGCAACCAGCTACTCTATGCGAAAAATGAATTGTTAATTGAAACGGAAGGCGAACACTAATACAGACCTGGTGACAAGCTAATAAGAGAGGCATTCGACGTTCTGACAGCGGAGTATTTTAGCAAGATTGAACCTTAGTGGTAGAAGGATATGCAGGAGTTCTTCAATGCGTACCCATCCATGGATTTGAATAAGGAGGTGAGGAAGTAGGCCATAGCTTTGAAGAAGAAATTGAAAGATGGATGCTACGGGCATATGGCTAAGGTTGAGGCGCAGTTTGAGGCTTTTAGGCACTGCTTGATGCTGTCCTACCAAGAAAGCGAGAAGGACGAACTCCCGGTGTCAGCCCTTCAAGACCGTAAGAACGCCCAATACCACGACAAATGGCGCATCATCGCATACAGCATCGCTTCTCTTGGCGTGTTTGCCTTGGAGTAGTTTGTACCCCTCCTGATGCCATTCGCAGCAACAGCATCTGCAGCGGAGGCGGTGGCAAACGACGAGGTGCAGGGCCGGCGCGACGCCCAGAGACGAGGCGACCATGCAGCCGGTCATCACCTGAAAGCCCAGGGCGCGCGCCGCCTTCAGCATGCCCACCGCCTCGGTCAGGCCGCCGGTCTTGTCGAGCTTGATGTTGACCGCGTCGTAGCGCCCGCGCAGGTCTTCCAGGTCGTCGGCGGTGTGGCAGGATTCATCGGCGCAGACCGGTACGGGGTGCGCGACGTCGCCGAGCGCGTCGTCGCTGCCGGCCGCCAGCGGCTGTTCCACCAGCGCCACCCCCAGAGCGGCCATCGCCGCGAGGTTTCCCTCGAGGCCGTCGGGCGACCAGGCTTCGTTGGCATCGACGATCAGACGCGCTTCCGGCGCCGCCTCGCGGACCGCCGCGACCCGGTCGAGATCGGCGCTGTCGCCACCCAGTTTCAGCTTGAGCAACGGCCGGGCCGCCGCCTCGGCCGCCGCCCGGCCCATCGCCTCGGCGGTATCGAGGCTCAGCGTGTAGGCCGTCACCAGGCTGTCGGGCAGGGTGACGCCGGCGCGCACGGCGACGGGACGCGCGGTGATCTTGGCCTCCAGGTCCCCGAGCGCGCGGTCGACGGCGGTGCGCGCCGCGCCCGCCGGGAGCAGCGCCCGCACACCCTCGCGGCTGACGCCGGCCTCGATTTCCGGGCGGATCGCCTCGATCTGCGCCCGCACCGAGTCAAGGCTCTCGCCATAGCGGGCATAGGGCACGCATTCCCCGCGGCCGCTTCGTCCCTTGGCCGCGAGCGTGACCGTGAGGGTTTCGGCTTCGGTGCGCGAGCCGCGCGAGATCCTGAAGACGCCGGCGATCGGCCAGCGCTGGACATCGATCGTCAGCTGCCGCACCGGGTCAGCCCAGCGCGTTGACGATCGGACCGACCCCGCCGCGCAGGGGATCGCAGGCGGGCAGGCCGTGCCGGTCGGCGAGGCCCGCCAGGTACGCGGCCGCCTCGTCGTCGCCCAGATGGTGGGTGTCGACGGCGATGCCGACCATCCGGGCGTCGGGATTGGTCAGGTGCGCCAGCGGCGGATAGGCGGCGAGGCAGGCCTCGATGCTCGGAATCGGGCAGTCCGGCAGGCCGCGCATGTGGGCCCTGGTGGCCTCGTGACACAGCACGATGGCATCCGGCTGGGCGCCGTGCAGCAGGCCGAGGGTCACCCCGGCGAAGGCCGGATGGAACAGCGAACCCTGGCCCTCGACCACGTCCCAGTGCTCGGGATCGTTCTCCGGGGTCAGCCATTCGGCCGCGCCGGCAATGAAATCGGCGATCACCGCGTCGATGGCGATGCCGCGCTCGGCGATCAGCACGCCGGTCTGCCCGGTCGCCCTGAAATCGGCGTTCATGCCGCGTGCCCGCATCTCCTTCTCGAACGACAGGGCGGTGTATTTCTTGCCGACGGAGCAGTCCGTGCCGACAGTGAGCAGACGCTTGCCGGCGCGGCGCAGCCCCTTGCCGGTGCCGAGCTTCACGGTGCTGTGACGCAGTTCGTGCAGGCTGGCGCCATGGCGTTCGGCGGCCTCGCGCACCGCGGGGAAACTGTCGAGCCGGGTGTGCAGGCCGGATGCCACGTCCATGCCGCGCTCGATCGCCTCGACGATGAGGCCGCTCCAGCTTTCCGGCAGCATGCCGCCCGAGCTCACGGTGCCGACCACGAACGTGCGGGCGCCGCGCGCCACGGCCTCCTCGATCGTCAGGTCCCCGAGGCCGGTATCGGCCTGGCAGCCCGGCAGGCGCAACTGGCCGACACACCATTCGGGCCGCCAGTCGGCCACGCCCTGGGCGGTCTTGGCCGCGAGCTGGTCGCGGGCGTCGCCCAGGAACAGCAGGTAGGGTTTCTCGATCATGCCTTCGCCTCTTGCTTCGCCAGGCAGTCTTCCAGGCGCGCCCTCTCCGCCGCAACCAGCCCGGTCAGTTCGGGGTCGGACCAGGCACGATGCTCGCCGCGGGCAAAGGCCTGCGCGTTCAGCCGGTAAATATAGGCGTTGATGCCGTTGGCGACGAAGTTGTTGCGCTGCCTGACCACCGTCCCGGGAATTCCGGCGATTATCGCGTTCGCCGGATAGCGTTTTCCCGCCGGCAGGAAGGCATGGCCGGCGACGATCGAGTTCTCGCCGATTTCCACACCGTCCATCACCGTGGCGTTGATGCCGATCAGGCAGTGATCGCCGATGCGGCAGCCGTGCAGGGTGACCCGGTGGGTGATCGAGCAGTTGCGGCCGACATGGGTGCCGGTTTCGTTGCCGACATGGACCATCACGAAGTCCTGCAGGTTCGAGCCTTCGCCGATCGAGACTTCGTGCATTTCCGCGCGCACGACGGCATTGGGCCAGACCGAGACCTCCGGGCCCAGCCGGACGCGGCCGTAGAGCTGGGCGCTGTCGGCCACGAAGGCGGTCTCGTCGAGCACGACGTCGGGGCCGAACGGACGCATCGTCAGTTCTGCAGCTTCAGCGGGCTGTCGTCCTGCAGCCGCAGCGATCCGGGATCCTCCAGCTTCAGGTCGTCCGGGTTCTCGAGCTTCAGGTCGTCGCTTTCGCCCGGCGCCGCCGGTGACGCGGCGGGCTGGCGGGGCAGGACCGAGGGCGGCGGCGGCGGTGGCGGCGGACTTGCGGGCGCGGTCTGCGGCGCGGCGGGCAGGCTGCGCGCCGGCGGTGGCGGAGGCGGCGTGTCCAGCCGGCGCGGCAGGCGTGCCGGCGGCCGGTTGTTCAGGCTCGGCAGTTCCTCGAGATCGTCCTCGATGCGCTCCAGGCCGTCGTCCGCGGCGTCGAACAGTTCGTCCAGCCGGCCGGTGTTGGGATCGCCCAGCCCCTTGCGCAGTTCGACCGCCCGGCGCTGGTAGTAGGCGGCCTTCAGCGCGGCGTAATAGTCCAGCGATCCGCTCTTCAGCTCGTCCAGCGGCTCCAGCACCCGCTCGCGGATCACCACCGCGTTGCCGGCGGTGAGGGCCAGGTTGGGGCCGGGGTCGAGCAGGTAGGTGCGCGGATCCATCAGGGTGTCGACCACCCGGCCGAAGGCGTCGCGCGTCGTGCTCGGGCCGATCAGCGGCAATACCAGGTAGGGACCGGGGCCGGTGCCGTAGGACTGCAGCGTCTGGCCGAAATCGGCGTGATGGCGCTCCAGGCCGAAATCGTCGGCGAAATCGAACAGGCCCAGCACGCCGATGGTGGAATTGATGGCGAACCGGCCGGCTGCCGTGCCGGCGTCCGCGAAATCGAACTGCAGCAGGTCGTTGGCGAAGATCACCGGCTCGCCCAGATTGTCGAAGACCCGGCCGATGGCGGCGATGACCGGATCGGGCAGCAGGCGGTTGTAGACCCAGGCGATCGGCCGCAGCAGGACCACGTCGATGGTGTCGTTCACCGCGTGGAAGAACCGGTTGACCGGCTCCAGCGGATCGCTGATCCGCTCGCCGCCGGCAATCTCCGGTTCGTTCGAGACGCCCTGGCCCTCGATGATTTCCCGCGCCGGCAGTTGCCGGCCCGCCATCTGTCCGAAGCGCGGGCCGCCCCGATTGTCGCGGGCGACCAGCGAGGGCACACCGCTCTCGCCGACCGGCCGGGACTGCACCAGGCGAGGCGTGCCGGCGCCGGCGGGAACCTGCGGGCCGGTCTGCAATTGCGGCGCGGGTCGGCGCAGGGCGAGGTCGCCGCCGGCGGTGGCGGGCGCGGTCAGGCTGCGGGGCGCGGTCTGTCCCCCGGGGGGCGCCGGAAACCCGGGCGCTGCGAGGCTCTGGGGCGGCGGTGCGCCGCTGGCGGCCTGGCGGATCTGCGTCGCGAAGCCGGGAAAGGCGCCGGCGATGCGTTCGACGACCTCGCCCGCCCGGCCCGGCGCTGCGGCCATCGCGGCCTGCACCGCCCGGGTGAGCAGGGCGGGATTCTGCGCGATCTGCTGGATCGCCATGCTGGCCGCCTGGGCGGCGTCCAGGTCGCCGGGCGGCGCCAGTATCCCGCCCTGGGCCGGCGCGGCGATCGCGAAGCGGCCCTGGACCTGCGGGGCGGCGGGGGGCGCGGCGCGGGGAAAGGCCTGGGCGACCGGCGCCGGCGCGGGCGCTGGCAGGCCGATCCCGCCATAGATCGCGCCCGAGAGGCCCGGGAAGGTCGCCGCCACGGTCCGGGCGACCTCGCCGGCGGCCTCCGGGGCATGCCGGCCGATCGCCGCCATCACCGCGCCGGCCGAGGCGGGTTCCGCGCTGATCGTCTGCAGGGCATAGGCGCTCAGCGCGGACTGGGTCTGCCCGGCAATCAGCCGGTACTGGCTGGTGCTGCCGTAATTGATGCGGCCGGCCGCGGCCTGCTGTTCGGCCAGGATCGCGCGAACCTGATCGCCGTGGCGGTCCTGGGCTCCGGCCGGCGGGGCCGGCGCCGCAACGAGCAGCGCCAGCGCCAGGGCGAACAGGGCACCGGCGGCGCGCCGGCGCCCGGACATGTCGGGGAACGAAACCACCTGCGGCCCGGCTACTCGCGCACCGGACGCCAGCGCGCCACCCGCAGGTCGAGGGCGTGGCGTTCGGCGGGCTGCAGTGCCGCCGCCCGTTCGGCCAGCGCGGCCTGTGCCGGCTCGTGCCCGGCGCGGGCGGCCAGCGCGGTCCAGAAATAGGCCATGGCCGGATTCTGGGGCAGGCCGCGGCCCCTGGCGTAGCGGGTCGCCAGGTGGTTCTGCGCCTTGGCGTAGCCCTGCTTCGCGGCCCGCGCGAACCAGCGGGCCGAAGCGTCGTCGTCGCGGTCTACGCCACGCCCGTCGCGATACAGCTTGCCCATGTTGTACTGCGCGGGCTCGAAGCCCTGTTCCGCGGCGGCGGCGAACAGGCTCGCCGTCTTCTCCAGGTCGATATCCACCCCGAGGCCGTATTCGTACATCTTGCCCAGCGTGTATTGCGAGCGGGCGAGGCCGGACGACGAGGCCTGCTTGAGCCAGCGCAGGGCCTGTTCGAAATCCTGCGGCACCCCGTCGCCGGCGATGTGGACCGAGGCAAGGTTGTGCTGCGCCCGGGCGAGACCCTGGGCCGCGGCGCGGCGCCACCAGGACATCGCCCGCTTGCGGTCGGCGGGGCCGATCCGGCCCTCGTCGAACAGCACGCCCAGGTTGTACTGGGCCTGGGCGTCGCCGCGCTCGGCCAGCGGCATCCAGATCTGCCGGGCGGTGAGGAAATCCCCGCGCTCGTAGGCGGCAAGGCCGCTCGCCACGTCCGATGCCCGGCTCGGCGACGATGGTGCAAGCAGCAGGCCGGCGAGCAGCAGGGCCGCGGGCAGGCCGACGCCGATCGCGCGGGCCCTCATGACCGGCTCACGCTGAAGCGGTCGACGCGGGCCTGCAGCGCCTGCATCAGGCCGTTGATGCCGTTGCTGGCGATGATCGAGCCGAATTCGCTGCGTTGCGTCAGTCCCATGGAGACCCCCTCCACCATGACGTCGATGATGCGGAAGCCGGCCTTGCGCCGGCGGATGCGCCAGGTCGCCAGGATCGGCGGCGCCCCGGCCTGGGTGATCGCGGTGGCGACCAGCACGTCTTTCTTGCCGGCGGCCTTGGCGTCGGTGATCTGCAACTGCTCGCCGGCATACCCGCCCAGGCGGCGCGAATAGGTGCGCAGGACATAGGTCTGGAACAGGCCCAGATAGTCGACCTTCTGCTCCCGGCTCATCTCCCGCCAGTGGCGGCCGACCACGAAACGGCCGATGAAGACCATGTCGAAGCCGTTCGCCAGCAGGCTGGCGAGTTGCCGCTCCCGTTCGGCAAGCGGCAGGCCGGGCTGTCCGAGCACCGCGATGGCCTGGTCGGCGAGCGAACGCATGAACGCCCGGGCGCCCTCGATCGTCGCCTGGTCGACCGCGGCAAGGGCGGGCCGGGCGAACGGCAGCGATACCGCCAGCAGCGCCAGTGGCGGCAGCGCGCGCAGCAGCCGGCGCCGGCCGACCGGCGCAGGCGCGGGCCCGGCCGCCGGCATGCTCAGCGCTCCTGCATGCGCATGAAGTCGGAACGGGCGGCGGAAGTGATGGTGATCTCGAACGCCGTCGACTCGCGCATCATCGTCAGGGTGACGGCGGTGCCGGCCGGACCCTGGGACCAGAGCCGGCGATAGAAATCGATCAGGTCGGAGACCATGGTGCCGGCGACCTTCAGCACGACGTCGCCGTCCTTGATGCCCGCCTTCTGCGCCGGGCCGCCGTCCGCCAGGTGGACGACATGCAGCTGGCCCATCGCTTCGGCGGTGAACATGCCGAGCCACGGATTGGGCGGGTCCTCCGATTTGCCGTTGCGCAGCAGGTCGCCGAAGATCGGCCGCAGCAGGTCGATGGGCACGAACATGTTGCCCTTCGAACCCGGCGCGGAGGGACGCGCGTCCTCGACATAGAGCGAACCCAGGCCCTGCAGCCGGCCGTCCATGCCGATCAGTGCCGCGCCGCCCCAGTTGGGATGCGGCGGCGCGGTGAAGATCGCCTCGTCCAGCATGTATTCCCAGTAACCGGCGAACGGCCGCCTGGAGACCACCTCGGCGGCAACGGCGGCGGCCCGGCCGCCATGCGCGGCGACCAGCACGGTGTCGCGTTCCTCGAGATCGGCGGAGCGGCCGACCGGCATCGCCGGCAGGCCGAGCGGCTCGATCGCCCGCACCAGGCCGAAGCCGGTGTCGTAGTCGTAGGCGACGATCTCGGCCGGTACCGGCACGCCGTGCTCGTTCTCGAGCATTACCGTGCGCGCTTCCAGCACCAGGTAGCCGATGGTCAGCGCCAGGCCTTCCTCGTCCAGCAGGATGGCCGAACCCTCGCGCTCGGTACCCAGCAGCGGCGCGGAATAGGTGTCTTCGGGAATCGTCGAGGTCAGGCGCACCACGGCGGCAAGCCGGCTGTCGACGTCGAACGGCAGGTCGCCGATATCCGCGGCCGGCGAATCCAGCCCCGGCGCGAAGATCGACGGCAACAGTCCCACCGGCCGGTGGCCGTTGGCCTGCTTCCCCTTGGGGATGTCGAGATCGCTGGCTTCGTCGTCGCTCATCGCTGGTCCCGCAACCGGCGGGCCTGCGGCCGTTTCGCGGAGTTACCGGTCATCGATGAGGCCCCACCCAAGCGCCTAGGCGCACACGACCGGCGCGTCGTCGCGCCGTCGCGCCGCCCTGTTCGCTCTATATCCCAAGCCCGGCGACCAGACAAAGCGCCCGGGCGGTCCTACTTCGAGGTGGCGACGAAGACGCCGTCCCATTCCTCGGGCGGCGGGTTCTCGCGATACTCGGCCAGCCGTTCTTCGTACATCTCGTAGAGCACCTCCAGCGAGCCGTCGAGCTTGCGGCACTGCTCGATCAGGCACTCGGCCTCGTCCCACTGCTTGCTGCGGTAGGCGGTGATCATGGCGTCGTGGTTGCGGGTCAGTTCCTGGAACTTCGGATCGTCGCGCATCGTCTTGTCGCCCAGCAGGGCGTAGATGTTGACGGCTTCCTCCTTGCCCTTCACCGCGATCAGGTCGAGCTCGATGGTGGCGTACTCGTCCTTCACCGCCTCGCGCGTGTCGGGCCCCAGCACCACGCCGACGCCGTAATTCTTCGACTGGCCCTCCAGCCGGGAGGCCAGGTTCACCGCGTCGCCCAGCACCGAATAGTCGAAGCGCTGGTCGGAGCCCATGTTGCCGACGATGCAGTCGCCGGTGTTCAGCCCGATGCCGATGTTCAGTTCGCGCGCGGTGCGGCCCTCGGCGGCGGCCTCCTCCTGCAGGGTCCGGTTCAGCTCGTCCAGGCCCTTGAACATTTCCAGCGCCGATTCGCAGGCGAAATGCTCGTGCTTCTGGACATCCAGCGGCGCGTTCCAGAACGCCATGATGCAATCGCCCATATATTTGTCGATGGTGCCGTGGCGGGCCATGATGATGTCGGTCATCGGCGTGAGAAACCGGTTGATCAGCACCGTCAGCCCGGCCGGGTTGCCCTTGAACTGTTCGGAGATCGCGGTGAAGCCGCGGACGTCGCAGAACAGGAAGGTCAGGTCCTTGCGCGCCCCGCCGAGGTTCAGCAGGTCCGGGTTCTCCGCGATCTGCTCGACCAGCGCCGGCGAGAGATATTGCGCGAAGGCCCCGCGCACGAAGCGCTTCTCGGCTTCCGTGTTCAGGAAGTTGATCAGCGAGCCCGCGAGGTAGATCGCCAGCACCGAAATCGCCGGATAGATCGGGTCGAACAGCATCAGGTGCTCGTCGTAGGCGTACCAGGAGGCGGCGATGCCGACCACGGCGGAGATGCCGCCGGCGAAGGCGCCCCAGGCCGCCCCGACCCGCGGGGTGATCAGGATCAGGATGGTGCCCAGCAGGAAGATGGCGACGGTTTCCGCGCCCAGCGCCCAGTCGGGTCGCGAGAGATAATGGCCCAGCAGCATCTGCTCGGTGGCCTGGGCATGCACCTCGACACCCGCCGCCGCCGGGTTCAGCGGCGTGGCGCGCAGGTCCTTCAGGCCGGCGGCGGAGGTGCCGACGAACAGGATGTGGCCCTCGATGGTCTTGGGATCGAAGTCGGGCTCGAACAGTTTCCAGATCGGCAGCCAGCGTTCGGGAACGTCCTTCGAATAGTGCACCCACATCCGCCCGTCGCCCTCCGTGGGGACGATGATGCGGCCGACCTTGACGTTGTTGAGACCGGTATTCTCGCCGAAGCTCTCTTCCTGGTTGGCCCCGGCGCCCTTGAGGATGTAGGTGGTCGCGCCCTGCAATACCCGGATCGCCTCCAGCGACAGGGCCGGCACCTTGGTGTCCCCCACCCTGAGGAACAGGCTGACGCGGCGGACGATGTTGTCGGGTTCGGGCTGCAGGTTGAAGATGCCGGTGCCCGCCGCGGCCTCGTCGACCACGGGCAGGTTGTTGGTGGCCCCGCTGAAGGCCTTGATGATCGGCGTCGGGTCCATGCCGGCATGCGAGAAGCCCGCCTTGGGCTTGGAGGGCGGCGCGGTCGATGAATCGTCGAGCGTGTAGCCCGAGACGACGCGGGTCTGCGCGATGACGTCGGCGAACACCGCGTCATGGTCGGGAATGGACTGCAGGATGGCGTTGGCGAAGTCCTTCCATTCGGGCGCGATCTTCGAGAGATCGCCCTCGGGCGCATCCAGCCAGATCGGCAGGATCTTGGCCGGCGACGTGCGGTCCTCCTCGGCGAAGACCACGTCGAAGGCGACCACCGCGGCGCCGCTCTCGAAGGCGCGGATCAGCATGTTGGCCAGCGTGGTACGCGGCCAGGGCCACTGCCCCAGGCGTTTCAGGCTTTCGTCGTCGATGTCCAGGATCTTCACCGGCACCGGCTTGTATTCGCGCGGCTTCAGGATCTGGTACTGGTCGAACAGCTTCAGCCGGAAGATCTTCAGGAATTGCGGATCGTGCTGCAGCAGGACCAGCGAGAGGACCAGCATCACTGCCGGAACGAGATAGGCCGCGCTCTTTCTGATCTTCGCTAGCATCGGGACGTCCCTTCGGCTGCACCGGCTGGTCCGTGACGGTTCGCCGGCAGTATAGCCCGCCGACGCCGCTCAGGCTCGCCGATCCGCCGCGGTGGCAACAGTGTCAGTCGTCACGCAGGCGGCGATAGATTTCCCGCAAGCCCTCGTGCCGGCGGGCGAACAGCGCCAGCAGGCCGGGATCGAAATGCCCGGACGGGTCGATCCGGTCGTCGCCCTCCAGGATGATCGCGCAGGTCTGCTCGTGGCTGAAGGCCGGCTTGTAGGGCCGCCGCGAGCGCAGCGCGTCGTAGATGTCGGCCAGCGCGACGATGCGCGCCGACAGCGGGATCGCCTCGCCCCTGATGCCGCGGGGATAGCCGCTGCCGTCCCATTTCTCGTGGTGGTTGAGGGCGATCTCGGCGGCCATCTGCAGCCGCGGCGACTGCACCAGGATCTGGTAGCCGTAGGTCGGATGGCGGTCCATTTCGGCCTTCTCGTCGTCGGTCAGCCGCCCTTCCTTCTTCAGCACCGCGGTATTGACGCTCATCTTTCCGACATCGTGGAGCTGCGCCGAATAGTGGATCTCGTCGCAGAACTCCCGGTCCATGCCCAGCTCCTCGGCGAGGAAGCGGCTGTACTCGTTGCAGCGCACGATGTGGTTGCCGGTCTCCTCGTCGTGGATCTCCGCGGCCCGCGCCAGCAGGTTGATCGACATCATGAAGGCGTCCTCGGTCTCGACCTGCAGCGCCTCCACCTGCCGGCGCTGCTCGGCCAGCATGTCGTTGCGGGCGCGCAGTTCCCGGTTCTTGCCGCGGATCGTCTCCAGCATGTCGGCGCGCTCGATATGGGTCGCCAGCGAGCGCGCGATCGGCAGCACCAGGCGGGCCTGGTCCTTGCGGAAGGGCAGCGGCCCGTTGCGGCCGGGCGGACAGCGGTTGATGAGCTGGGCCACGCCGATCACCCGGTCCTGGTAGTTCTTCAGCGGAAAACACAGCATCGAGCGGGTGCGGTAGTCGCCGATCTCGTTCTCGGCGGAGAAACTGTAGGGCGCGTCCCCGGGGATCTTGTAGACGTCGGCGATGTTGACGATCTCGCCGGTCATCGCGACGTAGCCGGCAATGCTGGTCGGCGAGACGTCGACGGTGAACTTGTTGCGGCCGACCTTCAGCCGGTCGTTCTGCAGGCTTTCGGGCTCCAGCCACTGGCGCCGGCCGTGGCGGCGCACGATGAAGATCGACCCGGCCTCCGCGTCGGTCATCATCCGGCTCTTCAGCAGGATGTTGCCCATGAGCTGGCGCACGGACTGCCGCGGCTGCCCTTCGACAAACTCCAGAAAATCCAGGATCTGCTGCGTCCTGTTCAACCCGTTTCCGTCCCCGCCGCCGGGCCTTGCGCCCGGATGAAGTGTAAAGCCTAACCGGATCGGCGCGAACGCTTCAAATTATTGAAAATTGGACGCATTTTTCTTTAGCAACGCCAGTTCCGCCGATTCCGAAGAAACATATGATTCATAACCGCCTTCAATGATGCATTTGTTGCATCGATCGGGCGGCCGGGTCTACCATCCGGGTTCTGGACGAAACGCGGTTTTTTTGGGGGATCGCGTGCTGGACGATGGTGAAATCGGGGGACGGGACCGGTTGGAAGCGGTGTTTCCGCAACTCAGCCCGCAACTGCAGCTGGCCGCGCGCTACGTGCTCGACGCGCCGGACGAGATCGCGTTCGGCTCGTTGCGCGACGTCGCGGCCCGGGCCGGCGTGCATCCCTCGACCTTCGTGCGCCTGGCCAAGCGCCTCGACTATGGCAGTTTCGCGGCCTTCCGCGAGCGTTTCCGCGACCGCCTGAAGACCCGGCCGGTCAGTTTTTCGGCCCGGGCCCAGCGGCTTCGCGGCGAGGACCGCAACGCCGGCTCGCTGCTGGCGGAGGTCGAGCGGGATTCGGCGCGCAACCTGCACGAGACCCTCTCGGGCCTGGGCGAGGAGCGCCTTGAACGCATCGCCCGGGCCGTCGTCGCCGCGCGCACGGTGCATCTCGTCGGCCTGCGCAAGTGCTATCCGATCGCCTGGTACCTGCATTACGCGCTCCGCATGTTCCGCGAGCAGGCGGTGCTGCTGGGCGGCCAGGCGGGCACGCTGGTCGACCAGATCCGGGACATCCGCGCCGAGGATCTGCTGATCGCGGTGAGCTACGATCCCTATACCCGCGAGACCGTCGCGGCGGTGGAAGCCGCGCGCGGCGTCGGGGCGACGATCGTCGCGATCACCGACAGCGCGATCTCGCCGCTGGCCCGCCGCGCCGACGAGGCCGTGCTGGTGGCCAATGCCGGGCCGTCCTTCTTCCGTTCGATCTCGGCCGCGCTGACGGTGGCCGAGGCGATCGTCGCGGCGGCCTACCGGGCTGCCGGCGAGGAGGCCACCGAACGGCTGCGCGACGGCGAGCGGCAGTTGCGGTCGGCCAACATCTACTGGGGAGGCGCCGAATGACGAGCGCGGTTTTCCACCGGTCCGCCCGCGCCACGCCGCGGACCGCGGTGCGGGGCGAGGGCTGCTACGTGATCGACGCGGAGGGCCGGCGCTATCTCGATGCGTCGGGCGGCGCGGCGGTCTCCTGCCTGGGACATTCCGATCCCGAGGTGATCGCCGCGATCCAGGCCCAGGCCGCCGCCCTGCCGTTCGCCCATACCGGCTTCTTCACCAGCGAGCCGGCCGAGGAACTGGCGCGCTTCCTGGTCGATCGCGCGCCTGAGGGGCTCTCGAAGGTCTATTTCGTGTCCGGCGGCTCGGAGGCGGTGGAGGCCGCGCTGAAGCTCGCCCGGCAGTATCACGTCGAACGCGGCGAGCCGCAGCGCCGGCACCTGATCGCCCGCTGGCAGAGCTATCACGGCAACACCCTGGGGGCGCTGTCGGTCGGCGGCAACCTGGGCCGGCGCGACCTCTATGCCCCGCTGCTGCTGGAGACCTTCCACGTCGCGCCCTGCAATGCCTACCGCTATCGCGAGACGAATGAGAGCGAGGAGGCCTATGGCCACCGCGCCGCGGACTCGCTGGCGGAGCAGATCCTGGCGCTGGGACCCGAGACGGTCGCGGCCGT
>JBGTSP010000104.1:0-13099 GCA_041940205.1 Alphaproteobacteria bacterium
GGCCGGAAACCGTCGAGGATATGGCTGCCGGCCGTCGTCAGCACGCCCTCGGTGCAGAACAGGTCCTTGATGGCGACCGGCAGCCCTTCCATGGCGCCGGCCTCACCGCGGGCGCGGCGGGCATCGGAGGCCGCGGCCATGTCGAGCGCGCGCTCCGGGGTCACGGTGATGAAGGCGTTCAGGCCGGCGGCCTCGTCGATGGCGCGAATGCCGGCCTCCGCCAGGTCCCGCGCCGAGAGGTCGCCGGCCGCGAGCCGGTCGCGCGCCTCACAGAGGCCGAGTTCCGCGATCTCCGACATCGTCGCGGCCGGTCTCGCCCTCGCCCGCCGGCAGGTTGGCGAATACCCGCTCGCGCATGTCGCCGTCGTCGACGCGATCCTCGCGCCAGGCGAGCACCTGGTCGTGCACACTGGAGAGCGGCGCGACATCGTCGGTCGCGACCTCGTCAAGCTGCTCGACGAAACCCAGAATGGTATCGAGTTCCCCGGCCAGGGCCTCGAGTTCGTGTTCCGGCACGCCGATCCGTGCGAGATGGGCGATGCGGGCCACCGTGGCCTTGTCCACCGACATGTGCCAGTTTCCTGAATGCTGCTCGGGCGGCCTGCCGGGGTCTTGGCGACGTCGGCAAAACGCCTTGATTTTCAACGATTTCACTGCCCTTCGGGCGCGGACGTGACTATCAAATGATCCTGGACAAGGCAACCGACCTGCGCGCGGCGCTGGGCGCCGGCGAACGGCTGATGGGCCTGGACCTGGGCAGCAAGACGATCGGCCTCGCGCTCTCCGATCCGGCGCTGCGGCTGGCGACGCCGCTCGCCACCCTCAGGCGGCGAAAATTCACCAAGGACGCCGAGGCGCTGTCCGCCGAGATCGATACCTGGAAGGTCGGCGGGCTGGTCCTCGGACTGCCGGTCAACATGGACGGCAGCGAGGGCCCGCGCTGCCAGTCGACCCGGGCCTTCGCCCGCAACCTGCTGCAAAAGCGCGACCTGCCGCTGCTGTTCTGGGACGAACGGCTGTCGACCGCCGCGGTCGAACGTTTTCTGATCGACGAAGTCGACGCCTCGCGTCGGCGGCGCGAACAGGTGGTCGACAAGCTGGCCGCGCAATGGATCCTGCAGGGGGTGCTCGACGCGCTCGCACGATCCCGACCCGCCCTCGACTGATCGCGGGACGCCCCCGCTCCGACTGTGGCAAATGCAACAGTGCTTGGCCCCCGGACCATGCTGGATTGCCTCGCATTGGGGAACTGGACCGGAAGACTGACCGGCGAAGGACAGGGGGCAAGGGGCCATGCGGACAAACTCCCGCGTCATGCGGACGACCGGAACCGGGGCGGTGGCCATGGCGCTCGCCGGATTTCTCGCAGCCTGCGCGGGCGATGCCCCTGGCTTCGGAGAGGAAGACCGCTATCGCGTCTTCACCCCTCCGGACTATGCCGATAACCGGGTTTATTATGTCGCCGCGCCGACGGAAGAGCACTCGGTACTGATCCCTCAGGAAGCGGAGATCGCCGAGGACCAGAAATCCAACCTGGTCAAGCACCGCGAGCCGCTGAGCATCATCATGAACTCGGTGGAACTGCCGCAGGACTGGCCAGCCTCGATCTCCCGCAAGACCATAGATGTCGCGGTCATCCTCGATCTTGCGACAGCGCCCGACGGCTCCGACACCTCGATCGTGGTCTGGTACCAGCGCGGCGTGCAGCCGGGCCAGTCGCTCAACTTTTCCAACCTGCTGGTGCATTTCGAGCCTCGCTGGGACCAGCGAACGGCGCCGATGTTCCGGGTCCGGGTGATGAACGTCACCGACGAACGCAATGCCGAGGCGCTCGAAACCCTCGCACAGGTGCGCAAATTTGGCGGCACCGTCGCCGCCCTGGCCGGCCAGCCCGCCTTCTCGCCCCTGATCTCGATCGCCACACGGGCCGCCGGGCTGGTCCAGGCCAACGAGAAGAACTCGATGTTGCTCGACTATACTGTGCAGTTCTATGCCGGCTCGGTGGCCGACGATATTGGCGGAGCCCAGCTCGGCGCGCTGCGCAAGGGATCCTTCGTGGTGCTCGGCCGGCCGGTGGATACCAGCCGCTGGTTCTGGCGCGACGAGTTCAAGATGGACCGGCGCAGCCGTATCGTCCGCGGTCAGAATTTCGGCGAGGTAACGGCGCCGCTGGCGACGGTGACCGTCGGCACCTTCGAGAGCATCGTTCCGAAGATCGTCATCGAGCGTTCGAACGCCCTGACACGCCTGCTGCAGGAAGAGGCGGCGAAGGTGAGCCTGGTCCAGCTCGAGCAGCAGGCAGACGCGCTGCAGAAGAGCATCTCGGCCTTCGCCAAGGGCGAGCGCATCTATCGTTTCGGCGTCACCGACGAATCGGATGTCAATGAAGTTCTGGTCGTCATCAACGACGCCGGGACGAGCAGCGAGAACCGCTACTACCTGATCAAGGTGCTCAACGACTTCCTGCAGACCAAGGGTTATTGCGCCACCGGCAAGGCATTGACTGCCTATCTGGAAAATCACGGACTGAAGAAAGGGCAGTCATGCGGCGCATAGGAGTGCAAGGGCAAGCACTGCCGGTCGGATATCTCGCGTTGACGTGCCTCCTCTTCCTGGCCGGTTGTGCCTCTGGCCCCTGGCAACTCGACGCCGCAACAGCCCGATACCCGGAGGACCGAACGGCCATGCACAAGTCGGAGCAATTGCTTCTGCGCACCCGCCTCGTGCACAACGCAGACGGCCTGAGACACCTTTCTGAGCGCCTGGAAACCCGCTTTCCCGGCCAGCAGATCGATCCCGAACTCACGCAGTGCGCGATCGCCGGGAGCAACGCCGAGGCCTGGCTTGAGCTTCGGTTCAGGGTGCCCGAAGGCCGAAGCGGGTTCGTCTATCGGGACTGGCGCCTGTCGGTGCAGTTCCTGCGCACGCCGGAGGAGCTCGGCGAGGACGTCGATCTGCGCATTCGCCTGGTCGAACACAAAAGCAGCGTCGGCAGGCCCTACAGCGACAGCGACCTCGCCGCAGCGCTCACCCGTCTGCGACCGGTGCTGCGCGCACTCCTCGCGGACCTCATCGTGTCGGACGACGCCATCGCCTGAACGTCGTGAAAACGACCTGAATATCGGAACCAATTAATATAAAATTTTATTGATAATCTTTGTAATATTAACCAATTTTCCCGTGATTTGCTCTTTTCACGTTTGGTTGAACTCACTAACCTCAACAATCGCAGAGGAAAGAAGTGGCTGAAGCCACAATGAAAGGTCCGCCTTTCTCATAATCATAATCAGTAAAGTCCCCGATTTCACATGAACGCGGCCAGGCAAGACGTCATCATTCTGATCGTCGACGATGAACCCGCGATCGCGGAATTCATCCGGCACTTTCTCGACGACGCAGGTTTCTCGACACGCATCGCGCACTCGCAGGCGGAGATGCGCGATGTCCTGGCACAGGTCGAACCGCACCTGATCCTGCTCGATCTGGGACTGCCCGATGCCGAGGGAATCGATGTCGCCCGCGAACTCGGCAAGTCGGACGAAACCGGCCTGATCATCATCTCCGGCCGGGATTCGTCGGTCGACCGGGTCGTGGGTCTGGAGATCGGCGCCGACGACTACATCACCAAGCCATTCGACGAGCGCGAGCTGCTGGCGCGGGTGCGCAGCGTGCTGCGGCGCATCGAGCAGATCCGCGAGGCCCGCTCCGGCGTCCCGGCGGACAGCCGGATCGCGCTGTTCGGATCCTGGCGGCTGGACCTGCTGAGTTTCGAACTGCGCCGCAACACCGGGGAGCGCGTGGTTCTGACCACCCACGAGTTCAACCTGCTCACCCTGCTGGTCGAGAACGCGAATGTCGTGCTCACCCGCGACCACATCCTCGAGACCCTGAGCGGACGGGAGTGGAACCCGATGGACCGCAGCGTCGATACCCTGATCAGCAAGGTCCGCCAGAAGATCGAGGAAGACCCGCACCGTCCGCAGATCATCAAGACGGTGCGCGGCGCGGGCTATCGCCTGTCCATCCCCGTCAGCTTCGCAACAGAGAGCGCGGCCTGAACGGTTCCGGCGGGCCGACCGGCAAGCGCCAGCGGAGACCGAGACATGGCCCCAACCCGGTCCCAGGACGGCGACGAGAACGACCGGTCGATTCACACCGCCGAGCGTTTCCGCGACTTCGCCGACCTCGGCGCCGACTGGTTCTGGGAGACCGACCGGAACTACCGCTGCGTCTTCATCCACACCAGCAAGGACATGTTCGGGTTCGATCCGGACACCATGATCGGCCGGGATCTGCTGGCGCTCTATCGCAAGACCGCTCAGGGTCCAGACGCGACGCCGGGCCTGCGCGAGGAAATCCATGCCCTGGAGAACCGGCGGGCGTTCTCCGGCATCGTACGTCCCGGCATCATGGCGCCGGACCGCTGGATTCGCGTCAGCGGCCGACCGCTGCGGGACGAGAACGGCCTGTTCGCCGGGTTCCGCATGGTCACCCGGGACATCACCGATCAGGTCCGGGCCGACCGCCGGACCTCGGAAAGCGAGGCCCGCTTCCGCTCGATCTTCGATCACTCGACCGTGGCCCATGTCGTGATCGACGAAACCGGAACGATCCTGTCCTTCAATCCCGCCGCCGAGCGGATGTTCCAGTGGCGCTCGGACGCGGTTACCGGCCGCAACGTCTCGATGCTGATGACGCCGGCGGACGCCGAACGCCACGACGCCCATCTGCGCCGCTACCGGGAGACAGGCGAGGCCCGCATCATCGGCCGCGGCCGCGAGGTCAGCGGCCGCAGGCGGGACGGGAGCAGCTTTCCGATCCATCTGGGGATCGGGGAGATCGTCGCCGACGGCGCCAGGCAGTTCATCGGCACGCTGACCGACCTGAGCGAGATCAAGGCGCTTGAAACGCAGGTCCACCAGATGCGCAAGCTGGAAGCGCTCGATCTCGCCACCGGCGAGATCGCCCACGACTTCAACAACATTCTCGGCGTGATCCAGAGCCAGATCCGGCTGCTGATGGCGGGCAGCCCGGATGGCGAAGAGCGTCGCGAGCGCCTCGAGCGGGCGCTCGACGGCGTTCATCGCGGCGCCGAACTCACCCGGAAACTGCTGGGCCGCCCGGCCGCCAGCGGCGACATCACCGCAGTCGCGGAACTGCGATCGATCCTGGCCGGCATCGAACTCGCACCCACCGGTCCGGACGCCGGACCGATCGACGTCGAGGTCGCCTGCCCCGACGATATCTGGCCGATCGCCGCCGCCCCCGGAGACCTGCAGGACGCGCTCTACAATCTCGCCTTCAACGCCCGTGACGCCATGCCGGGCGGCGGCCTGCTGGAGATCGCGATCAGCGCCGTCACCCTGGAGCCGGGCGCGGTCGCGGGCGGCAATCCCAACCTGCCGCCAGGGGACTATGTCCGGATCGTCGTCAAGGACACCGGCTACGGCATGGAACCCGACATCCTCTCGCGCATCTTCGATCCCTTCTTCACGACGCGGCGTCC
Organism: Alphaproteobacteria bacterium; assembly: GCA_041940205.1. Taxonomy (GTDB): domain Bacteria; phylum Pseudomonadota; class Alphaproteobacteria; genus JBGTSP01. The sequence continues at coordinate 5,507 of JBGTSP010000104.1, forward strand.
GCGCGGCGGCACCGGGCTCGGCCTCAGCATGGTCCATCGCTTCGCCGAGCAGGCGGGCGGCGCGATCGAAGCCCATTCCCGCCCCGGCGCGGGCACCCGCTTCATCCTGGTGCTTCCGCGGGCCGATGCGTCGCCGGGCATCGGGCGGGAAAGGCCCGACCCCCTGCCCGAAGGCAGGGAGACCATCCTCGTCGTCGACGACGAACCCGACATCTGCGAATACGCCAAGGGGGTTCTGGACCGTCTCGGCTACCGCACGCGGCAGGCGACGAGCTACGAGGAAGCGCTCGCCTGCCTGGCCGAGGACCGGGACTTCGCGCTCCTGCTGACCGACTACCGCCTTGCCGTGGAACGCACCGGCCTCGATCTCGCCGCCACCTATCGCGACATCGCCCCGTCGGGCCGGGTTCTCGTGACCAGCGGCAACCTGCGTGCGGCGGACATCGATGCGGAGCTGGCGGCCGGCGGCGCCGTCACCATCCTCGACAAGCCGTTCACGGAGCGCGAACTGGCGGTCGCCGTCCGCGCCGCGCTGGACCGCTGAACGCCGGAGCGGCAGCGACGGGAGTCACCGCAGTTTTCCGGTCTGGACCAGAACCATCCGGCGGGGCGGGCGGCAGACCGGGCGGTTGCAATCGCCGCCGCCTGGCGCAGGCTCGCGGGATGCAGCGACTCGTGCTCGATTGGCAGGCAGTGGTGCGGCTGGGCCTCGGCATGGCCACGGGCATTTTCGTGCTCGCCGCCGCCGGTCCGGCCGCGGCCCATGTCGCCCAGCAGGGCTTCGTGCTGCTGCTGCCGACGGGGCTCTACATCACCGCCGGCGTCGCCGCGGTCGCCCTGACCGTGGTGCTGCTGGCTCTCCTGCCCGCCGACCTTTCCCACCGCCTGTTCGCGCCGCTGGCGCTGCTGCGCGCCACCGGGGGCCGGATCGCGGACGCCACCAGCCTGGCGATGCTGGCGCTGCTTGTCGGCCTGATCGTGCTCGGCCTTGCCGGTTCGCGCGATCCGCTCGCCAATCCCCTGCCGCTCGCGATCTGGACCCTGTTCTGGATCGCCTTCGTCTCGCTGCAGGGCGGGCTCGGCGACCTGTGGCGCTGGTTCGGCCCGTGGCACGGCATCGCCCGGCTCGCCGCCTTCCTGCTGCGCCGCCCGCCGCCCCTGCGGCTGCCCGGGTCCTGGAGCGGCTGGCCCGGCCTGCTCGTCTTCCAGGCCTTCGGCCTGTTCTTCCTGGTCGATCTGGCGCCGGACGATCCCGACCGCCTGGCCCTCGTCGTGGCCGGCTACGCCCTGTTCACGCTGGCCGGCATGGCGCTGTTCGGCGTGCGCGACTGGCTTGCCCGCGTCGAATGTTTCTCGATGCTGCTTGCCCTCTATGCCGCGATCGCCCCGTTCGGCCGTCGCGGCGACCGGCTGGCGGTCGGCCTGCCGGGCTGGCAGATCGTCCGGGCAGCGCCGCTTGCGCCCAGCGCCAGCCTGCTGGTGCTGTTCCTGCTCGGCACCGGCACCTTTGACGGCCTGAACGAGACCTTCTGGTGGCTGGCCCGGATCGGCATCAATCCGCTGGCCTTCCCCGGCCGTTCCGCGGTGGTCTGGCCGACCGCCATCGGCCTGATCGCCACCAACCTGCTGGTGGTCGCCGCCTTCGCCGGCGCGGTCAGGGCGGGGCTCGCGCTGGCCGGCGCGCCGGACCGGTTCCCGGAGGCGTTCGGCCGGCTCGCCGCCGCGGTCCTGCCGATCGCGCTGGCCTATCACGCCGCGCACTTTCTCACCGCCTTCCTGGTGGACGGCCAGTACGCCCTGCTGGCGTTCAGCGATCCGCTGGGCCGCGGCGCCGACCTGCTGGGCCTCGGCGACTTCCGGGTCACCACCGGCTTCTTCAACAGCCGGGACACGGTGCAGGCGATCTGGCTCACCCAGGCGGGCCTGATCGTTGCCGGCCACATTCTCTCGATCCTGGCCTCGCACGCGATTGCCGTCGACCTGTTCGCCGATGCCCGCAGGGCGCTCGTCAGCCAGGTGCCGCTGGCGGCCTTCATGATCGCCTACACGCTGTTCGGACTGACCCTGCTCGCCGCGCCCCGCGGCGCCTGAACCGGATTTCCCGTGCGCGAGGCTGGCCGGGAACCGGTTCCGCGCTAGCATGCGCGCCACGTCATGCAACTTCGGAGGCCCGAGCCGACCATGAATCCGAATGGAAAACCCGTCGCCGTGGTCATCGGCGCTACCTCGAAATGGCAGTCCGACGGCCGCAATACCCGTCTCGCCCACGGCCACGACGTGGACGACAGCGACCTGCCGGTCGGGATCCGCTGGGGCATCGGCGGCGCCGTCGCCCAGAAATTCGCCGCGGAAGGCTATTTCACCGTGCTGACCAGCCGGACGGCGGCGAACGCGGAGGCGCTGCAGGCGGCGATCGCCGACCAGGGCGGCGAGAGCCTGATCGTGGAACTGGACCTGGTCTCGAAGGAATCGATCGCCGCGGCCTTCGCGCGCATCCGCGAGGAGGCCGGCGCGCCCGAGGTGCTCGTCTACAACGCCGGCTACCTGGAAGGCCGCGACCTGCCGCCGGAGAAGGAACTGCTGGAATTCATTCCGGTCGAGATGCTTGAGACCGCCCAGCACATCACGGTCACCGGCCCGTTCCTGGTGATGAAGGAGGTGCTGCCGGCGATGCGCGAGCGCGGCGCGGGCACGGTGCTGATCACCAACAACGCCTCCTCGCTGCGCGGCCGGAAGCGGATGACCGGCCAGTCGCTCTACTATCCCCGGGTGATGATGCGCACCCTGGCGCAGGTGCTGAGCGAGGAATATTCCGAGCACGGCGTGCACGTCGCCAACATCGTCATCGACGGCCTGATCGATTCTCCCGGCACCCGCGCCCTGCCCCGCGCGCAGCAGCGCCCGGAGGTGGTGATGAACCCGGTGAAGATCGCCGAGGCCTACTGGTACCTGCACGGCCAGGACCGCTCGTGCTGGACGCACGAACTGCAGCTCACGCCCTTCGCCACCCGGCCCAGCTATTGAGACCGGCCGCGCGCGGACACGGTTTCAAACGCGCAGGTCGATCCGCTAGCATGGCGCCGCCGGTCGCCGACACCGGGCGCCGGCTGGACAGATCATTCGTAGACTTACAAACTTTCGCCCCGGGGCCCGTCCAACAGCCCCGTCATCGACGCCAAGGAGAGCCGTGATGTCCAAGACGAGACAAACGCCCGCCCTCGGGACGCGACGCAAGATCCTCAAGACCATGGCCGCCGGCGCCGGCGCCGCGGCGGGCCTGTCGGCCCTGCCGGGCTGGGTCGGCTATGCCCAGGCCCAGAGCGCGAAGCCGATCCGCATCGGCTTCCAGGTCCATCGCACCGGCATCGGCGCCGCCTACGGGCGCTGGTATTCCCGCACCACGGAGGCCGCGGCCAATCTGATCAACGCCTCGGGCGGCATCAACGGCCGGCCGGTCGAGATCGTCGCCGAAGACGACGGCACCGATCCCAAGCGCGGCGCCGAGGTGGTGGAGAAGTTCGCCACCCAGCACGGCTGCGACATCGCCTTCGGCACCCTGTTCAGCCATGTGGTGATCGGCTCGGCGCCGCGCGCCGGCGAACTGAAGCTGCCCTATTTCGTGGTCTCCGAGGGCCACCATGTCGCCAGCGGCATGCTGAACCGCTACACCCTGCAGCCCGGCATCACCGACGTGAAAAGCCAGGTGCAGGCGATGGCGCCCTACGTGGCGCAGAATCTCGGCAAGAAGGTCACGATGATCTTCCCCGACTTCGCCTTCGGCCACGATCATCGCGACTATTTCTCGGCCGCGATCGAGAAGCAGGGCGGCAAGGTGATCCAGAAGATCGCGATCCCGCCGACCGAGACCTCGTTCACCAAGTATTTCCCGAAGATCCCGCGGGACACCGACGTGATCTATCACGTCATGGTGGGGCCGGGCGTGCTCACCTTCGTGAAGGAAATGGGCGAGTTCTTCGGCCCCAACAAGCCGCAGATCTTCGGCTTCATCGACAGCCTGGAAGCCGTCGACCTTGCCAGTCCCGGCCTCGAGTTCCTGGAAGGCACCTATTTCTGGGAAGGCAATCCGCGCTACGCCCAGGCCAACCAGTCCGAGCACGACAAGTTCTACCGCCAGGCCGTCGGCGTGGACGACAACGGCGCCTCGGTCTCCGATCCCAAGGACGTGTCGACCTATGCCCACATGTTCGGCTGCTGGGAGACCCTGCATGTCGTTAAGGCCGGCATGGAAGCGGCCGGCTACCGGGGACCGGAAGACCGCGCGAAGCTGATCGAGGCGGTCGAGGCGATGACCGACATGCCGCTTTCCCGGGCCCATCCGCAGGGCGCCAAGCGGTTCAACGGCAAGACCCATCAGGTCTTCGGCCATCAGTACATTTCGCAAGTGAAGGGCAGCCGGCTGGAGCTGGTGCACACGACCTCGATCGAGGATACCGACTATCCCGACGAGACCGACTACACGAAGCAGCCCTTCTGATTGACGGAATCCGGCCGGCGTCCCCCGGGGCGCCGGCCGGTTCACCACGCCGGACCCGGGTCCGCGGCACGCGCGGCCAACGGTCCGCCTGTTCCCGGTAGAGCGTTCCGCGGCATGGATTTCGGACCCTATCTGCTGCTTGCCTCGCTCGAAGGGGCGGTGCAGGCCGCCGTGCTGGCGCTGGCCGCCGTCGGCCTGAGCCTGGTGTTCGGCGTCATGCGGGTGGTCAACGTCGCGCATGGCGAATTCTTCATGCTGGGCGCGGTGCTGGCCTGGTGGATCGCCACGCTGGTTGGCGGGCCGCCGGTGCTGGGGTTCCTCGCCGCCCTGCTGGTCGCGCCGCTGATCGCCGGCGCCCTGGCGGTGATCGCCGATCTCGCCGTGCTGAAGCGGGTCGACTACGACCCCGAGCGGACCATCGTCGCCACCATCGGCCTGCTCTACATCGTGCAGCAGGCGGTGCTGATGACCTACGGGCCCGACGCGCGGCCGGTCGAGGCGCCCTTCAACCATCGCTTCTACCTGCCCTGGTTCGGCTACTCGAGCTACAAGCTGGCGGTGATCGCCGCCGCCGCCGTGGTGCTGCTGGGTGTCTGGGCGATGATGGCGCGTACCCGCGCCGGCCTCGTCCTGCGGGCGACCCAGCTCGATCGCGAGACCGCGCAGGCCTTCGGCATCCCCGTCGAGCGGGTCTACGCCGCGGTGTTCGGCCTGGGCGCCGCGCTGGCGGCGCTCGCGGCGGTGCTGATCGTGCCGATCCAGCAGGCGCATTACCTGATGGGCGGCGATCCGCTTCTGCTCTCCTTCATCGTCGTCATCATCGGCGGCCTGGGCAGCCTGACCGGCACGGTCGTCGCCGCCGTCCTGATCGGCATGAGCGACGGCATCATCTCGGTGTTCTTCTCGCCGACCCTGGCGAAGATCCTGGCGACCCTGCTGGTCGCCTTCGTGCTGGTCTTCCGGCCCAACGGGCTGTTCGGGAAGCGCGCCCTGTGAGCGGCGAACGCCAGGCCGTGCTGCTGCATGCCGGCGTGCTGGCGGCCCTGCTGGCCGCCAATTTCCTGCTGCCGGACTATCATCACGGCGTGCTGGCCCGCGTGATGGTGCTGGCGGTGTACGCCATGGGCTACAACCTGCTGTTCGGCTACACCGGGCTGCTCAGCCTGGGCCACGCGATGTTCTTCGCCGCCGGCATGTACGGCCTGGCGCTCACCATGCACCATGTCGGCCTGCCCTCGGGACCGGCGCTGGCGGCCGGGATCGCCGCCGCCTGCGCGCTGGCCGCGATCGTCGGCCTGCTGGCGCTGCGCACCACCGGCGTCGCCTTCATGATCGTCACCCTGATGTTCGCCCAGGCCGGCTACCTGACGGTGCTGTATTTCGGCGAATGGACGCGGGGCGACGAGGGCTTCGTGATCCAGCAGGGCGTGCGGGTGCTCGCCGGGATCGACCTGTCGGCGCCGCAGAACCGCTATCTCGCCGCGCTGGCGCTGTTCTCGCTGGCGCTCGTCGCCTGCCTCGCCATCGTGCGCGCGCCGTTCGGCCGGGTGCTGGTGGCGATCCGCGAGAACGAAAGCCGGGCGATGATGCTGGGCTACGACGTATTCCGCCACAAGCTCGCCGCGGTGATCCTCTCGGGCACTTTCGCCGGCGCCTCGGGCGCCGCCTACGGCCTGCTGTTCGGATATGCCGGCGCCAGCTTCGCCGCCGTGCAATACTCGATCTTCCCGCTTCTGTGGGTGTTGCTGGGCGGTGCCGGCACCGTGCTCGGCCCGTTCGTCGGCACCCTGTTCATGTTCTACCTGATCGACCTCTCCAGCGGCCTGACCAGCGCCTACATGCTGATCGCCGGCGCCGCGCTGGTGCTGCTGATCCTGTTCGCCCGCCAGGGCCTGGTCGGCGAGGTGCGCGCCCGGTGGCTGCCGTGGCTGCCGTGAACCTGCTGGAGACGCAAGGGCTCAGCCGGCATTTCGGCGGCCTGCGCGCGGTCGACGGCGTCGACTTCACCCTGCCGGAAGGCGAGGTGCGCGCGCTGATCGGACCCAACGGCGCGGGCAAGACGACCTTTGTCGGCCTCGTGTGCGGCCGCATTCCCGCCAGCGCCGGCCGGGTGCTGTTCGGCGGCGAGGACGTCACGGACCTGCCGGCCCACCGGCGCATCGCCCGCGGCATGGCCTACACGTTCCAGATCACCTCGATCTTTCCCCGCCTCAGCCTGCACGAGAATGTCGCGCTGGCGGTCCGCCGCCGCCTTGCCGGCAACCGCGCGGCGACCGACGCCGCGGTTGCCGAGGCGCTCGCGCGCGTCGGCCTGGCGGACCGGGCGGCGCAGACCGCGGGCGACCTCGCCTACGGCCATCAGCGCCTGCTGGAGATTGCCATGGGCCTGGGCCAGCGCCCGCGCCTGCTGATCCTGGACGAACCCACCCAGGGCCTCAGCGACCCCGAGATCGCCGATTTCAAGGCCCTGATCCGGGACCTGGCGGGGGAAACCACGATCCTGCTGATCGAGCACAACATGGACGTGGTGATGGAGACCGCCGAGCGCATCACCGTGCTCAATTTCGGCGCCGTCCTTGCCGAGGGCACGCCGGCCGAGATCCGCGCCGACCGGGCGGTGCAGGCCGCCTATCTCGGCACCGGCGGCGATGACGATCGCAGCGCGGAGCCCGCGTGATGCTGGAGGTGCGCGAGATCGAGGTGGCCTATGGCGACGCCCCGGTGCTGCACGGCCTGTCGCTGGAGGCGAGCCCGGGCGAGATCCTCTGCCTTCTGGGCCGCAACGGCGCCGGCAAGACCACGACGATGAAGGCGATCATGGGCCTGCTGCGGCTTCGCGCCGGCGAGATCCGGCTCGACGGCGAGAGCCTCAGTGCCCTGCCCGCCCATCGGGTGCCCGGACGCGGCGTCGGCTACATCCCCCAGGGCCGCCGGCTGTTCGCCGAACTCACCGTGGCGGAGAACCTGGAGATCGGCCTGATGGCCGGCGGCCATGGCGAGGCCACGCGCGCGCGCGTGCTCGCGCTGTTTCCGCGCCTGACCGAGCGGCTGGGCCAGCGGGCCGAAACCCTGTCGGGGGGCGAGCAGCAGATGCTGGC
>JBGTSP010000105.1:0-13077 GCA_041940205.1 Alphaproteobacteria bacterium
GCGCCCCGCCTGAGCGCGTCGACAAATGGCGCAAGGACAAGGTGGTCGAGCGGGCGATGTGGGAAGAGGCCGCGCAGGCTGGCCTGCTCGGCCTTTCGACGCCGGAAGAATACGGCGGCATGGGCGGCGACTATCGCCATGAAGTGATCCTGATGGAGCAGCTTGGCCTGCAGGGCGTCGACGGCTTCGGCGCCTCGCTGCACAATGCGATCGTGATGCCGTACATTGTCCACTACGGCACGGAAGAGCAGAAGAAACGCTGGCTGCCGAAGATGGCGTCGGGCGAACTGATCTCGGCCATCGCGATGACGGAGCCGGGCGCCGGGTCGGACCTGCAGGGTATTCGCACGACGGCGAAGAAGTCGGGCAACGGCTATGTCATCAACGGATCGAAGACATTCATCACCAACGGCCAGATGGCCGACGTGGTGATCCTGGTGGCCAAGACCGATCCCGCGCAGGGCGCCAAGGGCATCTCCCTCGTCATGATGGAGAAGGACGACGAAGGCTTCCGCAAGGGCCGCAATCTCGAGAAGCTGGGCCTGAAGGCGCAGGACACCTCGGAACTGTTCTTCGAGGATGTCCGCGTGCCCGCCGACCGCATGCTGGGCGAGGAAGGCCACGGCTTCGCCTACCTGATGACGGAACTGGCCTGGGAACGCATGCAGGTCGCGGTCGGCGCGGTCGCCAATCTCGAAGGCATGTTCGAGCAGACCGTGAACTACACGAAGGAAAGGCAGGCCTTCGGGCGGCCGATCGGCAAGTTCCAGACCATGGCGCACGGCCTGGCCGAGGCGAAGACCGAAATCACCATCGCCCGGACCTTCGTCGACCGCTGTCTCGACCTGCTGATGCAGGAGAAGCTCGATCCCGAAACGGCCGCGATGGCGAAATACTGGACCAGCGACCTGCAGGGCAAGCTGCTGGATTCGATGCTGCAGATGCATGGCGGCTACGGCTTCATGTGGGAGTTCCCGATCAGCCGGTCCTATGCCGACGCCCGGGTGCAGCGGATCTATGCCGGAACCAACGAGATCATGAAGGAGATCATCTCCCGCTCGATCTGAGGGCGAAACCGGCCGCTCTCCCGAATCCCGGGATTTCCTGCTAGCCTCGACACACGGATGCCTGCCCGCCCGGGCGCGCTCCGGATGTTGCGGGCAGGGACGCGAGCGATGTCGAAGGTACCCGATGCGGACGACGGGCCGGAGGCTGCGCCTCTCCTGGCGTTGCGTGACCTGGTTCCGGTTTCCGACGACGCCGTGCTGGACCTCCCGGAATTCCGGGACATGTACGCATTCTGGCGCGATCGGCGCGGCGACCGGCAACTGCCGCCCGAGAGCGCCATCGATCCGCTGGACTTTCCCCGTCCGCTCATCCCTTTCCTGATCCTGCTCGGGGTCGAGGAGAACCCGCGGCGGTTTCTCGTCCGGCTTGCCGGCAGCGCGGTCACGGACGAATCGGGGGCCCGTGTGAACGGCCGCTATGTCGACACCCTGCCCGGCACCGAGGAGATCGCGGTGCGCTTTTCCTGGTGCGTCGACAACGCCCTGCCCTACACGATCACGACGCCGGTGAGCTGGTCCTCGCGCACCTATCGCACGTATTCGGTGCTGACGTTGCCCTTCGGCGATGCCGCGGTGACCCGTCTGCTGCAGGTTTTCCGGTTTCATCACAAGTGAAGCATCCGACCACCGCGCAGTCTGGCGGCAATCTCCGCCGAAGGCCGTGAGACCGGCCGGTCGAAAAACTTGGCGTGACCGGCCGGCTTTCCTTGTGCAAGATCGGTTACGCTTTCTTGATACCTGTCGGAGACGCTCGGGGTACCGACCCGCAACTTGAGCGACTGAGCCACCATGGCGCCATACGCGCGAACGGCCCCATGCCGGCCGGCCTTCCGCCTGCCGGCTTTCCCGCCGCCCGTCTCCCTGCGCTGCCTTGCAGCCCTGGCGATGGCGTGCCTGCTCGCCTTTGCGTCGCCGCCGCTCCGGCCGGCGAAGGCCCAGGAACGCGAGCACGTCGCCGTCCAGTTCCACTGGCTCGAGCAGTTCGAGCATGCGGGCTTCTACATGGCGCGGGAGAAGGGCTTCTATGCCGAGGCCGGCCTCGACGTGGACTTCCTGCCGTTCGAGAAGGACCGGACCAGCGTTGTCGACAGTGTGCTATCCGGCCGGGCGCAGTACGGCGTCGGCTATTCCTCGCTGATTCACGATTTTCACCAGGACCGACCGGTCGTGGCGCTGGCCGCGATCTTCCAGGATTCGCCGCTGGTCCTCCTCTCGCTGGCCGATAAGGGCATCGACACGGTTCCCGACCTGAAGGGACGCCGGGTGATGATGGGGGGCGATGCGCTCAACGCCGCCCCGGTCATGGCCCTTCTGTTCTCGCAGGGACTCGTCCGCTCGGACATCCTGCCCCAGGCGCACAGTTCCGATATCGAGGACCTGGTGTCCGGGCGCACGGACGCAATGTCGGCCTATATCAGCAACGAGCCCTTCCGCCTGCGCGAGCGCGGCATCCCCTACCGCGTGTTCGACCCCAAGGATGCCGGTCTCTCCTTCTACGGCAACATCCTGTTCAGTTCGCAGCAGGAGGTCCGGAACCATCCCGAACGCACCCGGGCCTTTGTCGAGGCGACACTGAAGGGCTGGCGCTATGCCTTCCGGAACATCGAGGAAAGCGTCGATGTCATCCACGATCGCTACAACGAGCAGGGCAAGTCCCGCGAGGCCCTGCTGTACGAGGCCCAGGCGCTGCGGGATCTGGCGGTGCAGGAAGGCATTCCCGTCGGGCATGTCGACATCACCAAGCTGGAGAAGATCTCGGACGCCTACCGCCTGATGGGCATCGCCATGTCTCCCCGGCCGCTGCGCGACTTCCTGTGGGAACATGTCCGCCGCGGCCCGGGCAGGCCGCTGGACTTCACCCCGACCGAACGCGCCTTCATCGAGAACATCGTGGTGAAGGCGGGAACCACCACGAACTGGGCGCCGTTCGCCTTCACCGATCCCGCGACCGACCTGCCTTCGGGCATCGGCCACGATTTCTGGAAGCTGATCGTCGAAAGCGCCGGATTGAAGAGCCGGACCACCGCCTACGACAGCTTCGTGCACGAGCTGCAGAGCATCCGGAGCAAGGATCTGGACGTGATCTACAGCGTCGGCCGGACGGCGGAACGGGAGGCGTTTGCCCGCTTCAGCCAGCCCTACGCCACGTTCCCGATCGCCATCGCCACGTCGAAGGAAGAGAATTTTCTGCCCAACGCCAACGCGCTGGCCGGAAAACGGATCGCGGTCGGACGGAACTTCACGGCGCACAGGATGATGGCCCGGGTGCATCCGGACCTCGACTACCTGCCGGTCTCCAACGTCAAGGAAGGCCTGCAGGCGGTGTCCAGCGGCCATGCCTTCGCCTTCGTCGACATCATGCCGGTGCTGGCGCATGCCATCGACCGGCACGGTTTCACCAATCTGAAGATCTCCGGCAACACCGGGCTGGTCTTCGATCTCAGGATCATGGTGCGCGACGACTATCCGGAGCTGGTCTCGATCGCCAACAAGGTGATTGCCGCGATCCCGGCCGAGAAAAGCCAGGAGATCCTCAACCGCTGGATCAACGTCACCTACGAACAGTCGCTCGATATCACCGGCTACCTGCCCTACCTGGCAGCCGCCCTGCTGGTCCTGCTGCTAGCCTTCTCCTGGCTGTTCCATGCCAAGCAGCAGGCGCAGCGCGCGAACCGGGCGAAGTCCGAGTTCCTGGCCCTGATGAGCCACGACCTGCGCACGCCGCTGAACGCGATCATGGGCTTCGCCGACGTGATCCGCGCGGAAACCTTCGGTCCCATCGGCAATCCCCGGTACCGCCAGTATGTCGACGACATCCACAAGAGCGGACAATTGCTGGTCAACCTGATCAACGACCTGCTGGACCTGTCGCGCATCGAAGCCGGCAAGTACGAGATCGAGGACGAGGAAATCGACCTGCACGAACTCGTGGCCTCCGTGCACAACCAGTGCACGGTCCTGGCCCAGGACCGGCGGATCACGCTGGACAACTCCGTGCCGGAACGCTTCCCGATCCTGCTCGGCGATCGGCGAATGCTGACCCAGGTCCTGAACAACCTCGTCTCCAACGCGATCAAGTTTTCCAACGAAGGCGGCAGGATCGAAACCGCGGCCGGTCTCGGCGGCCGCGACCGGATCACCCTCCAGGTCACCGACGAGGGGATCGGCATGAGCAAGGAAGAGCTCGAGCAGGTCATCAAGCCGTTCGAGCGGGCAAACCGCGCCGAGGTGCGTCGCGCCGAAGGCACCGGTCTTGGCCTGTTCCTGTGCCAGAGCATGATGCGGCTGCTGGATGGCGACCTGTCGATCCGCAGCGCCCGGGGCAAGGGCACCACCGTCACACTCAGCTTCCCGCCGCAGCGCACCCTGCCGCACGAGCGCGACATCCGCCCGGCAGCCGCCCAGTAGCAAGGCGCTCCCGCCGACCGCTCCCGCCGGCGCGCCATGCGCATGCCGGCGTGTGGAAAAACCGCTATACCCGCGGGCCAACGGGAGGGAACGCGATGAGCTGGGAAGCCGAAATAGAGGAACTGCGCCGACGCGAGGCGCTGGGCCGTCAGATGGGCGGGCCGGAGAAGATCAGGCGACACAAGGAAGCCGGCAAGCTGACCGTGCGCGAGCGCATCGATGCCCTGATCGATCCGGGCAGCCTGCATGAAATCGGCGCAATCGGCGGCAAGGCCAGCTATGACGAGAACGGCGAACTGACGGCCTTCTCGCCGGCGAACCTGGTGACCGGCCGGGCCACCATCGGCGGCCGCCGGGTGGTCGTCGCCGGCGACGATTTCACCGTCCGGGGCGGCGCCAACGACGGCGGCATCCGCGAGAAGCTGGTGCATGTCGAGATGATGGCGAATGCCCTGCGCCAGCCCCTGGTCCGCCTGGTCGACGGCACGGGCGGCGGCGGCTCGGTGAAGACCATCGAGACCGAGGGGCGCACCTACATCCCCGCCGTGCGCGGCTGGGACGTGGTGATCGACAACCTCTCCACGATCCCCGTGGTCGCCCTCGCCCTGGGCTCGACCGCCGGCCTCGGCGCCGCCCGGGTCGCGGCCAGCCACTATTCGCTGATGGTGAAGGACACCTCGCAGATGTTCGTCGCCGGCCCGCCGGTCGTGGCCCGGGCGGGCGAGAGCCTGAGCAAGGACGAACTCGGCGGCTCGCGCATCCACACCCGCAACGGTGCCGTCGACGACGAGGTCGACAGCGAGGAGGAAGCCTTCGAGCGGGTCCGCCGTTTCCTCTCCTATCTGCCGCAGAACGTGCACGAGCTGCCCCCGCGCGGCGAGCGCAACGACGATCCCGGCCGGCGCGAGGAGTTCCTGATCGAGGCGATCCCGCGCGATCCGCGCAAGGTCTACAACATGCGCCGGATCGTCGAGGCCGTGGTCGACCGCGACAGCTTCTTCGAGATCGGCCGGCGCTGGGGCCGCTCGATCATCACCGGTCTCGCCCGGCTCGACGGCTGGCCGGTGGCACTGATCGCCAGCGATCCGATGCATTACGGCGGCGCCTGGACGGCCAAGGCGGCCGAGAAGGTGATGCGCTTTGTCGACCTGGCCGAAACCTTCCATCTGCCGGTCCTGCACCTGGTCGACATTCCCGGCTTCCTGATCGGCCGCCAGGCCGAGGAGCAGGCCACCATCCGGCACGGCGTGCGGGCGATGACGGCGGTGTTCCAGTGCCGGGTGCCCTGGTGCGCCGTTCTGGTGCGCAAGGTCTACGGCGTGGCCGGCGCGGCGCACATGAACGGGTCGCGCTTCAACTTGCGCTACGCCTGGCCCTCGGGCGACTGGGGTTCCCTGCCGATCGCCGGCGGGCTGGAAGCGGCCTACAAGGCGGAACTCGAGGCGGCCGAGGACCCCGCGGCGCGGCTTGCCGAGATCGAGGCCAGGCTCGACCGGCTGCGTTCGCCCTTCCGCACCGCCGAGACCTTCCAGGTCGAGGAGATCATCGATCCGCGCGATACCAGGCGACTTGCCTGCGAGTTCGCCGAGATGGCCGCACCCCTGCGCGAGACGGGACGGCCGCAGTTCGGGGTTCGCCCCTGAGGCGCCGCGGCCGCGTCGCCCGGGCTCAGGGTCCGGCGGTTTCCGGGCTCGCGGGAATCCGCACCGTGATCACGGTACCCCGTCCCAGATCGCTTTCGACCGTCAGCGTTCCGCCATGCAGTTCGGCGATCGTCTTGCTGAGGGGCAGGCCCAGGCCGATGCCTTCGTACTTGCGGGCCAGCCGGCTGTCGACCTGGCCAAACGGCGTGAGGGCGGTCTGGATCTGGTCGGCGGGAATGCCGATGCCCGTGTCGATGACGCGACAGGTCAGCCCGCCGTTCTCCGCCGCGACGTGAAGGCGGACGGATCCACCGGCCGGCGTGAATTTCACGGCATTGGAGACGAGATTGATGAAGACCTGGCGCAGCTTGTCCGGATCGGCCCGGATCGCCGGCAGGTCTTCGGGGACATCGACGCTCAGCGCAACGCCCGCATCGCTCGCCGTCTGCGCAAACACGCCGCGGATATAGGCGCCGATCGACTGTAGGTGGGTCTCCTGCGGATCGAGCTCGAGACTGCCGCGCTCGGCATTGGAGATGTCGAGCACGCTGTTGATGATGCTCAGCAGATGTTCGCCCGACTCGGCGATGTCGGCCGGGTAGGAGGTATAGGCTTCGGGCAGCGGACCGAGAATGCGATCGCGCATCACCGTCGAGAAGCCGATGATCGCATTGAGCGGCGTGCGCAGTTCGTGGCTTACGAGGGCGAGAAAGTTGGACTTGGCCTCGTTCGCCGCCACCAGTTCCTGATGGCTGGTCCTCAGGGTCGCGAAGGCGCGCGCGGCCCGCAGCATGTAGTTCACCCGGTGCGGCAGCAGCGGCCAGGCGATCGGTTTCGCGATGAAGTCGGTGGCGCCGCTCTCGTAGGCCGTCCTGATGGAATCTTCATCGTCCAGTCCGGTCGCCATCAGCACCGGCACATGCGCGATTTCCGGGCTCCGGCGGATCCGCCGGCACAGTTCGAAGCCGTCGAGCTTCGGCATCGAGGCATCGGAGATCACCAGGTCCGGCCGGCGCGCGCGACAGAGCCGCAGGGCGTCCTCGCCATCCATCGCCTCGTGAACGCAGAAGCCCGCGTCTTCCAGCACGGCGCGCGAGAGTTCGCGGATGATCGCGTCGTCATCCGCAACCAGGATCGTGGTCTCGCGATCAGCGATCGTCGTCATTCCGTCCGACCCCGATGCTTCCGAGCGCCTCCAGCGTCGCTTCGAGGAGACCGTCGAGATCCTCCAGCGAGGGCCGCGCCGCCGGCGCGCCATCGGATCCCGCCATGGCCTCGATCGCCGAACAGCGCGACATCAGTTCCCTGGCGCCGACGGCGGCAGCGCTCGAGCGCAGCGCGTGGGCGGCAAGGCGAAGACCTTCACCATCGCCCTTGTCGCAGCACGCGCGCATCTCGCCCACTTTCGCCCTCGCCCCGTCGGCGAACTTCTCCACGATATCCGCCAGCAACCCGGTCCGGCCGCGGGCTTCCATGGCCTGTATCTGCGCGATCAATGCAGGGTCAAGCAGGCTGCCGGCCGTGTCCGTTCCGACGGCCGCCGGGGACCGCATCGCCGGCGACGCGTCCCCCGCAACGCCATCCTGCGGGCCCGGGGCGAGATCGATCCAGCGCTGCATCGCCTCGGCGAGCTGGTTCTCGTCATAGGGCTTCACCACGAAGTCGTTCATGCCGGCTTCGAGGCACCTGTCGCGCATTTCCGGCAAGGCATGCGCGGTGACCGCAATGATCGGGATCGCTGCCCGCCGGTCGGTCTCGGAAGCTTCACCCGATCGCACGCGCTCGATCTCGCGGATGCGTCGCGTGGCTTCGAACCCGTCGATTTCGGGCATCTCGCAATCCATAAGGACCAGGTCGAATACCTGCTCGCCGAACGCCTGCACCGCCGACGCACCGTCGGGCGCGATGAAGACCTCGCAGCCGAGGTTCTCGAGCACGGCTTCCGCCACGTCCTGATTGACGGAATTGTCCTCGGCCAGCAGGACGCGCGCGTTGAACCGGGAGCGCGTCGGGCCCGTCGGCGTGCGGGCAAGCCAGCCGGCAAGTTTCGGAGACGGCGAACCGGCGGCGACCGCAGACAGGGAATCGAACAGATCCGACGGCCGGACGGGTTTCATCAGGGTGGCATAGGCGTCCAGGCCGGACGGGTCGCCGGCCAGTACGGACTGCTCCATGCCTTCGAGCAGGATGATCTCGGTCTTCGCGTCGGATCGCAGGGCGTCGATTTCAGCAGGCAGTTCCGACGTGTGCGCGTTCAGGGTCCGCAGATCCAGGATCAGGACGTCGGGCGGCGATCCGGCATCCAGCAGCACCTCCCGGGCCTCGGAAAGCGAGGCCGCCTTTGTCGTCTCGACGTTCCAGCCCTTCAGGTAGCGCGCGATCACGCAGGCGCTGACGCGGTTGGCATCGAGCAGGAGCGCGGAAAGGCTGCGCGGCAACCGCCTGGACGGGCGCGGCGCATCGCCGGATTCGGCCGCATGCCGCAACCGGACGGTGAAGCGGAACTGCGAGCCGCGGCCGACCTCGCTGTCGAGATCGATTTCGCCGTCCATCAGTTCGACAAGCTGCCGCGTGATGGAAAGGCCCAGACCGGTACCGCCGCGCGCCCGGCTCATCGACTCGTCCGCCTGGCGGAACGATTCGAAAATCGTGGCCTGGTGTTCCCCGGGAATGCCGATCCCGGTGTCCGACACCGCAAAGCCGAGGGTCAGTCCCTGTTCGGACACCTCGCCCAGCGTCAATTCGATCAGAATCTCGCCCCGCTCGGTGAACTTGATCGCGTTTCCGGCCAGGTTGACCAGCACCTGGCGCAGGCGCACGGGATCGCCCCGCAGCCGCGTCGGCACGCCCTCGTCGATGAAGTAGATGAACTCCAGGCCCTTGGAGTGGCACTGTTCGCCGAACAGGACCGCGATCTCGGACATCATCTCCCGCAGGTCGAACTCGACATCGAACAGTTCGACATGGCCGGCCTCGATCTTGGAGAAGTCCAGGATCTCGTTGATCACCCCGGTCAGCGCCTGGCCGGAGCGGATCAGGTTCTGCACCAGCTGGCCCTGGCGCGCGTTGAGCGGCGTCGAGGACAGCAGCCGGGCGATCCCCAGAACCCCGTGCATGGGCGTCCGGATCTCGTGGCTCATGGTGGCGAGAAACCCCGACTTCGCGCGGCTGGCTTCCTCGGCCTGCCGGCGGGCCTCGATCAGTTCCCGTTCGGCCCGCTTGCGCTCCGTGATGTCGCGAAGGATGCCGGTGAACATCACGTCGTCGATGCCCTGGACTTCCGTCACCTGCAGGTCGACGGGAAACTCCTCGCCGTTTCGGCGCACCGCCACCAGCTCCCGGCCGATCCCGATGACCCGGGGTTCCCTGCTGTCGAGGAAACGGTCGATATAGCCCTGGTGCCCGGCGCGATGCGGCTCGGGCATGAGCATGCGGATGTCGGCGCCGACCGCGTCGCCGGCCCCGTATCCGAACATCTGCTCGGCTCCGGAATTCCACTGCCGGATCTGCCCCGCCCGGTCGATGGTGATGACGGCATCGGCGACGGAATCCACGATGGCCTGCAGCCGGGCCTGTCCTTCCCGGGCAATGCCTTCGATCCTCGTGCGCTGCGCCACCTCGTCGCTCAGCCGGGAAACCAGTTCGATCTGCCGGGCGGCGTTGGTCGTGGCCAGGGCGATCGCGGCGACCAGGACCGCGATGATGGCGATCACCAGTGCGAGCAGTCCCGGCGCCAGGTCCAGGCCGGCCGAATCGTAGCCCTCGAGCGGGAAGAAGAGCGCCGCTTCCATTGCCGTGTAGTGCATGCCGGCGATGGCGAAACCCATGATGGTGGCGGCCACCAGCGTCGCCGTCCGGTCCGCCAGGCCGAAGCGCGCGTAGCGGAACTGGAAGCCGAGGGAAAGAAAGGCCAGCAGCACCGCAACCACGATCGAAAGCCCGACCAGCAGCGGGTCGTAGACCAGAATCGCGGCCGGGCGCATCGCCGCCATGCCGGAATAGTGCATCGCCCCGATGCCGCCGCCCATGAACAGGGCCCCCACGAGCAGGCGTCCGGACGTGGGCGCGACCGGGCGGCTGAGGGTGAACAGGGCGGCGCCGCTCGCCAGCGCGCCCGGCAGCATCGAGAACAGGGTTCCGGTGGCGTCGTAGCCGACGATACAGGGCAGTTCGAAGGCCAGCATGCCGACAAAGTGCATCGACCAGATACCGCCGCCCATGCAGACCGCGCCACCGAACGCCCAGGCCAGACGCTCGACCGACCGGCCCGCCACGGCCATGCGGGCGGCGATGGACAGGGCAACAAAGGCGAACAGGACCGCAATGGCGACCGACGTGACGACCAGCGCCGGATCGTACATGCCCCGATAGGCATCCGCAGGGGAGAACGCGCCAACCTGCGGCAGAAAGAACTGATCCAGATAGTACAGCAAACCGGGAGTCCGCTCCGAATTCTCCGCCGCCGGGACACGACGCAGCTGGCTTCCGCCGAAGACTGTCTGTGGAGACTGGGTATTCTGACAATCGACAGGTCAACACGAGCGTTTTTGCCTGTCAATGCTGGCGAGACAGAAGACGCGGCACGGTCGCAACTGACAGGATACTGGCCGGATCGGCCCCTGCCCTGGCGTGCCGCCGGTATCCGGCCCAGTCGCCGGATCGGCCGGAAGCAGAACGGTCCGGTGGCGTTCGCTACTGGCCGCCGATCCTGTGATGGGCCTCGAAGACCGTCGGCTCCTCGGCCAGGCCCTCGTTCGTGGTCGCGTGTGCGGCGAATGCCGGAATGCCGGCCGGAACGATGCTGTCCGCGCGCGCGCTGTCGAGAAAGATGTGCTTCGAGGTGGCCGGATCGATCGCAAACCAGCAGGGATCGTCGAAGGTGCCCGCGTAGATGCCGACGGCATCGGGAAACCGCTCGAAACTCAGCCAGAGCTTGGTGCCGCATTCGGCGCAGAAGTGAACCTGCACCCGCTTGCCTGATCCCTCGGATGTCAGCTCGAAGGTCCTTGGCGCGCCCTCGAGCAGGATGAAGTCGGTCCGGGCGAAGATCGGCTCGACCATGTAGGCCGACCCCGTGGCCTTCTGGCAGAACCGGCAATGACAGACGGTGACGCGGCTCGGCCGGGCCGTGGTTGCATAGCGGACATGACCGCACAGGCAGCCGCCCTCGTTTCTTTCCATAGCTTCTGATCCCGTCGCTGATTGCCGCATTCCGTGCAGGCAATCGCCAAGGGTCGCCAGTCGCGATCCCGCTGGCAAGCCGCATGCGGGCGGGCCGGCGCAGAACCCGTTTCTCAGGATTGGCCGGTTGCCGCCCGGGACCCGCTGTCGTGACCGGTCTCGTGGCGCAACAGCCACAGGCCGAACGGGAAGATCGCGGAAACGATCGCCAGCATCACGCCGAATGCCCAGGGCGTGCCGTCATAGAGAAGGCCCAGCCCCAGTGTCGTCAGCATGCCCGCGAGCAGGCGGCAGGCCGAGAAGGCCGCGCTGGCAGTGCCGGCGCGGTCGGCGAAGATCTGCATCACGCCGGCCATGGCATTGGCATTGCAGATCTGCATCGCCGCCATCAGCCAGACGACGCAGGCCACAAGCGGCCACAGCCCGCCGATGCCGCTCGCGGTCTGGGCGAAGATCGCCAGCCCGATGACGATGAGCACCAGGGCGGAGCCGCGCACCAGGCGCAGGAACCCGACGCGGCGGACGATCCGGATGCAGACGGTGTTGGTCGCCATCGCCAGCACGGCCGCGGCGCCGAACTGCAGGGCGAAGCCGCGTTCGCTCATCCCGTAGTGCTGGATGAAGATGAACGGCGTCGCCGACAGGGCCGCGAAAAAGGCCGCCGAGGCACAGCTCGAGACGATCAGGTAGCCCGCGCCGCGCCGATCGCTCAGGACTTCGACATAGCCGCGCAGCACGGCGGCAAGGGCGGTGCTGCGGCGGCGCTCGGGCGTCAGGGTTTCGGGCAGCAGGGTCGCGATCAGCAGGCTGCCGGCGACGCCCATCGCGGCCAGCAGCACGAAGATCGCCCGCCAGTCGAAATAGGCCAGCAGTTCGCTGCCGACCGTCGGGGCGATCATCGGCGCGACCGAGAGAATCAGCATCAGGATCGAGAAGACCCGCGCCGCCTCGTTGCCCGTCAGCAGGTCGCCGACCACGGCACGGCCGATGATCGCCACGGTCCCGCCCGAGGCTGCCTGCAGCAGCCGCCAGGCCATCATCTCGACCGCGCTGTCGGCGAACGCGCACAACAGGCTGGTCGCCACGAACAGCAGGCTGCAGACCAGCAGCACCGGCCGCCGGCCCACCCGGTCGGAGATCGGGCCGGCGATCAGCGGACCGATGGCGAAGCCCAGCAGGAACACCGTCAGGGTCGCCTGGACCAGGGCTTCGCTGGTGCCGAGCGAGCGCGCCATCGCCGGCATCGCCGGTAGGTACATGTCGATGCTGGCGGGCGTGAAGACGGTCAGGAAGCCCAGCACGAGCAACAGTCGCAGCGGCAGGCCGGACGGAGCGGGGGAAGACATCGGAGAGGTTCCACTGGAAGGCCGGAAGACCACATGCCCGAGCGGCGCGACGAAGGCAAGCTGGCGCGCGCGACAGTCCGCTGGACCGGTCGATTTTTGCGATCTGGCGGTTTTCACCGCCGCGCCGGGACCGGATGATGCCCGTTCCAGTCCCACCCGCGCGGCGAGACCGTTCCGGTCGTCGATCCGCCAGCGCGGGGGCGTTCGCGTCGGCGGTTTGCGCCCCGGAAGCGGGCGCGCTAGGGATGCGAACGGGGAGGGTTTCGATGCCGGCAGGGGACAGCAGCGAGCCGCGGGTCGCCTTGTCGACACCGCCGGGCGACCAGGTGAAAACCACCACCTGCTACATGTGCGCCTGCCGTTGCGGCATCAAGGTTCATCTGCGCGACGGCCGGATCCGCTTCATCGAGGGCAATCGCGACCATCCCGTGA
>JBGTSP010000106.1:0-13042 GCA_041940205.1 Alphaproteobacteria bacterium
TGCTGGGCGAGGAGCAGTCCGGCCATATTCGCGAAGTCGGCATCGAGCTCTACCAGCAGATGCTGGAGGAGGCCGTCGCCGCGGCCCGCAGCGGCGAGGCGGGCGCGCTGGAACTCGACGAGGAGTGGACGCCGCAGATCAGCCTCGGCACCTCGGTGATGATCCCGGACGCCTATGTGCCCGACCTCGAGACCCGGCTCGGTCTCTACCGGCGGATCTCGCGGCTGGCGAACAGGGCCGACATCGACGACATCGCCGCCGAGCTGGTCGATCGCTTCGGGCCGCTGCCCGTCGACGTCGACAACCTGCTGAAGGTGGTCGAGATCAAGCAGCTCTGCCGGGCCGCCAATGTCGAGAAGATCGACACCGGGCCGCGCGGGGCGGTGCTGTCCTTCCGCAAGGACCAGTTCGCCAACCCGGCGGGCCTGGTGTCCTTCATCGCGACGCAGAAGGGCACCGCCACGCTCCGCCCCGATCACGCCCTGGTGCTGCGGCGCGCCTGGGAGACCCCGGAAGCCGTGCTCAAGGGCGTGCGGGCGCTGACCCAGCGGCTCGCCCGGATCGCCCGCGAGGGCGCCGCCGCGGCGGTCAGGGCAGGATGAGCGACATGGATGCGATGCCCCAAAACGCGCCGCGCGAACCGGCGGTGCTGGCGCGGCTCAGGGCCTTCATCGAGCACGAGCGCGTGCGCCAGGCGATCATCGCCGTGATCATCGTCAACGCCATCGTGCTCGGCCTGGAGACATCGCAGCGGGCCATGGAGTTTGCCGGCGGCCTGCTGCTGGCACTGGACCGCGCCGCGCTCGCCATTTTCACCGCCGAGATCGCGATCAAGCTGGTCGTCTACCGGCGTCGCTTCGTGCGCGATCCCTGGAACATCTTCGATTTCGTGATCGTCGCCATCTCGCTGGCCCCGGCGAACGAGAGCTTCGCGGTGCTGCGAGCGCTGCGGGTGCTGCGCGCGCTTCGCCTGGTCTCGCTGGTGCCCAGCATGCGGGTGGTGATCCAGGCGCTGCTGCAGGCCGTGCCCGGCATGGGCGCGGTGCTGGCGCTGCTCTGCCTGGTGTTCTACGTCGCCGCGGTGATGGCGACCAAGCTCTACGGCGCCGACTTCGACGACTGGTTCGGCACGGTGGGCCGCTCGGCCTATTCGCTGTTCCAGATCATGACGCTGGAATCCTGG
Organism: Alphaproteobacteria bacterium; assembly: GCA_041940205.1. Lineage (GTDB taxonomy): Bacteria > Pseudomonadota > Alphaproteobacteria > JBGTSP01. Next base: position 1,184 of record JBGTSP010000106.1, read on the forward strand.
TCGATGGGCATCGTCCGCCCGGTGATGGCGGTCCATCCCTGGGCCTGGGCCTTCTTCGTGCCCTTCATCCTGATCGTCACCTTCGCCGTGCTGAACCTGTTCATCGCCATCGTCGTCAACTCGATGCAGGACGCCGCCGCCAGCGACGCCCAGGAAGTGAGCGAGGCGCACGACCGGGCGCTCGCGGCGCTGGGCGAGGAGGTGGCGGCGTTGCGCGCGGAAATCGCGCAGCTCAACGAGGCGCTGAAAACGCAGCGAAGGGCCGACGCCGACGACTGAGAACGTTCCGGGGCCGCGAGCGTCGAACGAAGCTTGAAGGGACGACCGGTTTTCGCGCCTCAGGGCGCCCGCGCGGCGCTCGCCTCGACCTCGATCAGCAATTCCGGCATCGCCAGGGCGTCGACGATCAGCAGGGTGGAGGCCGGCAGGACGTCGTCGCCGATCACCTTCTGGCGGGCCGCACGGTATGCCGCGATGTGGCGGGGATCGGTCAGGAAGACGGTGAACTTCACCAGGTCCTTCTTGTCCATGCCGTTGGCCTTGAGGCAGGCGAGGATGTTGCGGAAGGCCTGCTCGGACTGCCGCTCGATGCCCTTCGCCACCTGGCCCTTGGCGTTGACCCCGACCTGGCCGGCGATCACCAGCCATTCCGCGTTCGCGGCCACCCGGACACTGTGCGAATAGGCGCCCACCGGCGCGTGCACCTTCGGCGGATTGACGTGTTTGTGCGGCACGGGCGGGCTCCTTTCCGGATCGGCCGGTCGGTTCAGGCCGCTTCCTGTTGCGCGAGATCGAAGACGTTGGCCAGCACCGAGGGATCCTGGGCCCCGGAAACGGCGTAGCGGCCGGCGACGATGAAGCAGGGCACGCCGGAGATGCCGAGCTGGCGGGCCTGGTGCTCCTCGCTCTCCACCAGTTGCCGGTCGGCGTCGCGCGCCAGCAGGTCGGCCACGAGGTCGCGGTCCATGCCGGACGTCTCGGCGACATCGAGCAGTTCGGCATGTTCGCCGATGTTGCGGCCCTCGAAGAAGTAGCGGGTGAACAGGGCCTCCACGACCTTGTCCTGCACCCCGGCCGAGCCCGACCAGCGGATCAGGCGGTGGGCATCGAACGTGTTGGGCTGCACCTGGATGGCGTCGAAGTTGAAGGCGATCTCTTCGCTCTCGCCGGCGCGGGAGACGGAATCGTAGATCTTCCGCGCCCGGTCCGGCCCGCCGAACTTCAGCGCCAGGTAGCTCTCGCGCGGCATGCCGGAAGCCGGCATCTCGGGATTGAGCTGGAACGGCCGCCAGTGCACCGCGAACTCTTCGCCACGGTCGGCCAGCGCCCGCTCGAGCCGGCGCTTGCCGATGAAGCACCATGGGCAGACCGGGTCGGAAACGATATCTATGTCGATCATGGCCCGGAGTGTAGACCCGGGCCGGAACGAGGACAATCGAACCGCCGGGCGCATTCCCGGCGCCAGCGGGCGGAGTATCGCCATGAGCCTACCGAAGAGACTGGACGGTCGGACCGCGATCGTCACCGGCGCCTCCACGGGGCTGGGCCGGCACTTTGCCCTGACGCTGGCGCGGGCGGGCGCCCGCGTGGCGCTGTGCGCGCGCAGCGCCGACCGGCTGGAGGAGACGGTGGGCGAGATCGAGCGTTTCGACGGCCGCGCGGTGCCGATCGTGATGGACGTGCGCGATCCCGCCTCGATCCGCGCCGGCGTGGCGGCGGCCGAAACCGAGCTCGGGCCGATCGGCATCCTCGTCAACAATGCCGGCGTCACCGTGGCCAAGCGGGCCGAAGACGTGCTCGACGAGGATTATGACTTCGTGCTGGAGACCAACCTCAAGGGTCCGTGGATCTGCGCCCAGGCGGTCGGCCAGCGGATGATCGCCCATGGCGAGGGCGGCAAGATCATCAATGTCGGCTCGTTGCTGGCGCTGCGGGTGATCAGCCAGCTTTCGCTCTATGCCATGTCGAAGGCCGCCCTGGTGCAGATGACCAAGGCGCTGGCGCTGGAATGGGCCCGGTACGACATCCAGGTGAACGCGATCTGTCCGGGGTACATCGAAACGGAAATGAACGCCGCGCACTGGCAGACCGAGGGCGGCAAGAAGCTGATGAGCCGCTGGCCGAACCGCCGAGTCGGCACGCCGGACGTGCTGGACGGCCCGCTGCTGATGCTGGCGAGCGAGGATTCCCGTTTCACCACCGGCGCCGTGCTGGCGGTGGACGACGGTCAGTCGCTGGCCTGAAGCGTCTCCCGGCGACGGTGACTCAGGCGGCGGCGTCCGGCACCAGCCGGCGATAGATCTCCGGATCGCTTGCCCCCTCGGTGCCGATCAGCAGGATCCGGCTTTCCCCATCGAGACCAAGCTGCGCCCGCCAGTGCGGATCGCCGGCGGCGAGCCGCAGGGCCGCCAGGCCGGAGACCGAGGTCTCGCCCGCGACGATCCCGGCGCCATCCGCGGATGCCGCGCCGGAAGCGAGCAGGCGCATCGCCGGGACGATGCCCGCTTCGTCGATCGCGATCGCGTCGCTCGCCCCGCGCGAGAGGATCTCCCAGGCGAGCAGCGAGATCTCGCCGCAGGACAGGCCCGCCATGATGGTCTCTTCCGTGATCTCGACGGCGGCCGGGCGGTCCTGGCGAAAACTCTCGGTAACGCAGGCCGCGCGCGCCGGCTCGACCACGACGATCCGGGGCAGGGCGTCTCCCAGGGCCTGCCAGAGACCCGCGCAGAGCGCGCCGGCGAGCCCCCCGACGCCCGCCTGCACGAAAACGTGCGTGGGGAGCGCGCCATCGAGCGCCCCCAGCGCCTCGCGCGCGATCAGGCCGTAGCCGGCCATGACCCGGCGGGGGATCTCGCGGTAGTCCGCGTTCGAGGTATCGGAAACCACGATCCAGCCATTGTCGGCGGCCTCCGCGAAACAGCGGGCCAGCGAGGCGTCGTAGTCGCCGTCCACCCGGATCACCGTGGCCCCGAGCGCCGCCATCGCGGCCTGCCGGCCCGGACTGACCTCGGCATGCACGTAGATCCGGCAGGCACAGCCCGCCAGCCGACATCCCCAGGCGACCGCCCGGCCGTGATTGCCGTCCGTCGCCGTCACGACGGTCAGCCCGGCCGCCTCGCGCCTCCGCGCACCCGACCGGATCTCCGCCAGCGTGGCGGGCTCGCCCGCCGCCGCCAGCGCGTCGCGCACGCTGCACAGCACCGCGTAGGCCCCGCCGAGGGCCTTGAAGCTGTCGAGCCCGAAGCGCGGACCCTCGTCCTTGAACAGCACCCGACCAAGCCCGAGCGCCGCGGCCAGTGGCGCCAGGTCACGCAGCGGCGTCGGCGCGTAACCGGGCCAGCCGGCGATCTCGGCCGCCGCCTCGGCCAGATCCGCCCGCGAGAGCACGGTTTCCAGTTCCTCGGGCCAGGCGCCTGACGGACGGGGACGGCCGGCATGGTCGACGATGCGGCCGGGAGCGGGCGAGGCGGCGAGGGGGGCGGTCATGGCGGACTCCGGACCGAAAGGCAGAACGGCCGACAGCATAGGCGCAGGTCGGCCGTTTCGCCGAACGGCAGAGCGCGAGAAGATGCCGGGCGCGACTCGCATCCCGACCGTCGCCACGCGTCGCCGTCCCGCAGCGCTGCATTGCCGAGGCCCCGCATGCTGATCACCCGGATCGAGACCTTCAGCCGGCCCGAGGTCGGCTTCGTGCGCGTCACCGCGGAAGACGGCCGGCAGGGCTGGGGCCAGGTCTCGCCCTACAATGCCGACATCACCGCCCTCGTGCTGCACCGCCAGGTCGCGCCGGTGGCGCTGGGCTGGCCGGCGGACGACATCGACGGCCTGGTCGACCGGGTGGTCGAGGTCGAGCACAAGTTTCCCGGCTCCTACCTGCGCCGGGCGATCGGCGGGGTGGATACCGCTTTGTGGGACCTGCGCGGCAGGCGCGCGGAGATGAGCGTCTGCGCCCTGCTGGGCGGTACGCCCCGGCCGCTCAGGGTCTACGCGTCCTCGATGCGCCGGGACATCGCGCCCGACGACGAGGCGGCCCGGCTCGCCGACCTGCGCCAGCGTTTCGGCTTCGATGCCTTCAAGATCCGCGTCGGCCGGGAATGCGGCCATGATGTCGACGAATGGCCCGGCCGCACCGAGGCGATCGTGCCGATGGTGCGCCGGGCACTGGGTGAGGACGTTGCGCTGCTGGCCGACGGCAACAGCGGTTTCACCCCGGAGAGGGCGATCGAGGTCGGTCGGCTGCTGGAGGCCCACGGCTATTGCCATTTCGAGGAGCCCTGTCCCTACTGGGAGCTGGACTGGACGAAACAGGTCACCGACGCCCTGGCGATCGACGTCACCGGCGGCGAGCAGGACTGCGACCTCGCCACCTGGCGGCGCATGGTGGCGATGCGGGCGGTCGACGTGCTGCAACCCGACATCTGCTATCTCGGCGGTCTCAGCCGGACGCTGCGGGTCGCGGCGATGGCGCGGGCGGCGGGCCTGCCCTGCACGCCGCACTCGGCCAACCTGTCGCTCGTGACGGTCTTCACCCTGCACATGATGGCAGCGATTCCGGCCGCCGGACCCTATGTCGAGTTCTCGATCGAGGGAGCGGACTATTATCCCTGGCAGGACGGCCTGTTCTCGCCCGCCCTGGAGGTACGCGACGGCCGCGTCGCGGTGCCCGACGGTCCGGGCTGGGGCGTCGAGATCAATCCGGCCTGGCTGGAAGGCGCCACGTATCAGGCGAGCGAACGGGACTGAAGCGAACGCCGGCGGCGGGACCGGGACATCCCGGAGGAGGGAACGACATGGCCGAGGACATCTTCACGCCCGACTACAGGCGCACGCCCTACTGGTGGGACGGCGCGCCGCGGCCCGACCTGCCGGAGACGGCGCTTCCCGAACAGGTCGATGTCGCGGTGATCGGTTCGGGCTATACCGGCCTGAACGCGGCCCTCGAATGCGCCCGCGGCGGCCGCGACACGCTGGTGTTCGACGCCGAGGCGGCGGGCTGGGGCTGCAGTTCGCGCAACGGCGGCCAGGTCAGCACCTCGATCAAGCCCGATTTCGCGCAGCTGTCCCGGCGCCACGGCCGCGAGCGGGCGCTTCGCATCCTGCGCGAGGGACACAACGCGCTCGAGTGGATCGGCGGGTTCGTGCGGTCCGAGGCGATCGACTGCGACTACGCGGTCACCGGCCGCTTCCACGCCGCCCATTCGCCCGGGCAGTACGAGGTGCTGGCCCGCGCGCTGGAAGCGCAGCCGGCGGAGCTGCCGGTGCCCGCCCACATGGTCAGCCGGGCCGAACAGCGCGACGAGCTGGGCACCGATGCCTATCACGGCGGCGCGGTCTACGAGGCCCACGCCGCGCTCGATCCCGGCCGCTATCACCTCGGCCTGCTGGAGCGCGTGCGCGCGGCCGGCGCCCGCATCGCCGCGCATTGCCCGGTGACGGCCCTGAACCGGGACGGCGGAGGGTTCGAGCTGGCGACCGCGCGGGGCCGGATACGGGCGCGCGACGTCATCGTCGCCACCAACGGCTATACCGGGGCGCTGACCCCATGGCTGCGCCGGCGGGTGATCCCGATCGGCAGCTACATCATCGCCACCGAGCCGCTGCCCGCCGGACTGATGGACCGGCTGATGCCGCGCAACCGCGTGGTCTCCGATACCAGGCGGGTGGTCTACTACTACCGCGCGTCGCCCGACCGCACGCGCATCCTGTTCGGCGGCCGGGTGACCGGCGGCGAGAGCGATCCCGACCGCAGCGGCCCGCTGCTGCGGCGCGACATGATCGCCCTGTTTCCCGAACTCGCCGACGTGCGCATCAGCCATTCCTGGATGGGCTTCGTCGCCTACACCTTCGATAGCCTGGCCCATGTCGGCCGCCACGAGGGCGTGCACTACGCCATGGGCTATTGCGGCTCGGGCGTGTCGATGGCGAGCTGGCTCGGCAACCGCATCGGCAGGCAGGTGCTGGGACACGCCGACGGCGCGACCGGCCTGGACGGTCTCGCCTTCCAGAGCCGGCCGCTCTACAGCGGTTCGCCCTGGTTCCTGTCGGCGGCGGTCCGGTACTACCGCTGGCGCGACCGCCACGCGGCCTGAACGGCCGGCGCCCCGGACGAGAACGCTTCCGGCGCGCCGGTTTCCTTTCTAGGCTCGCACGGGCTTCATGCTTCGGGAGGGGCGCATGCGGATCATCGTCATCGGTTGCGGCATCGGCGGGGCCTGCCTGTCGCTGGCGCTCGACAGGCTGGGACTGGAGCACCTGGTGCTGGAACAGGCGCCGGCACTGGGCGAGGTCGGCGCCGGCCTGCAGCTCAGCCCGAACGCCGTCCGGGTCCTGGACTATCTGGGGCTCGGCGACGAGCTCCGGGAGTTCGGCGTCGCTCCCCGGGCGCACGTCTTTCGCGACGGTCTGAGCGGCGAAATATTACTGGAGACCCCGCTGATGCCGCTGGTCGAGGAGACCTTCGGCGCGCCCTATTTCCATGCCCATCGGGCCGACCTTCTGGCCGCGCTGACCCGGCGGCTGGGTTCTGACCGGGTGCGTCTCGCGGCCAGCGTCGAGGCCGTGGCGCAGGATGCCGACGGCGTTCGCGTCCGCCTCGCCGGCGGCGAGACGGTCGAGGGCGAGGTGCTGATCGGGGCCGACGGCATCCATTCCCTGGTCCGCGCCACGCTGTTTCCCGACGAACGGCCGCGCACGTCGGGCTGCGTCGCCTGGCGCGGCCTGGTGCCGGTCGCGCTGGCGCGTTCGCTCGGCCTTGAACGGAATTCCATGGCCTGGATGGGACCCGACCGCAGCGTGGTGATGTACTACGTCTCCGGCGGGGAGCGCTTCAACTGGGTCGGCATCGGGCCGTTCAACGAGAATGCCCGCGAAAGCTGGTCGGCCCGGGGCTCGAACGAGGCGGCGCTGGCGGAATATGCCGGCTGGCAGCCGGTGGTCCGCGAGCTGATCGCCGCCACCGACAGCCTGTTCATGACCAGCCTGTTCGATCGCGAGCCGCTGGAACGCTGGGTCGCGGGTCGCATGGCGCTGATGGGCGACGCCGCGCACGCGATGATGCCGTTTCACGCCCAGGGGGCGGGGCAGAGCATCGAGGATGCCTGGGTGCTGGCCCGTTGCCTGCAGGAGGCGGAAACGCCGGCCGCGGCGCCGGCCGCGCTGCAGCGCTACCAGGACCTGCGCCTGGCCCGCGCCAACCGCGTGCAGGCCCAGTCGCGCAGCGCCGAAACCCTGTTCCACATGGCCGATCCCGAGGCCGTCGCCCGGCGCAACGAGCGCTTCGCGCGCCACCAGGCCCGCGGCGGCTTTCCCCAGCAACAACGCTGGCTGTTCAGCTACGATGCCGAGATGGCGGTGCGCGGCGAGGACCATGCGTGGCGGGACATGGCCTGGTCGTAGGACCGCCCGAGCCGACGCCACGCCATCGGGCCGGGTGCCGAAGCGCCGGGAAGCCGGTCCTCCGGCTTCTGGCACAGTAAGCTTGCCGCAAGTATTTTCTCCGATCTTGCGGATCGAAACCGAACCTGATGGCAGGTGCGATGCTCCGTTTCGCCGACAGTTTCTTTGCAATCCTGCGCAAGCGCAGCGTTGCGCTGGCGACCGTTCTGGTACTCGCCAGTGCGACCGCGCTGGCGCTGGCGCTGGTGCTCGTGGTGGCGCCCCTGCTGTCGGCGTTTGTCGATCTTCCCATACACACCGGGTCGATGCTGCTGGCGACAGCCCTCATCACCCCCGTCGTGACCCTGCCGTTCTCGCTGATCTTCACCCAGATCATCCGCCAGCTTGCCCAGGCCCGCGGCCATCTGCGCACCGAGGTGGAACTGCACCGCGAGGCCCGCGAGGCGCTGCTGGAAGCCAAGATCCAGGCCGAGGGCGCGAACGAGGCGAAATCGAAATTCATGGCCAGCATGAGCCACGAGCTGCGCACGCCGCTGACCGCGATCATCGGCTTCTCGGAGATCCTGTCGCACGACGTCATTGCCGGCCTCGACCGGGAGAAAGCCCGGGAATACGGCAGCGACATCGCCCGCTCCGCGCATCACCTGCTTTCCCTGATCGACGACCTGCTGGACCTCTCGCGGATCGAGGCGGCGGCGTTCGAGCTGCAGGAAGAAGAGGTGGGGCTGGGCGAACTGATGGCGGACGCGGTGCGGATGAGCGGCGCTGTGTTCGAGCGGCAGGGGGCAAGCCTGCGGCGCATGCCCGGCACCGAAGGGGTGCGGATTCACGTCGACCGGCGGCGCCTTTGCCAGGTGCTGATCAACGTGCTGACCAACGCCGCGAAATATGGCGGCGCATCGCCCGTGCGCCTGGAAGCGGTCCGGGAGGACGACGGCGCCGTCCGGTTCACCATCACCGACGACGGGCCGGGCATGACCGCCAAGGATATCGTCGAGGCCCTGCGCCCCTTCGGCCGGACCGACGAGGCCCTCAGGAGCCCGGTCGACGGGATCGGCCTCGGCCTGCCGATCGCCGAACAGATCATGCGGTTGCACGACGGCAGCCTGCGCATCGACAGCCTGCCGGGTCGCGGCACCCGGGTCTTCCTGCGGCTGCCGGCGTCGCGGGTCGTCTCGGCGGGCCTGCCCGCCCCGGGGGCGATGGATCAGGCCTCCGCGTGAGCCGGCGGTTTCATCCCGTCCGGACGTAGTCGAGACAAAGCTCCGTCGTTTCCTTGATCTCCTCCATCACGAAGCTCGCCGAGACGTCGGACAGCCGGACCTTGCGGATCAGGCGCTGGTAGAGCGCGTCGTAGGCGGCAACGTCGGGCACCCGGGCCCGGATCAGGTAGTCGAGTTCACCCGAAGTCCGGTAGACGCCCTGGATCTCCGGCAGTTCCGCCACCGCCCTGGCGAAACGCTCCAGCCAGTCCGGATCGTGCGCGTCGGTGCGGATGGCGATGAACACCGTGAGCGCCAGATTGACCCGGGCCGGATCGAGAAGGGCGACCCTGCGGACGATCACGCCGTCCTGCTCGAGCCGCCTGATGCGCCGCCAGCAGGCGTTGCGCGAGAGGCCGACGGCCTCGCCCAGGGCCTCGATCGACGCTCCCGCGTCGCGCTGCAGGGCCGCAAGCAGTCGGCGATCAAGCTGGTCCATTTCATCCCCTCATTTCGATCAGATCCGGGATTTTATCCCGAATTCACGCCAAATTCTCTGACATTAGGGAAAATATCTCGCGGACTTGGCGGCAGAATGCATTCGCATTCCCAAGGAGGCCCGCTATGTTCGAACGCCTGTTCCTGTCCCACCCCCGTTCGGTGAACGAGAGTTATGGCGAACATCTGTGGTTCGCCGCCGGCTTCGCCCTGACCCTGCTGGGCGCCGGACTGGCCGCGCTGGTGCACGCGGTGCTGCCGTGCTGCTTTGAAAAGACCGCGAGCCGGATGGTCGCGCGGCTCTATCTCGCGACCCGCGACCGCGGCCGTCCGGCCGCGGGCGCGCAGGCCTGGGGCGCCGCCGGCGACTGACCTCCGGGACCCCCCGCCCGCGCCGGTCTGCGAAGTCCGGGACGCTGGCGTGCGGGACGCTGGACGTCAGACGAACTGCAACAGGCGGCGCGGCGTGCCGACAAGGATGGTGTCGATCTCGTCCTCGCTGAAGCCGCGCCGGCGCATCAGCGGCACCACGTTCTCGAAGATATGGCCGTAGCCGTGGCCGCCGAAACGGCGCAGGCGGGTGCGGTAGCAGATGTCGTGCGAGATCACGATCTGCGCGAGATGGCCGCGCTCGATCAGCCGGCGCATCCAGCGCAGCCGCTCGCCATCGTTGGGCAGGTCGATCTTCAGGTTCAGCGCGTAGTGCGACTGTTCCTGGCCGAACAGGTCCAGTTCGATCACCGCGCCCGAATCGGCGAGCCGGAACAGGCGCTCGTCGTCGAACACGGTACGGTCGATATGGCTCAGGATCAGGCGTCCGGTATCCCCGCCCCGGGCCCGGACGAAGTCGGCGATTTCCTGCGGCTGGTCGGGGTCGCGGCCGGGATGCACGTTGAGCGCCGCCCCGGTTTCCTGCTGGGCCAGCAGCGCGCCGCGCATCACCCGCTTTTCCAGGTCGGTCCAGGGCGCCTGGCAACCGATCTCGCCGATGATGCCGGCGCGCACGTCGGTGCCCCAGGCGCCCTCGCAGATCTGCGCCACCATCTCGCCGGCGAAATCCTCGACGCTGCGTTCGCGGTTGGCCGGATCCTGGTAGGCATCGACATAGTGGCCGCAGCCCATGACGATCCGCGTTCCGGTCGCCTCGGCCACCGCGCGCAGGCCGTCGGGGTCGGGCGAGAGCCCGCCGGTCGTCAGTTCGACGATTGCCCGGCCGCCGGCTTCATGCATCAGCCGGACCTCCTCGCAGGCGATCTCGCGGTCGAACAGCAGGTAGTTGTTCGGCGCCCGCAGCGTGCCGTAGTTGATCCGCCAGCAGTTGCAGAGATCGATCTCCGGCCCCTGGTCGGGATCGTCGCGCATGTCCGGCCGGCGGATGTCCCACAGCAGGTGCTCGTGCATCAGCGTGGGCCCCAGGTCTTCCGGCGCGATCAGGCCGGTCACCGTCTGGATGCGTCCCCTCAGATCCTCGCGCGACCAGCTCGGCATCCGTCTCCCTCCGCGGTGGCGCCGGCGATCAGGAGGCCGGCGGGGCTTGTGGCGATTCCCCATCGTAGGGCATCGCGCCGTAGACCCGGCCGTCGGGATAGTATTCGCAATAGAGCTGCACCGCCTCGGCCGCCTTGTCGCCGTCGATCGCGGCGATGAAGGCGAGCGTCAGGTCGATGCCCGCGGACACCCCGGCCGAGGACCAGACGGCGCCGTCGCGGGTCCAGCGTGCGTCGGAGACGCGCACGCCGGGCAGCGCACCCAGCGCCGCCTTCGCCCGCCAGTGGGTGCTGGCCTGCCGGCCCTCCAGCAGGCCCGCGGCCTGGAGAAGGAAGGATCCGGTGCAGACCGAGAGAACATGCTCGCAGGCCGCGCCCTGGCCGGCGAGCCAGTCGACGAGCACCGGGTTCTTCGCCTGCTCGAACGCCGCCATGCCGCCGGGCACCAGCAGGTAGTCGAGCGGCGGGCAGTCGGCGAAGCCGTGGTCGGCGACGACCTGCAATCCCTTGGCGCAGGTCAGCGGCCCGGCTTCCGCGGCGACGCTCAGGCAGGCCGGGCCGGCGGCGGCGTCCCGCCACATCGTCGCCATTTCCCAGGGGCCGATCAGGTCGAGCTCCTCGAAGCCGGGATACATCAGGAAACCGAAACGGCGGGTCTGGGCGGCGGGCATGTCGGGGCCTCCTGGCGCGAACGGGGCAGGGGCGCAGGATAGGCCGCCGGCGGCATCCGGTCCCGGCCAGGATGGCCGCATTTCCCGCCGTCCGGACCGCGGCGCGACGTGCGGCGGCATCCGGTTTGACGCCCCGGAATCCCGCTCCTACCGTCCGCGGACGCCTGCCCGACACGCTTCAAGGAGACCCCGCCGGATGTCCGAGGACCTGCCCTACCTGAGCGAACGCGAACTCGCCGAGCGGCCGCTGCCCTACGCGCCCGACCTGCTGGCCGGCCGCGGCCTGGTGATTTCCGGCGCCGGCCGCGGCATCGGCAAGGCGATCGCCTATACCGCCGTGCGGCTGGGCGCCCGGGTGGCGCTGTGCGGGCGCAATGCCGAACGCCTGGAAGCGACGGCCGACGCCCTGCGGGCGCTCGGCGGCCGGGTCTTCGCGCAGGCGATGACGATCCGCGATCCCGACGCCGTCCGCGCTTTCCTGGCGGACGCGGCGGAGGATCTCGGCGGCCTCGATGCCCTGGTCAACAATGCCGGCGGGCAGTTTCCGCAGGCCGCGATCGACTTTTCCGACAAGGGCTGGAACGCGGTCGTCGACACCAACCTGAA
>JBGTSP010000107.1:0-13017 GCA_041940205.1 Alphaproteobacteria bacterium
GAGCGTATCGTCAACACGCCCAAGCGCGGTCTCGGTGCGGCCAGCCTGCAGGTGCTGCACCAGACGGCCCGGGCGCAGGGCGTGCCGCTGGCCCGCGCCGCCGAACTGCTCGTCGAGACCGACGAGCTCAAACCCCGCGCGCGCGGTTCGCTGGCCCGGCTGATGGAGGCCTTCCGGCGCTGGCGCGACCTCAGGGCGGTGGTGCCGCATATCGAACTGGTGGAGACCGTGCTCGACGAGAGCGGCTACACGGAGATGTGGCAGAACGACAAGTCGCCCCAGGCCGCCGGCCGGCTGGAAAACCTGAAGGAGCTGGTGCTGGCCATGGAGCCGTTCGAGAATCTCGAGGGTTTTCTCGAACATGTCAGCCTGGTCATGGACACCGACCAGGACAGCCAGGAGGACTCGGTCAACCTGCTCACCCTGCACAGCGCCAAGGGGCTGGAATTCGACCACGTCTTCCTGCCCGGCTGGGAGGAGGGGCCGTTCCCGCACCAGCGGGCGCTGGACGAGGGCGGCAACGCCGCGCTCGAGGAGGAACGCCGGCTCGCCTATGTCGGCCTTACCCGGGCCCGCCGGCGGGCCTATGTCAGCCATGCGGCCAACCGCCGGCTCTACGACCGCTGGGTCACGGCGCTGCCCTCGCGCTTCCTCGATGAACTGCCCGAGGCGCATGTCGCGCGCGAGGCCGAACTCGGCCTGCATACCGGGGGCTGGCACCAGGCCCCGGGGGCCTTCGCCTTCGACGGCTATCACCGCAGCGAGAAACCGCGCATGCGGCGGGTCACCGAGGCCGCGCCGGCGCCGGACTATATCGACGGCCAGGCCGAGAGCGTGATCACCAACGATCCTTCCGGCAGCCGTTTCGCCATCGGCGAACGGATCTTTCACCTGAAATTCGGCTACGGCCGGATCGAGAACATCGAGGGCAACAAGCTCGACATCGCCTTCGAGAAGGCGGGCCGCAAGAAGGTGGTCGACAGTTTCGTGGAACGGCCGTGAGGCGGCGCAACCGTGCCGGCCCCGCGGCAATGTTGTGCATCGCCGCGATGGTGCTTTCGGGCTGCGGCGAGGGGGCGATCTCCCGGCGCATCGCGACGCTCAATCCCTTCGACGGCGTCTCCCTGCCCGACCTGCCACGGACCGGCGCGGCCAGCCTGGCGCTCAGCGACTTCCTGCCGCAAATCCGCTTCGACGACGACAGCCCGCCGCAGGTGGACGGTCCCGGGGGCGGCTATGCCGGCCCGCTGAGGCCGCTCGACGGCCCGGTCGCCCTGCCGGTCGCGGCGGTGCCGGATTTCGATCTGCTCCTGCACGTCGCCGGCGACACCACGCCGTTTCTGTGGCGCGCGCTGGGTGCGACGGCGCTGGTCGGCGACGACCTGTTGTGGAACATCGACATCGTCAACTTCCAGGATCGCGGGCGCCGGCTGACCGCGGTACGACCGCCGCTTGCCAGCGGCCTGATGACCACCACCGCCCGGGGACGCGTGCGCGGCCTGTCGCTCGATTTCCCGGCGCTGACGCGCGCCGGCGGGACGGCGCCGGCGCCCGGCAGCCGGGAGTATGAAAGCCTGCGCCAGAGCCTCAGCTACCTTGCCGGACCGGTTTCCTCCACGCCGCTGGACCCGGAGAGCCGGCTCGGCCCGCCGGCGGCGCTGGCCGCCGTGCTGGCGCAGAGTACCGCCAGGCGCGAACGGGACACGGTCGCGGGCCGGCTTGCCGGACGCACGGAACACGAGGGCCGGCCGGCCTATCTGATCGTCTATGACGGCGGGGTCGATCTGGTCGCCACGGAGGGGCGGGTGCGCTACGGCGTTGTCGGCCATCTGGTACGCGATGCCGAAACCGGGTTGCCGCTCGCCTCGCGGCTTCGCATCGAGCGCAGCGGCCGGATCGGCGACCGGGAGGTCGCGGACCGGCTGTTCATCCGGATCGCCGCGCGGGTGCGCGCCGGCGGACGTCGCTGAAGCCATGTGGCGTCTGTTCGTACGCGGGCGGCCGGCCGATGTGCCGGAACTGGAAAACGCGCTCGCCGACAGCGCCGCGCTGACCACGTTCGAAGCCGGGGCCGACGGTGCGGAGCGCGACGTCGAGGCGCTCTATTCGGACGAGGAAGAGGGGCTGGCCGCGCTGGCGCGTCTGAACGCGCTGGCGCTGGCGCATGACCTGCCGCTGCTCGACTGGCGGCTCGCGCCCCTGCCGGAACGGGACTGGGTGGTGGAATCGCAGAAGGCGCTGCCGCCGGTGCGGGCCGGGCGTTTCCTGGTGCATGGCGCCCATGATCGCGGGGCCCGTGCGGGAAGCGGCGCGACGATCGCGCTGCAGGTCGAGGCCGGCGCCGCCTTCGGCACCGGGCACCACGAGACCACGCGCGGCTGTCTCCTCGTGCTCGATGCGCTGGCTCGCAACCGCCGGCCCGAGCGCGTGCTCGATCTGGGCTGCGGCAGCGCGGTGCTGGCGATGGCGGCGGCGCGGCTCTGGCCGGCGACGGTGCTCGCGAGCGACATCGACCCGGTGGCGGTCGAGAGGGCGCGCGGCCATCTCGCGGCGAACCGCCTGGCGAAGCGGATCCGGCTGCGCGTGGCGGACGGCCTGGCCGGTCCGGCCTTCGCGGGCGCGCCGTTCGATCTCGTGATCGCCAACATCCTGGCGGGCCCGCTCAGGTCGCTCGCCGGCGCGATCGCGTCGCGTCAGCCGGCGGGCGGCCTGCTGATCCTGTCCGGCCTGCTCCGCGGGCAGGAGCGTGCCGTGCTGGCGGCGTACGCGGCGCGCGGGTATGTACGCCGCGGTCGCCTGCCGATGGGCGCGTGGCCCACCCTGTTGCTCGAGCGTCAGCCCTTGAAGCGACGGCCGATCGCCTTGCCGGCCCGGCTCAGCAGGTCGCTGACATAGTTGTTGCGGTACTCGCGGGCATTGCGCAGGTCGAGGTCGCTGTACAGGCCGCCGACCCGGATGCCGTAGCGGCGTTCCCAGTCCATGGCGCGAACGAGTTCGAAATGGTCTTGCATCGTGGTACTCCAATCGGGTCATCCGCCGGCTGCGCCGTGGCGGGTGATGGGCTGTCGATGACCCCTAGATAGGCCTTGGCGGGATGTGTTCACGTGCTCATTTCGCAGTGCAGCATTGCAGCCTTGTCATGTATGCCGACAGGAGTGGTAAATGGGTGAAATCTCCGAAAAATCCGATCATTCCGCGCGTCTTGTTGCGCTGCGGAATCATTGCCGGACCCTCGATCTGTCGGGGTTTCTCGTACCGATGGCCGACGAGTTCCAGAACGAGTATGTGCCGGCCTATGCCAAGCGCCTGGCCTGGCTGACCGGGTTCACCGGATCGGCCGGCTTCGCGGTGGTCCTGGCAGACCGGGCGGCGTTCTTCACCGATGGCCGCTACACCCTGCAGGCCCGCGATGAACTGAACGCCGGGGATTACAGCCTGCACCACATCATCCAGCAGCCGCCCGATGCCTGGCTGCGCGACAATATCGACGAAGGTGGCCGCATCGGCTTCGATCCCTGGCTGTTCACCGAGAACGGGATCGCCCGGCTGCGGCGCGCGGTGGAGGCGGCGGGCGGCGAGCTGGTGGCCGTCGCCGACAATCCGGTCGATGCGGTCTGGGCCGACCAGCCGCCGCGCCCGACGGCGCCCGTGCACGCGCACGACCTCGAATTTGCCGGACAGACGTCGGCCGAGAAGCGCGCGGCCCTCGCGGAGGCGCTGGTCCGCGAGAAACGCGATGCCGTGGTGCTGACGGCAACCGATTCCGTCGTCTGGCTGCTGAACGTGCGTGGCGGCGACGTGCCGCGCGTGCCTCTGGTGCTGTCCTATGCCGTGCTGCACGCCGACGGCGGATGCGACTGGTTCGTGGCCGAGGACAGGCTGGCGCCGGATCTGCCCGCGCATCTCGGCGCGACAGTGAAGGTGCGGCCGCCGGAAACCTTTGCCGACACGCTCGCCCGGCTCGGCCGGCGCGGCGCCACGGTGCAGGTGGATCCGGCCACCGCGCCCTCCGCTGTGGCCGACCTGCTGGCCGAGGCCGGCGCGACCATCGTTCGCGCCACCGATCCCTGCCAGTTGCCCAAGGCGCGCAAGAACGCCGCCGAGATCGACGGCACCCGCGCCGCCCACCGGCGCGACGGGGTCGCGCTGGGACGCTTCCTGCACTGGATCGATCGCGAGGCGGCCTCCGGCGGCATCGACGAACTGGCGGCCTGCGAGCGGCTGGCGGCCCTGCGCGCGGAAGGCAACCACTTCCGCGACCTCAGCTTCGATACGATCTCGGGCGCCGGCCCCAACGGCGCCATCGTGCACTATCGGGTGACACCCGACAGCAACCGGAAGCTCGGCCCCGGCGAGCTCTATCTGGTCGATTCCGGTGGCCAGTATCTCGACGGCACCACCGACGTCACCCGCACGGTCGCCATCGGCGAGCCGACGGCGGAGATGCGCGAACGCTTCACCCGGGTGCTGAAGGGCCATATCGGCCTTGCCCGGGCGCGCTTTCCCCGCGGCACCAGCGGCGCCCAGCTCGACGCCCTGGCCCGCTACCATCTCTGGCAGGCCGGTCTCGACGTCGACCACGGCACCGGCCACGGCGTCGGTTCCTATCTCGGCGTGCACGAGGGCCCGCAGCGGATCTCCAAGGGCGCCAGCGGCGATGTCGCGCTCGAGCCCGGCATGATCGTCTCGAACGAGCCGGGCTACTACAAGGAGGGGGCCTACGGGATCCGCATCGAGAACCTGGTCCTGGTGGTCGAGGCCGCCGAGGAGGGCGACGAGCGCGAGATGCTGGGCTTCGAGACCCTGACCTTCGCGCCGATCGACCTGGACCTGATCGATCCCGGCCTGCTCGACGCGCAGGAAATCGACTGGTTGAACGCCTACCACGCCCGGGTTCTGGCGGTGATCGGCCCGAAGCTCGAAGCGGCGGAGCGGGCCTGGCTGGAAGAGCAGACGCGGCCGATCTGAAGGCGGCCGGCGAAACCGGCCGGCCCGCCTACCTGCGGAACGAGGTGCCGATCGCCGCGAAGATCAGGGCCGCCGCGACGATCAGGACAGGGCTGACGGGCTCGTCCAGCAGAAGGGCGGACGATGTCAGACCGACGAGCGGCACCAGCAGGACCGACAGCGACAGGGTCTTCACCGGCAGGGCGCTGACCAGCCAGAGATAGCTCGCCACGCCGAAAACCTGGCCGACCAGGGTGCCGTAGGCCACGGCGATCACGCCGCGGCTGCCGGGCATCTCCAGCTCGAGCAGTTGCGGCAGGGCCAGCAGGACGATCGGCACCACGCCGATGAACGACTGCCAGGCGGTCAGCGAAAGATGCGGCATGCGCCAGACGACGCGTTTCTGCCAGACCGTACCGAAGGAGAAGCAGACCGAGGCGGCCAGGATCGCGCCGACGCCGACCGGGGCATCGCCCAGCCGAACCACGTCGTCACCCATCATCACCGCGACGCCGGCAAGCGCCAGCGCCAGGCCGGCAAAGCGCCAGGCGGTGAAGCGTTCGCCCAGCAGGGGGATCGAGAACAGGAAGGTCCAGACCGGCAGGGTGTAGGCGATCAGCGATGCCCGGCCCGCCGGCAGTTCGCTCACCCCCCAGGCGGAGAACAGCTGCCAGCCGGTGACGTTGAACAGGGCGGCCACCACCAGCGGACCGGCCTGTCCGCGGGGAATGCGCAGGCTCTTGCCCGCCAGCAGGGCGGCCGAGAACAGGCAGGTCGAGGCGATCACGCCGGCGACCGCGCGGAAGGCGAGCACCGGCATCTCCTCCACCGCGACCTGCATCGCCGGCCACATCGTGCCGAACGCCAGCACGAGACCGACGAAGACGAGCAGCGCCAGCGGCCGCGCCGGCCGGGTCGCGGTCATCGCGGTTTCGGGTTCAGTTCGACGCGGCGGCGAGCTGGCTCAGCCAGCCGTCGATCCGGGTCCGGTTCGCGCCGAAGTCCCGATAGCCGTACACCGCTCGGCTGTAGATCGCGAGGCTGGACCGGCCTTCGGGGCGTTCGAGAAACTGCACGCTGACGATGTCCGGCCAGCGGATGCGCGGCGTCCGCGCCACATAGTCGAACAGGCGGGCCGTCTCGTCCGCGCGCAGCAGGCTGACATTGTCCCTGGTCGCCATCAGCGTCTTCCAGCGTTCGGCCAGCGCGTCGGCATCCATGTCGAACTCCGGCGCTTCCCGGTCCGGCGCGTCGGCGCAGTGCCCGGCCGGACAGACGAGATACTGGTTGGGCTTGCCGTGCTTGCGCAGGCTGGCGAAGTCCACGGGCGAGGGATTGCCCGGAACCAGCAGCTTTTCCAGCGTGTTCTCCGGCCCCAGCAGCACGACCAGAAGGACCGCGCCCAGCACCAGGGCGAGCAGGATGGCGAAGAGGGTGGTGAGCATCGAACGGACTTTCCGCAATCGCGTTTTCCCGGAACCGGTCGGGCCATGGCGGAAACGGCCCGAACGCGGACAGCCTAGTGCGCTTTCCCGCCGGTGAACAACGCCGTCCCGGGCAGCCGGTTCGCCGGATTGATCGCGCGGTGCGGCCTGCGCCATAAGAAGCCATGCGTGCGACCGGTTTCCAGGGCAACGGCCAGATTCGCATCGCCCGCGCCGGCGAGCGGATCTGCCTGCGTTTTCTCGGCGCCACGACCCAGCGCGCGGTCCTGAAGAAACGGCTGCTGCAGGTGGTGCGCCAGGACCTGCGGGACCTGCGCGCCGCCTATGGTGATTTCGCCGTGCGCATCTGGGTCACCCGCACGGCCGACGGACCGCCCCGCCGGCGCGGGGCCATCGATCTCGACAATATCGCGAAGGCCTGCCTGGACGCGCTGACCGGCACGCTCTGGGTCGACGACCGGCAGGTCGCCCGGTTGACGGTCGAGCGGCTGGAGGGCGAGAGCGACGCGATCACCCTGCTGGCCGAACCGCTGGATCCGGCCGGCCTCTCGGCCGCCGCCGCCCGCCTCGAAGTGGTGCTGGAGGAGTTCGGCGCCCGCTGAGAATTCAGCCGTCGACGGAGAGCGCCAGAACCCGGGAAATCTGCATCAGCGGCCGGCCGCTTTCCGCCTTCCAGGCATCGAAGGCCTGCTGGACCGCCGCGAGATCGCGTTTCGAGGTCGGGGTCTTGGTCACCACGCCCTCGTGGACCAGCGCCGCGGTGACGCTTTGCGTGTGTACCCAGCCGTCCCGGCCCATCTGCCGCAGGAAATACGGTCCGCTGTTGCCGCCCAGCCGGCTTGCCCGCTTCTTCAGGAGGGCGATCAGGCCGATGAAATCGCTGTCGGGCCAACCGGCGATCGCCTTGCCGGCGCTGCCGTGCTCGCGGGCGAGGTCGCCGAGGAAGATGGCGTTGTCGCGCACCGCCAGGATCTTCCGGGCATTGCGGATGATTCCCCGATCCGCGAGCAGCCGGTCCAGGTCCTCGTCGGAGAGCATGGCGCAGCGGCCGGGGTCGAACCCCCAGAAGGCCTCCTCGAAGCCCGGCCACTTGCTCTCCACCACCTTCCAGGAAAAACCGGCCTGGAAGATGCTGCGGGTCATGCCGGCGAGCCAGCGGGAATCCTCCAGCGCGGCCAGGACCTCGGTCGGTTTCGGCGAGGGCAGTCCGGCCTCGACGGCCTCGGCACCGCCCTTGCGCTCGCAAGCCCGCCGGTAGATCTCCGCGAACGGCCGCAGCGCCATTGCCGCCCCGCTACTTCTTGCGGAAGGTATCGAGCGTGATGACGTTCTCGTCCGAAGGGACCGGCTCCGTCTCGATCGGCGTCTCGTCCTGGATCTCGGGATCGTCCCGCTCCGCCGGCTCGCCCACGGCCTCGGCGTCGATATCTTCCGGCGTCTCGCGCCGCTGCGCGGTCAGGTCGACCACCGGCCCGTTCTGCACCTTGCGGGCGACGCCGTCGATATCGTCGCTGTAGGGCTGGAACTGCAGGCCGAACTGGACCGAGGGATCCATGAAACCGGTGATCGAGCGGTAGGGGATGCGCAGCGGTTCCGGCGAACGGTTGAACGACAGCGAAACGCTGAACTCGTCCTCGCCGACATTGAGATCCCAGAACTGGTGCTGCAGCACGATGGTCATCTCTTCGGGATAGCGCTCCAGCAGGTGGCGGGCGAGCTGCACGCCCGGATCGCGCGTCCGGAAGGTGATGTAGAAATGGTGATTGCCGGGCAGTCCGTCATTGGCGACCCGGATCAACGCATCGCGGACCACCGCCCGCAAGGCATTGGCCACCAACCGGTCATATTCCATCAGATCGCGCGGCATGCCCGCCTTATATCGGAAAGAAATCCGGATGGCGAATACCGGCGGATACGTTTTTTGCCCGTTTGCAACAATCCCGGGAATGGCCGATTTCGGGCCTTGACGGGCGAAAACCGGCGCCTGCGGGGGCTGAAGGAGGTCTTATCCGGCCCTGCCGGAAGCCCCGCGGACCCGCGCGGCCAGGACGGCCAGCGCATCCGCCGGACCCGCTTCCGCGGCGCTGTCCAGATGGATCTGCAGTGCCCGCACCCCGAACAGCCGCCAGCCCGACTTGTGCCGGCCGGAGGCCTCCTGCCGGTCGTACTCGATGTCGATCCTCAGCGTCGGCGCGACCTCGCGGACCGGCCCGTACCGTTTCACCGTGTGCGCGCGCACCCAGCGGTCGAGCGCTTCCGCCTCTGCGCGCGCGAGCGACCAGTCGGCGAAGGCGAGCGGCACCAGGCCCTCGCCGTCGGCGAGGCCCAGGGTGCATCCGGCGAACAGGCCGGGATGGGAGGGATCGTCCCGCCGGGCATAGAGCAGGACACAGCGCAGATGCTGCGGCGGCGGGCGCAGAACCCGCCAGTCCGAGCGCTCGGGATCGGCCGTATAGGGCCCGTCCCGGCGTTTGACGATCAGGCCCTCGCAGCCTTCGGGAAGCGCCGCCAGCACCGCCTCCAGTGCCGCGTGATCCGGCAGATCCAGGGGTTCGGACGGCGCCACCGGCAGGCCCATCAGGGCCGGCCATAGCGCCGCCAGGCGCTCGCGGCGGTCTGTCCAGGCCCGGGTCCTCAGGTCCTCGTCGTCATCGACCAGCAGGTCATGCAGCCACAGGCGCAGCGGCCGCTCGCGCGGGTCGGTCCGGCCTGCGCGCTGTCGTCCCAACCGGCGGGCGAGGGCTTCGGGGCGGGGCGTGCCGCTGCCGTCCTCCGCCTGCAGCACACCGTCGGCGACCCCGCGCCACGGACGGGCGTCCAGCAGTTCGGGAACCCGGGCATCGAGCCGCAGGCCGTCCCGGTCGAACAGGCCCAGTTGCCTCCCGTCGCCGACCAGCAGAACGCGGTGGCCGCTGCGGCGCCATTCCACCGCATGGCTGCGCGCGAAATCCGCCGGCAGGTCGCGAAGGCTCGCGAGCGGCCGGGCCGGCATCGGCTTGCGGTATCCCGTCGGCGCCGCCGGTGCCGGTTGCGGTCCCTTGCCGTCCAGCCAGGCCCGCAGGCCGGCATAGGGCGGAGCCAGCTCGGGCCAGACCTCGTCGAGCGCCCCGGCCGCGGCGCCGCCGAGGCGGGCGAGGGCGGCGCGCAGTTCCCGGCTGTCGGGCAAGGCGCCGCGCCGGCCGGCGACGAGGTCGAGCAGGACCCGGCGCCCGCGGGCATCCAGGCGGTCCAGCGCGGGCGGCAATGCGGCACAGGGATCGGTGGTTCCGCGTGCCGCCGCATGGGCTTCGGCGAAGGCCGCAAGGCCGGGCGGCGCGTCGACCGACGAGACGGCCGCGCCGGGTCGGGCTTCCGGCCAGATCAGCGCCAGGGTCTCCAGCGCGTCGCCGACATGCGATGCCGCAAGTTTCCAGAGGGCGGGATCGAGACAGTCACCGATTGCCTGTCGGAGCGTCGCCGCCGAAAGCCGTGGCCAGGTCAGCCGGCCGTCCAGCAGGGCAAGCGCCACGGCGCGGTCGGGGTCGGGTGTCCGGGCGAAATAGCCGGCCAGCAGGTCGATCCGGTCGACGGTCGCCTTGCGCCATTCAAGGGCATCGAGCAGCCCGGCGAATGCCGCGAGGGAGCCGTCCTCGGGGACCATGGCCGTCGGTGTCATCGCCGTTGCGTCAGGCGGCATCGTCGACCGGCCGGGCCGGCGGCAATGGGCGCGCCGCAATGCCGTGCCCGCCGGCCCAGTGCGCCAATGCCGCGTGCGGTCCGTGCATGATCCAGACCCGCGGCGCGCCGACTTCGAGGATCGTGTCCGTCAGTTCGCTCCAGTCCGCATGGTCGGAGATGACGAGCGGCAGATCGACCTCGCGCTGTCGGGTGCGGGCGCGCACGCCGAACCAGCCCGAGGCCTGCACCCGCACCGGCGGGGCGTCCGGACGGCCGCGCGCGGCCGCCGGCAGGCTGTCGGGAGGGGCCATCACCAGGGCGCCGGGCAGGTCGGCCTCGGTGAGATCGTCGACCGGCCGCAATTCACCGAGGTCGACGCCGAACGCGGCATAGACCTCGCACAGGCGGGCGAGCGCCGGATGAAGCCAGGCCGGGCGTGTCTCGCCGGCCGCCCGGATCAGCGCCAGCAGGCGCTGCGCCTTGCCCAGCGAATAGGCGCCCAGCGCGAACGTGCGCTCCGGCTGCAGCGCCATGGCGGCAAGCAGGCGGGCGACTTCCCGCCCGGCCTCGGGATGGCGGTAGACCGGCAGGGCGAAGGTGGCCTCGGTCACGAACAGGTCGCAGGGCACCGGCTGGAAGGGCCGGCAGGTCGGATCGGGCCGCCGCTTGTAGTCGCCGGTTACCACGGCCCGGGCGCCGCCATGTTCCATCACGACCTGGGCGCTGCCCAGCACATGGCCCGCCGGCGCCAGCCGCAGCGCGACGTCGCCGACCCGGCGCTCCGCGCCGATTTCCAGCGGCTCCAGCGTTTCCGCGCAGCGCGGGCCCAGGCGGACCCGCATCACCGCCAGCGTTTCCGGCGTGGCCAGGACATGGCGGTGGCCGGCGCGGGCGTGGTCGGCATGGCCGTGCGTGATCACCGCCCGGTCCACGGCGCGCATCGGGTCGATATGGAAGCCGCCGGGCACGCAATAGAGGCCGGCGGCGGTGTTGACGAGCCAGGTTTCGGGATCAGCCGCGCTCATGGGCGGATCGTACACCGCCCGGCGCTCGCCGGGGACGCCGACCGGCGATGGCGGCCAGATCGGCATTTCTGCAACATTGCGGGATGAACGATTGCGCTACACTGCGGCGTCCGTCCGGTCCGGTACGGGATTTGCGCATGCATGCGCGTCGGACCGCGACGGTCCGCGAAATGGGAGACGCGCGATGCTGCTGCTGCAACGAATTGTTCTCGCCCTGGTGCTTGCCGGTGCATTCTGGAGCGGTGCCCGGGCCGCCGGCGATGTCGCCGGCACGGTGAAAACCGTGGAAGGCGCGGCCTATATCCGTTCCGGCGGGTCGGATGCCGTCGCCAAGGTCGGCGACACGTTCGGGGCAAACGACACGCTGGTCACCGGCCGGGACGGCGCGCTGGGTGTCACGTTCAGTGACAACACCCGCCTGAGCCTGGGCTCGGATACCGAAATCGCGGTCGAGGAGTATGTCTTCGATCCCGGTCGCGACAACGTTTCCATGGTCACGCGGATCTCGAAGGGCACGCTGGCCTTTACCTCGGGACTGATTTCGAAACTGAAACCCGGCAGCGCCAGGGTGCGGACGCCGACCGGCACGCTGGGCATCCGGGGTACCCGGTTCCTGGTGAAGGTCGAGGCCGAATAGGCCGGGACGAGGGGAGGACGCACCATGAGAAAGGCAATCCTGGTTGCCGCGCTGGCCCTGCTCACGGGGGCCTGCGCCATCGACCCGAAGAGTTACGTCGTGCTGCTGGACGAGGACGGCAAGACGGGCCAGGTCGACATCACGCTGGATGGCGAGACCCGCACGCTGGACCAGCCGAACACGGCGCTGGGCCTGCAGCCGGGCATCGAACGCTCGCGCACCGCCTTCGCGGTCGACGATGACCGCGTGCAGCGGCATTTCGGCCAGGCGCTCGCCGGCATGCCGGAGAAGCCGGTCACCTTCCGGCTCTATTTCGAGTTCGGTTCGGCCACCCTGACGCCGGAATCCCAGGCCCGCATTCCGAAGATTCTGGAGGTCATCAAGCAACGTCAGGCGCTGCCCGACATCTCGATCTCCGGCCACACCGACCGGGTCGGCGATGCCGACTACAACCTGAAGGTCGGCCTAGAACGCGCGGTTGCCGTGCAGGCGATCATCAACCGGGCCTTCGAGGAGGCCGGCATGCCTCTGCCGCGGATCGAGGTTGTGTCTCACGGCGAGGGCAATCCGGTGGTCGCCACCAAGGACGAGATCAGCGAACCGCGCAACCGCCGGGTCGACGCGACGGTGCGCTGAGCCCGGTTTCGCCCCGGCCCACGGCGCCGCGCCCGGCGCTCAGTCGCGCTTCGCGCGCATCCGCTTGATCACGGCGGTGGCGTTGAGCAGCAGGCTGCCGTCCTCGCGCTCGACCTGGCCGCGCATGAAACACAGGCTGTTGGTCCGTCGCACCAGTTCGGCGCGGGCCCGGATGAGATCGCCGACCTGTCCCGACGCGATGAAATCCGACGTCATCGAGACCGTAAGGCCGCCGCGATCGTCGGTGCCGTGGCGCGACGTCACCACCATGGCGAGGTCGATCATCGTCATCATCATGCCGCCATGCACGATGCCGTAGGTATTGCAGTGCCGGTCCTCGGCGACGAAGGCGAATACCGGCGGCCCGCCGGCTTCGTCCACGGGCGCCCAGAACGGCCCGGCCCGGTTTTCGAACGGATCCTTCGGATCCCAGATGATGTGGCCCGCCAGGCGGGGATCGGCGGCGGTTTCGGCCATCGCGTCAGGCCACCGCGCGGGTGCCGGGCGAATCGTGGTCGCTGGTCACCGCGACCGATACGTCCATCGCCAGGAACGCGTCCGACGGCCCGGTATAGGTGCCCTGCAGCGGCAGGGCCTGGGAGGGATCGCGGGCCACGGCGACGCGGATCAGGTTGGCGCCGCCGATGATGCCGTTGGTCGGATCGAACTC
>JBGTSP010000108.1:0-12965 GCA_041940205.1 Alphaproteobacteria bacterium
GCAAGGTGCAGAAGAACGTGCTGCGCGAGCGCTACGAGAGCCTGTTCCAGGCCTCCTGAAGCGCAGGCGCCGAGAGACCGGACGCCGACGGCAGGATACGGCGGGCCGTCGCCGGGTGGCGGCGCGGCCCGGGCTGCGACATGATCGGGGCACGCCCCCGCCCGAGCATCTTCCGGAGAGCCCAGCATGAGCGACGAGTACGGTTTCGAGACCCTGGCGATCCATGCCGGCGGCGCGCCGGATCCCGAGACCGGGGCGCGGATCACGCCGATCTATCAGACCACGTCCTACGTCTTCGAAGATGTCGACCACGCCGCCTCGCTGTTCAACCTGCAGACCTTCGGCAACATCTAGTCCCGCCTGACCAATCCCACCGTCTCGGCGCTGGAGGAGAAGGTCGCCAGCCTCGAGGGCGGCACCGGCGCGGTGGCCTGCGCCTCGGGCCATGCCGCGCAGATGCTGGCGCTGCAGGCGCTGATGGAGGCCGGCGACGAGATGGTCGCGGGCAACCGGCTCTATGGCGGCTCGATCACCCAGTTCAGCCACACCTTCAGGAAGTTCGGCTGGACCGTGCATTTCGCCGATGCCACCGATCCCGAGAGCTTCCGCGCGGCGATGACGGACAAGACCAAGGCGATCTTCGTCGAGAGCCTGGCCAATCCCGGCGGCGTGGTCGTCGACCTGGAGGCGGTCGCGGCGATCGCGCACGAGCACGGCGTGCCGCTGATCGTCGACAACACCATGGCCACGCCCTATCTCTGCCGGCCGTTCGAGTGGGGCGCCGACATCGTCATCCATTCCGCCACCAAGTTTCTCGGCGGCCACGGCAATTCGCTGGGCGGCATCGTCGTCGACGGCGGCCGCTTCGACTGGGCGGCGAGCCCGGGCAAGTATCCGGCGCTGAGCGAACCGACGCCGTCCTATCACGGCCTGCGCTTCTACGAGACCTTCGGCAATTTCGGCTTCGCGGTGCAGTGCCGCGCGGTCGGCCTGCGCGACCTCGGCCCGTCCCTGTCGCCGTTCAACGCCTTCCTGATCACCACCGGGATCGAGACCCTGCCGCTGCGCATGGAGCGCCATTGCGCCAACGGGTTGAAGGTGGCGCGCTTCCTCGCCGGCCACGACAAGGTCGCCTGGGTCTCCTATGCCGGCCTGCCCGACAATCCCTTCCACGCGCTCGCCCGCAAATACCTGCCCGGCGGCGCCGGCTCGGTCTTCACCTTCGGGGTCAAGGGCGGCTACGCGGCCGGCACGGCGCTGGTGGAGAATGTCGAGATCCTCTCCCACCTCGCCAATATCGGCGACACCCGAAGCCTGATCATCCATCCCGCCTCGACCACCCACCGCCAGCTCAGCGAGGAGCAGCAGGTCGCCGCCGGCGCCGGGCCGGACGTGGTGCGGATCTCGGTCGGACTGGAGACGGTCGACGACATCATAGCCGATCTCGACCAGGCGCTGGCCCGCGCCTGAGCGTTCGCCCCACGCACCGGATCCGGCGCGTGGCGGGGTTCGCGGAGAGGGACTACTCGGCCGCGGCGATGCTCGCGCGGGCGGCGGCGCGGCGGTTCGAGGGCAGGATCGCGGCCGCGATGAAGCCCACCGCGGCGGTCGCCGCCAGCATCAGCCAGAGCGGATCGAAGCTGCCGAAGGTGGCGTGGATCACCGGCAGGACGGCGATGCCGGCGGCCGAGACCCCCAGGGTGAGCACGAATTTCACGCCGAAGACCTGGCCACGCCAGCGCGGCGGCGTGTAGCGGGCCACCAGCGCATTCTCCGCCGGCTGGCCGATCACGTTCAGGCCGATCATCAGCACGGCGACGCCGAGCAGCGCCGGCCCGAAGATCTGGAAGCCGATCACGTAGATCGGCACCTGCAGCACCTGCGCCGCGGCATAGACCCACTTCTCCTCGTAGCGGTCGGCGAGTTCGCCGCCGATGAGCTGGGTCAGGCCGCTGACGACGTAGCAGGCGGTGACCATCAGGCCGATGTTGGCGAGCGAGCCGCCGGCGACATCGAACAGCCGCTCCTCGAACATCTTCGGCAGGGCGTAGGAGGTCGCCTGGTAGATCAGGCCGGTGCAGATCACCGCGACGGCGAGCGCCAGCAGCGCGTTGCGCCGGTTCATGCCTTCCGGCGCCGGCGCCGCGACCGCGTCCTCCGCCCGTTCGACGATCCAGCCGGCGCGCAGCGTCGCCACGAACAGGAAGCCGATGGCGATGGTGATCGCGCCGGGCACGATGAAGGCCGCGCGCCAGCCCAGCCCCTCGCCCAGCCAGCCGGCGACCAGCGCCGCGGCGGCGGTACCGAGCGAGCCGAACACCCCGCTGACGCCCAGCGCGCGGCCGCGGTTGCGGGCGTGCTTGATCAGCCAGGGAATGCCGACGGGATGGTAGATCGAGGCGAACAGGCCGATCGCCGAGAGCCCCATGGCGAGCCAGAACGGCGTGCCGGCGAAGCCGGTGGCGATCGCCGCCGCGCCGGTGCCGAAGAAGAAGATCGCGATCATGCCGGCGCTCGACCAGCGGTCGGCGAGCCAGCCCGCCGGCAGCGCGCCGGCGCCGAACAGGATGGCGCCGGGCACCGACAGGCTCATCAGTTCGGCGTAGCTGAGCGCGAACTCGGCATCGAGCACCAGCACCACGGTCGCGTAGAACAGCACGAACATGTGCGACAGCGCGTGCGCCACGCTGGCATAGGCGGTGGTCAGCAGGCCGTCGCGATCCATCCTCAGTCCCTCTCCTCCCGGTCCGCCCGGTTCTCGCGCTGGGCGAACTGCAGCGCCACCAGCAGCATGGTGAGGCCGGAAGCCGCCACCGAAAACGCGCCCGAACCGCCCATCTCGATCGGCAGCAGGCCGATCATCTCGCCGACCAGCATCAGGGCGCCCAGCAGCCCGACGACGATCAGCACCCACACGAGAAACGAATAGATCCGGTCTTCCATTGCGTACGCCACGCGCCCGGCCGGATCACCGGCCCCGGGCTGCCTTCCGATTGTGCCACCGTTGGCCGTGCCGCCGCCACGGCGCCAGGCGCATGGCTGCCCCGCGTCCGCGCGCCGTCACGACGCCCCGTCCGGCCTCTAGCACAGTTCCGCTCCCGCGGCATCGCCGCGATGGCGCGAGCGAAACGCTCACCGCGCCGCCCGGAAATCGACGCCGGTATTGCCCGCGCCCCCTGCGATGGCGCTAGACTTGCGGCCACGGAGACCCGGCCCATGCTGAACCGCACCCTCGTTCTCGTCCTCCTGCTGGCCGCGCTTGCCGGCGGTCTTGCCGGCGCGGCGCCGGCGCGGGCCGACGATGCGGGAACCTATGGCCGCTACCACGCCCTGGTGATCGGCAACGACGACTACAGCGCCCTGCCGAAACTCAACACCGCGATCGCCGACGCGGAGGCGGTCGCCGCCCTGCTGGAGCGGCGCTACGGCCACCGGGTGACGCTGCTGCGGAATGCCACCCGGGCGCAGATGGTCACCGCGGTCAACCGGCTGCGCGCCGAACTTACCGAGGACGACAACCTGCTGATCTACTATGCCGGCCACGGCCTGCTCGACCGCCAGAGCGGCGCCGGATTCTGGCTGCCGGTGGACGCGGCGGAGGACAACGAGGCCAACTGGTTTGCGGTCTCGACCCTGACCCGCAACCTGAAGGCGATGGCGGCCCGCCACGTGCTGGTGGTCGCCGACAGCTGCTATTCGGGCACCCTGACCCGCGATGGCGGCGCCGGCCTGGCCACCGGCCAGCGCCGCGAAGCCTGGCTCGAACGCGCGGCGGCCCAGCGCTCGCGCACGGCGCTGGTCTCGGGCGGGCTCGAGCCGGTGCAGGACGGCGGCGGCGGCCGGCATTCGGTGTTCGCCAAGGCCTTCCTGACGGCGCTGCAGGACAATGACGGGATTCTCGAGGGCCAGGGTCTGTTCGCCCGGGTGCGCGGGCCGGTGGTGGTCGATGCCCGCCAGACCCCGGCCTACGCCAACATCCGCTTCACCGGACACGAGGGCGGCGACTACCTGTTCGTCCCGCGCGACCGGATCGCCGCGCCGGCCGGGGGTGACGGCGGGGAGCCCGCCGGCCGCTCGGACGCGGTCGCCGTCGAACTGGCCTACTGGGACGCGGTGAAGGACAGCGGCTCGGCCGCGGCGCTCAACAGCTATCTCGAGCGCTGGCCCACGGGCAATTTCGCGCCGCTGGCCCGCCTGAAACTGTCCACCCTGGGAAGCGGGAACGCCGCCGCCACAGCGGGCGCACGCCCGGCGCCCCCGTCCGCCCCGACGAGGAAACCGGCGCCCGAACGGACCGCGCGCGTCGATACCGGCGACGCGGGCGCCGGCCTCGACGGCCGCTGGCGCGGCAGCACCGCCTATTGCCTGGTCTACTATTCCCACGGCGTCGGCTACGAACAGACCGCCGAGTTCGACGTCCGCATCGCCGGCCGGCGGCTGGAAGGCGCGATGAACGCCACAGGCCCGCCCGAACACCGCTCCGGCAGTGTCTCGGGACAGCTCGATCCGACGCCGGGAATCGCCTCGAAACTCTCCAACAGCCATGGCGAGCCGCTGGTGGCCACGCTGGCCGCCGACGGCAGCCTGCTGCTGAAGCTGCCGCAGTGCGAGGTGCGGCTGGTGCGCGCCGACTAGCCTCTTCGGGCCATTGCCTCGCGGGCGCGACCGAGCCAGCATCGCATCCCCGCCGCCTTCGCGAGACAAATCCATGACCGACCTGCTGCTCGAGCGCACCGTCAACGCCTACAACACCGCGCACGCCTCGGAGAACAAGATCCACGACGACGCCACGGCGCAACGCTTCGGCTTCACCGGCGGTCTGGTGCCCGGCGTGGACGTGTATGCCTACATGAGCCACGCCCCGCTAGCCCGCTGGGGCGGCGACTGGCTCGCCGGCGGGCGGCTGGCGGCGCGGTTCCTGAAGCCGGTCTACGACGGCGAGGATGCCCGGATTACGGCGCGCGAGGGCACGCCGATGGCGATCGCGGTGCGGCATGGCGAGACGCTGTGCGCCGAGGGCGAGGCGGCGCCCCCCGAGCCAGCGGGACCGGCCGACCTGCCGGAGATCGCCCGAGCCCCCCTGCCCGCCGATCTGCCGCCCGCCGCGCCCGACAGCCTGGCGTCCGGAACCGTTCTGGGCACGCTGGAAAACCACCTGGAGCTGGACGAGAACCGGGCCTACCTGGCGGACGTGCGCGAGGACCTCGACCTGTTCGCGGACGGCGCGCTTGCGCATCCGGGCTGGCTGCTGCGGCGCGCCAACCGGGTGCTCGCCGGTTCCGTCCGGCTGGGACCGTGGATCCATGTCGCCAGCGACGCCCGCTTCCTGAGTCCGTTCCGCGCCGGCGAAACCCTGGAGACGCGGGCCCGGGTGCGGCGCAACTACGAACGCAAGGGGCACCTGTTCGTCGATCTCGACGTGCTGGCCCGGGCCGACGACGGCCGCCCGGTCATGACCGCCCTGCATACCGCGATCTACGCTCCCCGCCAGGTGCGCGAGCGGGACGCGGCCTGAGGGAAGGCCGCGGCCGGTTCAGGCCGACCCGGCGTCGATCGGCGTGGCGATCTCGATCAGGTTGCCGTCGGGATCGCGCAGGTAGATCGACAGGATCGGCCCCTCGGCGCCGGTCCGCCGCACCGGCCCCTCGATCACCGCGATGCCTGCGCGCGCGAGCTGCGCCTGCACGTCCTCGAGCGGCCGGTCGGCGAGGAAGCACAGGTCAGCGGACCCCGGCGTCGGCCGCTGCGCCTTGGGATCGAATTCCTTGCCCGCCTCGTGCAGGTTGATCTTCTGCGATCCGAAATGCAGCGCCCTGCGGCCGCCCCGGAAGGTCTCGAGCCGCAGGCCCAGCCCGTCGCAGTAGAAGCGTTCGGTGGCCGCGAGATCGCGCACCGTGAGCACCAGGTGATCGAGCGCGCGCAGCATCACTCCACCGCCGTTTCGTCGAGAATCCAGCGCAGGAAGTCGGCATTGCCGCCGGTGATCGGCCAGGCGGTGATGCCCGGCAGGTCGTAGGAATGCAGGGCGCGGATGCGCTCGGAGACGTGGACCACCAGTTCCGCCCGGGTCTTCAGCAGCATCGCCGTCTCGGCGCTTTCCACCACCGAACTCTCCCAGCGGTAGACCGCGATATGCTGCGGCAGGATGTTGGCGCAGGCGACCAGGCGCGCCTCGACCAGGTCGGCGGCGATCCGCCGGGCCTCTTCCGAATCGCGACAGGTGACGTAGAGCACGACGGCGCCACTGCTCATTCCCGCTCTCTCCCCTGCGTCCTCGCGCTCAGGCCGTGCCCGGCCGTCCTTCATGGTGCAACAGCACCAGGGCGATGGCCAGCAGCGCCAGCGCACCGGCCTGGTGGGCGAGCGCGAGGGAGAGCGGCACGAGGGCGAGCAGCGTGGCGATGCCGAGCGCGACCTGGCCGGCGAGCGCCAGCGCCAGAAGACCGGCCCAAAGCCGGTGCCGGCGCGCCCGCCAGGCCCAGAGCGCAAGCAGCGCGGTGGCGACAAGCGCGCCCGCGCGATGCAGGAACTGCACGCCGACCGGATCCTCCAGCAGGGTCCGCCAGAGCGGTCCCGGCGCGGACAGTTCAGGCGGCAGCCAGTATCCGCCCATTGTCGGGAACGAGTTGTAGACGAGGCCGGCGTTCAGGCCCGCCACCAGGGCGCCGAGCAGGATCTGCAGGTAGAGCGCCGCCAGCGCCAGGCTTCCCAGGCCGACCGACAGCCGGCTGCGGCCGGCGACGAGATCGAGCGCCGTCCACCACAGGGCGGCAAAGATCGCGACCGCCAGCCCGAGATGCACGGCCAGGCGGAAATGGCTGACATCGGGATGGTTCACCAGGCCGCTCTTCACCATCCACCAGCCGATCAGGCCCTGCAGGCCGCCGAGCGCGAACAGCGCGACCAGGCGCCCGCCATAGCCCGGCGGCACCTGGCGGCGGATCACGAAGAGGGCGAACGGCAGGGCGAAGGCGAGACCGATGGCCCGGCCCAGCAGGCGATGGGCATATTCGAACCAGAAGATCCGCTTGAACTCCTCGAGGCTCATGCCCCGGTTGACCTTCTGGTATTCGGGATAGGCCTTGTAGGCGGCGAACACGTCCTGCCAGTCGGCCTCGCTCAGCGGCGGCAGCACGCCCATCAGCGGCCGCCAGTCGACCATCGACAGGCCCGAATCGGTCAGCCGGGTGGCGCCGCCCAGCAGCACCATGGCGAAGACCAGCGCGGCCACGGCGAACAGCCAGCCGGCGACGAGATCCGCGCGCGCGCCCGACCGGGCGATCCCGGCGTCCCCGCGCTCTCTTGCTGCCAGATCCGTCATGCTGTCCCGTTCAGGCCGGTGCCGGCGGGACCGCGGCCGGGTCCCGAACGAACAAAGGGACCGGGTCGCCCCGATCCCCTGCGGTTTCGATGGTCGGAGCGGCGGGATTTGAACCCACGACCCCCACACCCCCAGTATGGTGCGCTACCAGGCTGCGCTACGCTCCGCCCCATCGAATGCGCGCGAATATAGGGACGCCGCCCCGCCGCGGCAATGCGCGATTCCCGCCCTCATGGCCGCGTCCCCGCGCCCGGACGCCGCAGGGCGGCCGGAGGGGACACGTGCGGCCGGCTCAGGTTTTCCCGTCGTTGTCGCCGTCGCCCGCGACGCCGGCCGCCGCGCGGGCGGTCCGCAACTCGTCGCGCAGGGTTTCCAGCGTGTCGATGGCGGTCGCGATCAGGCGCCGCTGATCGGCGTTCAGGCCGCCATTGCCGTCCTCGGCCGCGCGTTCCTCCTCGGCTTCCGCCGCCTTGAGCTGGGCCACCGAGCGGGCCGCGGCGACCGCGGCATTGGGCGCGCCGGGGGCGCGACCGGTCTCGATCACGCTCTTGGCGCCGTTCTCCTTCAGCAGCTTCTGCACGCCCTTGATGGTGTAGCCGTCATCGTAGAGCAGCGCGCGGATGCCGCGCAGCAGATCGATATCCTCGGGCCGGTAGTAGCGTCGGCCGCCGCCGCGCTTGAGCGGCCGGACCTGCGTGAACTTGCTTTCCCAGAAACGCAGGACGTGCTGCGGGACGTCGAGCACGTCGGCGACCTCGGAGATCGTCCTGAACGCGTCCGGCGATTTCTTCCGGCGCCGGCCGGCGGTTTCCTGCTGGCCGCTCTCGCTCACGGGGCCGGCCCGTCGGAGGTCAGCGCGCCGTTGATCTCGTCCTTGAGCACGTGCGAGGGACGGAAGACCAGCACCCGGCGGGCCGCGATCGGCACCTCTTCGCCGGTCTTGGGATTGCGCCCGATGCGTTCGCCCTTGTCGCGAACCTGGAAACTGCCGAACGAGGAAATCTTCACGGTCTCGCCGCGCACAAGACTGTCGGCGATCTCGCCGAGCACGACCTCGACGAGATCCGCGGACTCGTTCCGCGACAGTCCCACCTCCTGATACACGGCCTCGCTCAAATGGGCCCGGGTGATGGTTTCGCCAGCCATGTCCCCTCCGCGACTCTCGAAACGAAGCGTACCCTGTGGTTCAATTCATCGTCAATATCAAGGACATAGGGGTATTCCTTCATGTCTGAAGGAATCTCGACCCATTGCGGGCCGTCACCAGCGGACGAGCGCCGCTCCCCAGGTGAAACCGCCGCCCATGGCCTCCAGCAGAACCATGTCGCCCTGCTTGATGCGGCCGTCGCGCACCGCCTCGTCCAGCGCCAGCGGGACCGAGGCGGCCGAGGTGTTGCCGTGGCGCTCGACCGTCAGGACCACTTTCTCCATCGGCAGGCCGAGCTTCCGGGCGGTCTGGGTGATGATCCGCTTGTTGGCCTGGTGCGGCACGAACCAGTCGATGTCGTCGGCCGTCAGGTCGTTCTTGTCCATCGCCTCGCGCACCACGTCGGCGAGATTGACCACCGCGTGCCGGAAGACCTCCCGGCCCTTCATGCGCAGATGACCCACGGTCTGGGTCGAGGACGGCCCGCCGTCGACATAGAGGCAGTCGTGCTGGTTGCCGTCGGAATAGAGATGGGTCGAGAGCACGCCGCGGCCGGCGCCGTTGGCGCTGCTGCGGCCGTGGCCGCGGCTGTCCACGGCGATGACCCGGTGGCCGGCGGCGGCCAGCGCCGGCACCTGGTGGCCCCAGTTGCCGCTGTGCCCCAGCCCGCCATGCAGCAGCACCACCGGCGTTCCCGCCCCCCAGGACGCATGCCAGACGCGCACGCCGTCGCGGTCGAGGTAGCCCTCGGCCGCGGCGGCCAGCAGCGGCGGTGCGCCCTCCGCTTCGAACCGCGTCAGGTCGTCGTCATGGTCCGCCATCGCCGTCGCCTCCGCTGCTGTTTCCTGTCCCACACGTCGAACGGCCGGGCAGAGATTCGACCGCGTGCGGACAATTGCGCTGCGTCAGGCCGGGTCGATCCAGCGGAAGGAGGTTACGGCCCAGGCATAGGCGGCGACGCGCCAGTCGCCGGCCTCGCGGGCCAAGAGGAAGGCCCAGCCGCCGCGTTCGGAGAAGCGGCGCCCCGACGCCTGTCCGGTCCAGCGGGTCGGCAGGGTGAAGAAGGCGCGGTCGCCCTCGACCCGAAAGTCCTGGGCCGGGCCGAAAGTCCAGACCAGGTCGCTGAGGTCGCGGGCATGCGCACGGAAGCCGCGGGCCCATGCGGCCACCGCGTCGGGGCCGGCAAAGACGTGCGGCGGGAAGTTCTCGACGATGGTGACGAAGTCGGCGGAGGCCTCGATAAACACTCCGGTCAGGTCGGCGTCCGCCCGGGTCTGCATGAAGCGGGCGACCCGCGCGGCGGCGGCGCGCATCGCCTCGGTCGGCCGGTCGTTCTCTGCTGACGTCATCGCGCGAGCTTCGCACGCGCGGCGGGGCCGGCCAAGCGACCACGCGGCGACGGCGACCGAAGGCCAGGGCTCGGGCCGCCGTCGCCGGGCCACGCGGTGGCGGCCGGCCGAATGCCGGTCGCCGAAACGGAGATGGCGTCTGGCAGGCACGGGCCCTACAGCACGCGCGCGGTGCAGTTTTCGTAGGTGCCCGACACGTCGACCAGCAGGCCGGATCCGGCCGCCAGCCCGCCGGCGCCGATGGTGAACACGCCCTGCCGGCCGTTGGACAGGATCCAGCCGACCTGCGCGCCCTGCGGCAGGGTGTAGGCGACATTGGCGCCGTTGAACACGTAGATGCCGTAAGCGTCGCCGAACGGCTCCAACCGGCAGTTCATGATCGGCACGATCCGCTGCGGCGGGCGGGCGATCTCCACCACCCGCCCGAGCGCGTCCGTCAGCCGAACCGGCTCGGCCGCCGCTGCGAAGCAGACTGCAGGGATCAGTGCCAGGGCCAGGCCGAGCAGGCGCAACGGCGTCATCCGACGATCAGAACCGCGCCTGCAGGCCGGCCTGGACCTCGAGCCCTGGCATCGAGGTGCCGTAGCCGCCATTGGCGAAGCGGGAATCGAGCTTGTAGGGCTTCCTGTCGAGGCCGATGAAGATCGGGTGCTGGTTCGCGTTGAAGAGGTTGTTGACGAGCGCGAAGAGCTTGACCCCCTTCGCCACCTCGACCTCGCCGCGCAGATTCACCATCCAGAACGGGCTCTTGCGGTGGATCCAGTCGCGATCGGGTTCGGCGAAGGGGATCAGCAGGTTTTCCTCGGTATTGTACCACATCGGCCCGTAGAGGACGCCCGAGACCTGCAGCGACCAGGGATACTTGACACCGGTCTGGCCGAAGCGCGTGCCGATCGCCGCCTGGTACTCATAGATGCGCTCGGGCTTGCGGCTGTTGGCCGTGGCGGCGGCTCCCTTGTCCTCCATGTCGAAATTCCAGGTCCCGTTGCCGAAGAGCGACCAGCGCCAGGCGCTGTTCTCGTAACCGGCGAGCTTCAGGATATCAGCGTCGAACTGGAGCTCGACGCCGCGCACGACGATGTCGGCGGAGTTGTTGGCATAGTCGGAGGTATTGGCGACGCCGGTGCGGGCGCGGGTGACGATGCGGTCGGAGATCACATTCTGGAAGATCGCGACATCCATGCGCCAGCCTTCGCCGGCATAGGCGGCGCCGGCCTCGACCTGCTCGCTCGTCTCGGGCCTGAGCGCAGGGTTGCCGAAGATGCGCCCGCCGCCCAGCGTGTTGAAATCGGCGGCGAGCTCGGTGGCGGTGGGCGCGCGGAAGCCGGTTGCGTAGCCGACACGGAAGGTCAGCCGGTCGGTCGCCTTGAAGGTCGCGCCGGTCGACCAGGTTGTCGCCTGGTAATCGACCTCGCGCGGACGCTGGCCGGCGAGGTTGGGCGTATATTCGAAGCTGGTGGTGCCGAAGGTGCGGCGCACGCCGGCGCGCAGCGTCAGCCGGTCGTCGAAGAGCTTCTGCGAATCCTCGATGTAGAGCGCGTTGACCGTCTCCGACTGGTTGTTGTCCTGCGGCGAGACCTGGGCCAGCGGGTTGCCCGGCAGGCCGATGCGGTCGCGGGTCGAGCGTAAGGTGCTGTGCTCCCAGTCCCAGCCGGCGAGCAGGTCGTTGCCGGCCCAGAGCGTCATGCCGGGCTGGAAGCGGGTGCCGACCACTTCGAGCTGGCGGCGGTTGTAGTCGGCGGCCGTGCCGCGCGCCGGCAGCCCGTTTCCGCCGCGGATGATCGGCGAGGCCCAGCGGAAATTGTCGACGTCCTGCACGGCATAGCCCTGCAGCATCCAGCGATACTGCCCGCCGGGGAGCTGGCCGCGATAGGCGATGTCGAAGGAATTGTTGTAGCGGTCCTCCTGGCTGATCGTGTTGGCGCCGGAGCCGCGGAAGCCGACATCGTAGATGCCGTCTGTCCGCAGGCTCGTCTCGATGCGGTGGTCAGGGTTGATCTGCAGGCCGAGCGCGCCGGTCAGGCCGAAGCGCTTCCAGCCGGTATTGGCCATGGTCGTGCCGCCGCGCCCGGAATGATAGTCGTCGCGCGTGCCGCCGGAGATACCGGCATAATAGTCGATGCTGTCATAGAGACCGCCGGTCTGGGCCTTGCCCTGCAGCAGCCCCCAGGAGCCGCCGGCGGCCTCGATCATCGTGCCCGGCGCGGTGCGGCCCGTCTTCAGGATGATGTTGATCACGCCACCGATGTTCTGGCTGCCATAGACCACGGAGGACGGGCCGCGGATGATCTCGATGCGCTCGACATCGGCCGTCGAGAGCTTGGAGAGATTGGCGGTGCCGGCGCGTCGACCGTTCATCAGCACCAGGACCTGGCTGCGGAAATCCTTGCCCTGGCCATCGCTGGCGCCGGCGCGGATGTTGATCGAGGTCTGGCCCGGCGTCCACTGGCTGAAGAAGCCGACGGCGTTCTCGGCAAGCAGGTCGGTGATCGACTGCGCATGGGCGCGCTCGATCTGCGCGGCATCGATGATCTGGACGGTGCCGGGAATGCTGCTGCGCGGCTCGAGCCGGCCCGTCGCCGTCACCACGAGCTCGTCGAGATTGATCTCGGTCTGAGCGATGGCAGGGGCGCTCGCCACCATCAGGCAGGTCGCGGCCAGAAGGCGAGCTTTGCGGGCATTCGGGCGGATCATGGCAGGTCCCAGACGAGGATGGCCGAGCGGCGATGGCAGGAAAGGCGGAAACCGGCCGGCGTCGGCACGGCCTGCTTATGGAGATGGTCGAAAAGCTGGGGCCGGCGCGGATCGTCAGGCGTCCAGCCGAGCCGGTCAGCCTGGAACGCAGCGAAGGCGGCGAGGTCCGGCAGGTCGAGCGAGAAGGTCCAGTCCGTCACGTCGGAACGGTCCGGCAGGTCGGTACCGAGCTTCGGCAGCACCAGATCGATGCCCGGCGTCTCGTCCTCGCGATGCCAGTCGCGCGGCAGGCAGGCGGCGAGGATGAGCCCTTTCGGAGCCGGCTGTGCCGGCACGACCCAGACGACCTGACGGCGCGCCCATTGCCGGCAGCGCGCGAGGAAGCCGAGTGGATCGTGGAAATAGCCTGGCATCGTCGCCGCCAGGGCCGTGTCGGCGGGCTCGCAGACGATGC
>JBGTSP010000109.1:0-12933 GCA_041940205.1 Alphaproteobacteria bacterium
ATGCCGCTCTCGAACTTCTTGACCTGGCGGACCTCCTCGGCCTGCTGCTCGATGCCCAGGTTCTTGTGCACCACGCCGATGGCGCCGTGCTGGGCCATGGCGATCGCCAGGCGGTGCTCGGTGACCGTGTCCATGGCCGCCGACATGACGGGAATGCCAAGGGAGATGTCGCGCGTGATCTTGGTCGACGTGTCGACCGAATGGGGCAGCACGTTGGAGCCGGCGGGTTTCAGAAGCACGTCGTCGAAAGTGAGGCCTTCTGAAATCTCCATCGCCGTCTCCGCCCTTCCTGAATCGGGGCGGACTATGGCACGCCGGCCGGCGGCTGGATAGCGCGGATCGGCCCGCCGGGCGCGCCAATTGGCCTCACGCCGCCGCCGGCCCGCCGGGGCCGCGCACGACGACGCCGGCGCTCAGGTCCCGTCCGGCCCCGCAGCGCGAAAATCCTGGGCGACGAGGTAGATCTCGGCGGAATCCGAGCGGCTGGCCGGCGGCTTGGCATGGCGGACGCGGGCATAGTCGCGCTTGAGGATGGCCAGCAGCTCGCTGTCGGCGCCGCCGTGCCAGACCTTGGCGACAAAGGCGCCGCCGGGCGCCATTAGGCCGGCGGCGAGATCGGCCGCGGCCTCGACCAGGGCGACGATGCGCAGATGGTCGGTCGCCCGGTGGCCCGAGGCCGGCGGCGCCATGTCGCTGATCACGAGGTCGGCCGGTCCGGCGAGAGCCGCGCGGATCGCCGCCTCGCTGTCGGGATCGCAGACGTCGGCCTCGATCTGCGCGACGTCGGGCAACGCATCGAAGGGATTGATGTCGACCGCGACCACCCGGCCCGAGGCGCCGACCCGGCGCGCGGCCACCTGCGACCAGCCGCCGGGCGCGGCGCCGAGATCGAGCACCCGCTGGCCCGGGCGCAGCAGGCGGAACTTCTCGTCCAGCTCGATCAGCTTGTAGGCGGCGCGCGAGCGCCAGCCCTCGGCCCGGGCCGCCTGGACATAGGGATCGTTCAACTGGCGCTGCAGCCAGCGGGTCGAGGAGGTCTTGCGCCCGCGCGCGGTCTTCACCCGGGTCTTCAGCGACCGCGCGCCCCCGCCGCCGCCGCGACCGCCCTTGCTCTTCTCAGCCATCGAACAGGTCAGCGCCGCCGGCCGACCCCGTCCTCGCGGTCGGCCTCGCGCATGAGGGCGTGCAGCACGCCCTCGCGGATGCCGCGGTCGGCGACACGGAGCCGGCCCACCGGCCAGGCCCGGCAGATGCCTTCCAGAATGGCGCAGCCGGCCACGACGAGATCGGCGCGGTCGTGGCCGATACAGGGATGGCGGGCCCGCTGCCGGCAGTTCTGCAGGCGAAGCTCGTCGGAGATGCGTTCCACGTCATCGAAGTCCAGCCAAAGCCCGTCCACGCGGCTGCGGTCGTAATGCGGCAGGTCGAGATGCACGCCCGCCAGGGTGGTGACCGTACCGGAAGTGCCGATCATCTGCACCTGTCCCTCGGCCACCCGGCGGGCGAACCGGCCGTCGGCGTCGAAGCGGTCGAGATGGCCGCGCACGTCGGCGATCATCGCCTCGTACTCGCAGCGCTCCAGGCAGTCGCCGCCATAGCGCTCGGCCAGGCTGACCACCCCCAGGGGGATCGAGGTCCAGCCCAGCACCTTGACCCGGCGGCGCGACAGGCCGAGCCAGGTGACTTCCGTGCTGCCGCCGCCGATATCGAAGACCACCGCCGATCGGGCGCTGCGGTCGAGCAGCGGCCGGCAGCCGTCGGCGGCCAGCCGGGCCTCCTCCTCGGTGGAGATGATGTCCAGTTCGAGCCCGGTCTGTTCGCGCACCCGGGCGAGGAAATCCTCGCAGTTGCCGGCCTGCCGGCAGGCCGCGGTGGCGACGCTGCGCGCCCGGGTGACGCCGCGGCGGCGCATCTTGCCGGCGCAGACGGCGAGCGCCGCCAGGGTCCGCTCGATCGCGGCCGGCGACAGGTCGCCGCTCTCGCCCACGCCCTCGCCCAGGCGGACGAGGCGCGAGAAGGCGTCGATTACCCGGAAGCCCCCGCCGGTCGGCCGGGCCACCAGCAGTCGGCAAGTGTTGGTGCCGAGTTCCAGCGCGGCATAGGTGTGGCGCCAGCGGCCGCGCGCACGACCGCGCCCCGGACCGTTTTCGCCCGGTTTTCCCTGACGCCCGTTACCCTGCCGCGACGATTCCGCCCCCGCAGACGCCGGCAACGGCGTCCTCTCGACCTCCCACACCATGACCCGGCTTCGCACCGATTCTGATTCTTGTGTGCCTCTGCACCGGTGAGCATCGCCGACCGCCCGGGGGATGGCAAGCCGCCGGAAGGCCGCCGCCGCTACGGCCGGAAATCCCTGCGGATCCCGCCGCGGGGCCGTCTCTCAGAGGACCGGGCGCTCAGAGGACCGGGCGCAGCTTGCCGGGGAGCAGCACGAAATCGAAGAACACCAGCAGCCGGCTGACCCGCCCGTCCGCGTCCGCCAGCGGCAGCAGGATCACGCTCATCTCCCTGAAGCGCCGCTTCGGGCCGACATAGGGGATCTCCGGCAGCAGCGGCCGGCGCTCGGCCACGCAGCTTCGCAGGCTGTCGATCAGCAGGCCCGGCGCGGCCTGGTGGGGGATCTGCGAGATCCACTGGCCGGTGTAATTGTCGAACAGGTTGTTGCGCACGTCCTGGCCGATCACCCGGTAGCGGAAGTCCAGCGGCTCGTGGCGCACTTCCAGCAGGATGATGCTGGCCAGCAGGCGGGGAATATGCAGGGGATCGAAGCGCTCATACACCGGCAGGTCGTCGCCCGGCCGGATCAGGCCGCGCCAGTAGTCGAGGCCGGCGGCCAGCACCGGCGAGGCGATCCGCTCTTCGCAATCACTCAGCATGTTGGTCCGCTCAGCATGCATGTCCGCTCCTCATGATCGCGCCCTGCATGACCCCATCCCGTTTTGTCCCCGGCCGGGCCATCCTGAACGACGGTCGCCCGCCGAGTCCCCGGGGCGGAATGGCGCAGGCGCAATTACAGCAGCGGGCGTGACCGTCCCGGCTTCAGGGTGAACTCGATGAAGATCAGCAGCCGGCTGACCGCGCCGGCCTCGTCGATCAGCGGCAGGACGACCTCACCCTTCTGCATGAAATCGCGCTTCGGGCCGATATAGGGCGAATCCGCCACCTGCGGTGTGCGTTCGCGGACGGCGCTGGTGAGCGTGTCGAGGAAGGGACCAGGTTCGGCCTGGTGGGGGATCTGCGAGACCCAGCGGCCGGTATAGTTCTCGAACAGGTGGTTGAGGATGTCCTGGCCGATCACCCGGTAGCGGAAGTCGAGCGGCGGCTCGCGCACCTCGATCAGCACGATCGACGGCAGCAGGCGGGGAATGGCGGAGGGATCGAAGCGCTCGATTCGCGGCAGGTCGCGGCCGGCATCGATCAGACCGCGCCAGTAGCCGAAACCGGCCTGCAGCACGGGGGTCGACAGCCGGTCCTCGAACGCCTCCCACATGGCGGTCCTTTCCCACCCGTTCCGGAGCTCACGAAAATCGCGTCCCCGGCGACGGCCGGCAAGTGAAGCGAAAGCCTCGCCGGGATGCAAGGGCGCGGGTCGCCGGCAGCCGCCCGACCCGAACGCGGAAGCCGCAAAAAGAGGGCCGCCCCGCCGCCGGAAACAGGTGCCCGGAAAGGCCGATTTTTTCGCCTCCGAGGCGGCCTTAGGCGTTGACAGGCCGGACCCCGATTTCTAGGTTCCGCGCCTTCCTGCTGGGGGATAGTTTAGCGGTAGAACTCTCGGCTCTGACCCGAGCAGCCCTGGTTCGAATCCAGGTCCCCCAGCCAGCCTTTTCTTGCTTCGCAAGCCACGGGCTGGGCCAGCCGAGATCGCTGATTGCAAGCGGCGGCTGCAACAACCGCTCCACGGCTCGACAGCGAAGCAAGCGAAGGCTGCCCCGCCGTCCCCTTGGCGAAGGCGGACACCCGATATCCCTCTCGCGCGTCGGTTTTCTCGACAGACGCCGCTCTCCTCCCCGTTGTGCCGAACCCGCCCCCGGGGCAAGGTTCGCCCCCATGCGACTTGCCCCCACGGAACTGATGCGGACCTACCTCGAGGAGGTCGCCGGCAATGGCCGGCTCGACCTGATCGAGGCGCTGGCCCAACCCGATATGGTCGACGAGGCCAACCAGGCCTTCGGCGGGCCGGCCGGACGCGACGGGCTGGTCGCCCATGTCGTCGGCTTTCGCCG
Source organism: Alphaproteobacteria bacterium (assembly GCA_041940205.1). Classification (GTDB taxonomy): domain Bacteria; phylum Pseudomonadota; class Alphaproteobacteria; genus JBGTSP01. Next base: position 4,224 of record JBGTSP010000109.1, read on the forward strand.
CAATGTCGGCGATCTCGAGGTGCGCATCGAGCGGATCGTCGCCGGCGAGGACTGCGTCATGGCCTGGTGGTCCTTCACCGGCACCCATGTCGGCCCCTGGCTCGGCCGGGCGCCGAGCGGCGAGGCGATCTCGGGCACGGTCTTCAGCTTCTTCGACCTCGCCGACGGGCGGATCAGCCGCTACCGGCTCTGGCTCTGCGCGCAGTTCGACGAACCGGTGATCTTCGATTCCTCCCGGCCGCACGCCGGCACGGGGACCGGCGCACGGACCGGCGGGCCCGCAATCCACGCCACGGGAGGCGCGACATGAACGCATCCGAAACCGCCGATCTGATCGGCGAGGACCTGAGTTTCACGCATCCCGACTGGGGCCGGATCCATGTCCGCAACAAGCGGCCGGCCGGCATCGAGCGCTTTCCGCCGGAGCGCATCGTGGTGCTGCAGCACGGCGCAACCTATGGCTCGGCCGCCTTCGACCTGCCCTTCGCCGGGATGTCCTGGATGGACTACCTGGCCCGACGCGGCTTCGATGCCTGGTGCCTCGACCTGCCGGGTTATGCCCGCTCCGAGCGGCCGCCGCAGATGGCGGAACCGCCGGAAGCCAATCCCCCCTTCATGCGCACGAGCGACGCGGCCGACTGCCTGGGCTTCGTCTGCGAGCAGATCCGCGAACGCCGCGGGGTCGACCGGCTGAGCCTGATCGGCTGGTCCTGGGGCACCGCGATCACCGCGTCCTATACCGGGCGGCACAACGACCGGGTGGAACGGCTGGCGCTCTACGCGCCGATCTGGAAGCGCACCGGCAGCGAAGGCTCGCCGCTCGGTGTCGGCGACACGCTGGGCGCCTACCGGGTGGCGACCCGCGAGGCCACGCTGGCGCGCCGGCAGCGCGGGCTCGGCGACGATCTGAAGGAGAAGGTGATGCCGCCCGACTGGTTCGCGCGCTGGTGGGACGCCACCGCGGCGGCCGACAAGGACGCCGGCGGCGACGGCGAGAGCATCCGCGCGCCCAACGGCGTGGTGCTGGACGGCCGGGAGTACTGGGAAAAGGGCCGCGCGGCCTGGGATCCGGCGGCGATCCGCCGGCCGGTGCTCATCACCGTCGGCGAGTGGGACGTCGACACCCCGCCCTACATGGCCCAGGCGCTCTATCCGCTGCTGGAGAACGCGCCCTGGAAACGGCTGGCGATCCTCAGCGGCGGCACCCACGCCATCGCCATGGAAAGCAACCGCATCCTGCTGTTCCGCACCGTGCAGCAATTCCTGGAGGAGACGCCGCCGGGCCCGGAGGTGCTGGACTAGGCCGGTGAGCCCGACGGCGCCGTCGATCGAGGTCGCCGTCGCGGCGGGCGACGCCCTGGGCGAGACGCCGCTGTGGTGCGAGCGTGACCGGCTGCTGTGGTGGATCGACATCGAGCGGCCGCGCCTGCAGAGCTTCGATCCAGCCAGCGGCGCGCACGCGGTGCATCCCCTGCCCGGCGGCACGCTGGGCTGCCAGGCGCTGACCGCCGCGGGCGACCGCCTGCTGGCGCTCGATCTCGGCCTGCAGCGATTCGATCCCCGCACCGGCCGGTTGCAGCCCTTCGCCGAGGTGGAACGGGAGATCGACAACCGGCTGAACGACGGTCGCGTCGATGCCGGCGGCCGGCTGTGGATCGGCACGCTGGACAACCAGCTCGCCCGCCCGCAGGCCGCGCTCTACCGGATCGATCCCGACGGGCGGGTGACGCGGCAGGTGGACGGCATCGTCGTCACCAACGGCCTCGCCTTCGCGCCCGACGGGCGCACCCTCTATTTCACCGACACCAGGCGCTATCTCAGCTTCGCCTTCGATCTCGATCCCGACGACGGCACGCTTTCCAACCGAAGGCTGTTCGCTGACCACCGCGACAGTGGCGACCGGCCGGACGGTGCCGCCGTGGACGCCGAGGGCTGCCTGTGGTTCGCCCTGTTCGCCGGCGGCCGGCTGGCGCGCTACCGCCCGGACGGCCGGCTGGACCGGATCGTCGAACTGCCGGTGACGAACCCCACCTGCCCCTGCTTCGGCGGGCCCGACCTGAAGACGCTCTACGTCACCTCGGCCCGCAAGTTCCTCGACGCCCGGACGCTGGCGGGCGAACCGCTGGCCGGCGCGCTGCTGGCGATCGAAGGCCTGGGCCAAGGCCTGCCCGAACACCGCTTCGGCTGAACCGGCCGCCCCGCCCGAACCGGCCGCGCACCGGCGCCGCCACCCCTTCCCCGCTTGCCGAAATCCGGCGGACTGAAGCACCGCGAATGTCCGGTCCGCCAGGTACCGGTCCGCCGGGGTCCGGTCCCCCAGCGTCTGGTCCCTATGCGTGAAACCGCTTGCATGTATACTGACATACCGGCATACAGATTGATGAAATCACACCGAACCGCGGGCGCGACGGGCGCCCGGCGGCGGCCGGAAAACAAGGGAACAGCGGCAATGTCCGATTCGAACACGCCCGACGGCGGGCAGATGATCGTCGACTATCTGGTGCGCAACGGCGTGCCCTACGCCTTCGGGCTGTGCGGGCACGGCAATATCGGCTTCATCGACGCCCTCTATCAGCGCCAGGACGACATCCGGACGATCTCGGTGCGCCACGAGACGGTGGCCGGCTTCATGGCCGACGTCTACTACCGGGTTTCCGGCCAGCCGACGGCGACCTTCACCTCCTGCGGGCCCGGCTCGGCCAACATGCCGATCGCGCTGGGCAACGCCTTCCTCGACAGCGTGCCGTTCTTCGCCGTCACCGGGAACGTGCCCACCAACCAGTTCAACCGCGGCGCCTTCCAGGAGCTCTACCGCCACCACCAGGCGGATTTCCCCTCCACCGTGCGGGCCTATTGCAAGCGGGTCTTCCAGCCGACCCGGGGCGAGCAGATGGCGCACACCGTGCGCGAGGCCTGGAAGACTATGGTCACCGGCCGCCCCGGCCCGGTCGTGGTCGACGTGCCCTTCGACATTTTCAAGGAGGACACCGGCGCGGAAACGCCGGACCCGCAGGCCTGGGTCGCGGGCATCAACTGCCGCGCCGGCGCCGACCCCGAGGGCGTCGCGGCCGCGGCCAAGGCGCTGATGGCGGCCGAGCGGCCGGTGATCTTCGTCGGCTCGGGCTGCCGCTTCGGGGAAGCCGGCGCGCGCCTGCGCGAGCTGGCCGAGACCTACCGGATTCCGGTCGCCGCCTCGGCCTCGGGGCTCGGCGCCCTGCCCACCGATCACGAGCTTGCGCTCGGCCTGGTGGCGCGCAACGGCGTCTACCAGGCCAACCGGGCGACCCGGGACGCCGACCTGATCCTGGCGCTGGGCGTGCGCTTCGACGACCGCACCAGCTCGAGCTGGATTCCCGGCCATTCCTTCTCGATCCCGCCGACCCGGCTGATCCATGTCGACATCGACCCCGAGGAGATCGGCCGCAACTACCCCGTCGAACTGGGTCTGATGGCGGATACCGCGACCTTCCTGGGCCAGCTCCTGGGCGCGCTGACACAGGAGGAGAAGGGTGCGAATGCGGCGCGGCGGGCCTGGCTCGCGGCGATCGACGGCTGGCGTCGGGAATGGAACGAGTTCGTGGCCCCGGGCTTCAGCGACCCCGCGACGCCGATCAACCCGCAGCGCGCGGCCCGCGAGATCGACCTGGCGATGCCCGACGACGGCATCCTGGTCTCCGACATCGGCATCCACCACAACTGGCTGATCCAGTATTGCGAGCCGAAACGGCCGGACAGCCTGATCGGCTGCATGGGCTTCGGGCCGATGGGCTTCGGCGTGGCCGGCGTGCTGGGCGCCAAGCTGGCCGCTCCCGACCGGCCCTGCGTCTCGGTCTGCGGCGACGGCGCCTTCTTCATGCACAACACCGTGCTGGGCACGGCGGTGGAATACGACATTCCCGCGGTCTGGGTGGTCTGGAACAACTACGCCTACGCGTCGATCCGCGGCCTGCAGCGCGGCTACCTGGAAGGACGCGAGCTGGCGACCGACTTCCACCACCCGGCGACCGGCGAGCCCTACAATCCCGACTTCGCCGCCATGGCCCGCAGTTGCGGCGCGGAAGGCGCGATCATCGACCGGCCCGAGGACCTGGGCGACGCGGTGCGCCAGGCGATCGCCGCCGAGCGGCCCTACGTGATCGACGCCAGAATCGGCGCCGAGGCCAATCCCGGCGGCGCGGGCATCTGGGAGCTGCCGGGTCTCGGCCGTTCCGCGCCGATGTTCACCGGCGCCGGCGCGTTGGCCTGACCGCGCTTTTCGGTCAGGCTGGCGCCATGCCGCGCGAACGTCCCCCCGCCCCGCTGGCCACCCTGGTCACCGACCGCCTGCGCGCGGAAATCGTCGAGGGGGCGCTCGGCTTCGGGGACGCCCTTTCGGAAGCGAAGATCGCCCGGCGCCTCGAGGTCTCGCGCACCCCGGTGCGCGAAGCCTTCGCGCGGCTGGAGCTTGAGGGCCTGGTGCGCACCGAGCCGCAATACGGCACCTACGTGTTCACCATGGACCGCGAGCAGTTCGCCCAGATCAGCGAGCTGCGCGCGATCCTCGAATGCGCCGCCCTGCGGCTGGCGGCCACGCGCGACCGCGCGGGCCTGCTCGCGCGCTGGGAGACGCTGGTCGGCGAACTCGACCGCGCCGCCGAAACCGGAGACACCCGGGCCTATTCGCGTGCCGACGGGGCCTTTCACGACGCGCTGTTCGAACATTGCGGCAATCCCCATCTGGAGACCGCCCGCAAGCCGTTCGCGGCGCGCCTGGCGGCGATCCGCAACCGCCTTGGCCTGTCGGACGCGCATGTCGCCCGCTCCCGCGCCGAGCACGCGGCGCTGTTGGCCGAACTCGCCGGCGGCCGGACGGAAGCAGCCGCCGACCTGTTGCGCCGGCACATCACCGAGAAGGGCGCCGGCTTCTGGTCGATGCCCGAAACCCCGCCCGCCTCGCGCTGGCAGAAACTGCTGGCGCCGGTCGAACCGGGCTGAGGCCCGGCCGCCACGAAGAACCCGTCGGGGGAAGCCCGCTCAGGCCGGCGCCGCGCCCTCCCCGGCCTCCGCGCCGGCCGTGCGGTAATGCACCTGTTCCAGCGCCCGCGTGAGCTGCTGGGCGAACCGGGCCGAGGCCACCGGCAGCGTGCGTCCGCGCATCTGTCCCAGCAGCAGGTGGCCGATCGGCACGTCGCGTTCGCTGAGCGGCCGGAAGGCAAAGTCCCGCGGCGATTCCAGGTCGAGGCCGATGGGAATCTGAAAGGCCAGCGCGCGCTCGTGCAGGATGTAGTGGCGCATGAATTCGAAGGATTCGGCTTCCACCAGCGGCTCCAGGCCGCGCGAGGTCTCGCGCGCCGCCTGGTCCAGCAGGTGGCGCACGCCATATTGCGCCGCCGGCAGCACGTGCGGGGCCTCGAGGCAGTCGCGCAGGCGCAGTTCGCGCCGGGCGGCCAGCGGATGGTCCTTCGCCATGACCACGTGGATGCGCTGGGGAATGGAGAACAGCACCTCGAAATCGACCAGCAGCACCGGCTCGAACACCAGCGCCAGGTCGCTCGAGAAGGAGGAAAGGTCGCGCTCGGCCTGGGCCCGGTCGCGCACGTTCACCTGGAAGGTCACGCCGGGATGCTCGGCCCGGTATTCGGCGATCTGCTGCGGCAGGAAATAGGGCAGCAGGGCCTGCGAACAGGCGATCGAGACGACGCCGCGGCGCACGCCCGAGAGATCGGCGACCTGCGACTGCACCCGCGCCAGGTCGGAGATCTGGCTGCGGATGTGCTGCATGATCAGTTCGCCCGCCGGGTTGAGCCGCACGCCGCGGGGCAGGCGCTCGAAAATCTCGGAACCGAACTCCTCCTCGAAGCGCCGGACCCGCCGGTTCAGCGCCGATGCGGTGATGTTCATGTCCTCCGCGGCGCGGCGGATCGAGCCCGCGCGCATCACCGCCTCGATCAGGCGAAAGGTCTGTAGATGCCGCATCGGAACGCTCCTGCCGGGAGAAGTGGTGCATGAAATGCACCGCTTGTGTGAAGAATTAGCAATAGATGTCTACACCCGCCGTCCGCAGGCTGCCATCCTCGCCGGCGCGGTCCCGCCGCCGGCCGGATTCCGCGCGCGCCGGCCGCGCCGGTCAGAATCAGGAGGTGGCATGCAGGACCTGCCCTTCACCCTTGCCGCGCTGCGCGCGGCCTATGCCGAGGGTCTCTCGCCCGAGGCGGTCGTCGACGAGGTCTACCGCCGGATCGCGAAGACCGACGATCCGGGCATCTACATTCACCTGCGCGCGGCCGACGCGGTGCGCGCCGAGGCCGCGCGGCTGGGCCCGGACGACGGCAGCCGGCCGCTGTGGGGCGTGCCCTTCGCGATCAAGGACAATATCGACGCCGAGGGCCTGCCGACCACGGCGGCCTGCCCGGCCTACGCCTACGAGGCCGCGGAGGATGCCGCCTGCGTCGCGCTCTTGCGGGCGGCGGGTGCCCTGCTGATCGGCAAGACCAACCTGGACCAGGTCGCCACCGGCCTCGTCGGCGTGCGCTCGCCCTTCCAGCCGCCGCGCAACGCGCTGGATCCCGCGCTGGTGCCCGGCGGTTCCTCCTCCGGATCGGCCGTCGCCGTGGCCCGCGGCCAGGTCGCCTTCGCGCTCGGCACCGATACCGCCGGTTCCGGCCGGGTGCCGGCCGCGCTGAACGGCATCGTCGGCCTGAAGCCGAGCCTGGGCGCGGTCTCCGCGCGCGGCGTGGTGCCGGCCTGCCGCAGTCTCGATACCGTCTCGGTGTTCACCCACACGGTGGAAGACGCGCATGCCGTGTTCCGGGCGATCGCCCGCTTCGATCCGGCCGATTCCTGGTCCCGCGACCTGCCGGCGCCTCCGGCCGGCGCGGCGCCTCCGGCCTTCCGGGTCGGCGTGCCGGACGCGGCGAGCCTGGATTTCGACGGCGATGCACAGGAGGCGGCCGCGTTCGCCGCGAATCTCGGGATCCTGGAGGCGGCCGGCGCCGAGATCCTGCCGCTCGACTTCACGCCGTTCTACGACGTCGCCCGGATGCTCTACGAGGGCGCCTGGGTGGCCGAACGCTATACCGTGATCGAGGACCTGCTGCGGGAGAACCCCGCGGCAGTGCATCCCGTGACGGCACAGATCGTTGGCGCCGCGAGGGACCTGAGCGCGGCCGACGCCTTCCGCGGCCTCTATCGCCTGCAGGACCTGAAGCGGCGGGTCGCCCCGCTGATCGCCGGTGTCGACCTGCTGGCGACGCCGACCATCCCCCGGCCCTACAGTTTCGCCGAGGTCGACCGCGACCCGATCGGGCCCAACGCCCGGCTGGGCACCTACACCAACTTCGTCAACCTGCTGGACCTGTGCGCGCTGGCCTGCCCGATGCCGGCCCGCGAGGACGGCCGGCCCGGCAGCCTGACGCTGCTGGCGCCCGCCGGCCGGGACCACGCGCTGGCGGCGCTGGGAGAGAAGATCGCCGTGCGCCGCGATACCGGCGCGACCGGCTGGCGGCATGCCCCCGCGGGCGCGCCCGACGCGCTGGCGGCGGCGCTAGCCGATCCCGCGGAAACCGTGCTCGCGGTCTGCGGCGCGCACATGAGCGGCCTGCCGCTGAACGGCGAACTGGTCTCCCGCGGCGGCCGTTTCCTGGCGACGGCGGAGACCGCGCCCGACTACCGGCTGTTCGCGCTGGCCGGCGGACCGCCGGCCCGGCCGGGGCTCGTCCGGATCGCCGGCGACGGCGCCGCGATCGCGCTGGAACTGTGGGCCCTGCCCGCCGGACGGCTGGGCGATTTCGTGCGGGGCATTCCCGCGCCGCTGGGGATCGGCACCCTGGCCCTGGCCGACGGCACGCCGGTCAAGGGCTTCCTGTGCGAGAGCGAAGGCACCGCCGGCGGCCGCGACATCACGGCCTTCGGCGGCTGGCGGGCCTTCATCGCGGCCGAGACCGCGCCCGCCGCCCGCCAGGCCGAAACCGGCTGAACGGTCACCCCCCGACACCGACCCTGTCGCCGGCGCCGTCCCGAAACGGGGCGGGCGACGGCTCGCGCGCGCCGCACACCTCGCGGATCGGCGGACGGCAACCGGTGCAAAAAATGAACACGTGCGGGGAAAATATAGCAGAAGTCAGCACCGATGGCGGTTCCTAGACTGGCTCCCATCATCATGCCGCCTTCGGGGCCCGCCGGCCGCCGCGGCGCGCCCTGCCGAGGAGCACCAGAATGTCCAGCCACAAGTTTCTCAATCGTCGCGACCTTTTGAAGACCGGCGTTGCCGCCGGCGCGCTCGCCGGCCTGGGCTCGGGCCTGGGCGCCGGTCCGGCGCTGGCCGCCGGCCTGACCGTCGGTTTCGTCTATGTCGGCCCGCGCGACGACTACGGCTACAACCAGGCGCATGCCGAGGGCGCGGCCGCGGTGAAGGCCATGGACGGCGTGACGGTGGTCGAAGAGGAGAACGTGCCCGAGACCGTCGACGTGCAGAAGACCATGGAAAGCATGATCAATTTCGACGGCGCGACCCTGCTGTTCCCGACCTCGTTCGGCTATTTCGATCCGCACATCCTGGCCGTCGCGAAGAAGTATCCGGCCCTGCGCTTCCAGCATTGCGGCGGCCTGTGGAGCGCCGAGAAGCATCCCGGCAATGTCGGCTCCTATTTCGGCTATATCGGCATGGGCCAGTATCTCAACGGCATCGCCGCCGGCCATGCCAGCAAGAGCAAGAAGATCGGCTTCGTCGCCG
>JBGTSP010000110.1:0-12862 GCA_041940205.1 Alphaproteobacteria bacterium
CCACCCCGCATGGAGGCGGCGGTCCGGGCAGCGGGCCGGTGGTGCTGTCGGAGGCGCTCGCCCCCTTCGCGCCGCGTCCGTGGGTGACGAGTGAAGGCGCCGGCTTCCGCCTCGTCGAGCACAATACCGAAGGCAACGAGGCGCCGTTCGGGCGAATGAAGGCCTTCCACGGCCAGATGGGCATGTTCGTGCGGGCGCTGGCCTACATGCTCAGCCATGGCGGCGACGGGCTGCGCCAGGTCGCCGAGGATGCGGTGCTGGCGGCGAACTACGCGCTCGCCCGCCTGGAAGGCGAGATGAGCGCCGCGTTCGAGGGGCCGTGCATGCACGAATGCCTGTTCGACGACCGGTTCCTGAAGGATACCGGGGTCTCCACCCTCGATTTCGCCAAGGCGATGATCGACGAGGGCTTCCATCCGATGACCATGTATTTTCCGCTGGTGGTGCACGGCGCCCTGCTGATCGAGCCGACGGAGACGGAATCACGGGAGGAACTGGACAGTTTTCTCGACAGCCTGATCGCGCTCGCCCGCGCGGCGAAGGCCGGAGAGCGCGAGCGCTTCACCGGCGCGCCGCACCTGGCGCCGCGCCGTCGTCTCGACGAAACGCTGGCCGCCCGGCAACCGCGGCTGCGCTGGCAGCCCGAATCCCGGACCGCCGACGCCGCGGAATAGTCCGCGCGGGCAATCCCCAGCGCGAACCGGGTTCCCGCCGCGGGAACCCGGTTCGCGACGGTCGGAATGCCGGTGCATCCGGGTGGGTCAGAAACCGACCCACATACCCGTCATGTTGTCTATTTTGGAAATTTCATTACGCCAAAAAGGCGAACGGTTTTTTCCGAAATTTTGCGATTGACTCCCACGAGCTTCAGTCAATCTGATTCCGGTATCCGCGAGGCGCGGACATATCGAAATCGGAACTGGAGACAATCGTGGAAAATATTGCCTATTCGAGCGACGAGAAGAACGTTGACTTGTTTTTTCGTCCGGCTTCCGACGTCATTTCTTGGCCCGACGAAATCGGCCTGGCCCGCCGCTACAGCCGCGCGGTGTTGCGGACCCTGTACGACGAGGGCTTTCTGGTCACGTTCGATCGCGATCTCGAACAATGGGCGAGGTTCGTCGAGGCGAGCGGCAACAGCGTCAATCCGACCTTCGATCCGCGGTCTTCGGAAATCGATCCGGAAACCTGCTTCTGGATGAAGGTGACCCGTCGCAGCGGCGAACCGGTGGCCTGCATCGCCGACCAGGTGATCGAGAGCGACGACTATGTCGCCCTGATGGCCGACGGCCGCCTGTGGTTCCGCGATCCCGACCCTGCCGAAATGGCGCGGGCCGCCTTCGTGCTCAAGCCGCCCGGGCGCATCGGCGGGCGGATCGGCCATCATGGCGGCCTGGTGGTGCTGCCGGCCTGGCGGGCGCGCGGCCTTGCCGGCCTGCTCACCCGGCTGGCCCGGGCGCTGTCGATCGAGCGGTGGCAGGTCGACTGGCATTGCGGCGTCACCTTCGCGCACCTCGCCGAGCGCGATTATCCCCGCCGGATCTACGGCTATGCCGACATGCATCTCTGCTTCGACGGCTATTTCCCGCCGATCGGCGCCGACGCGCGGATCTACATGACGACGATCGACAAGGCGCAGATGCTAGAGCAGATGCGGCAGGAGCTCCGTGCCGGGGAACTGGACGGCGACCAGCAGCCGGTCGACCGGCGCGTCGCGCCGGGACAGCGGTAGCACGAGACGCTGGTAGTCCAGCCGGGAGCTGTCGAAGACCCGGACGCAGTCGGAGAACGCCGGCACGCCCAGATGCTTGATCTCCCAGTATTCGCGGGCGAACTCCTCGCCGAACCGCGCCAGCGGATGGGAGACGACGGGACGGCCGGTGAAATCCCGGCCGCCGCCAAGCGGAACGGCGCGGCCATAGGCTTCGAAAACGAAGCCGTCGGGGCGGTCGGGACGGACATCGACGAGATGCACGTATCCCATCAAGCCGCGTTCGGAGAGTTCGAGCGGGTCGATGTCCTCGATGCCGACGTGATCGCGCCCCAGGTAGATGGCCTGCCAGCGGTCGTAGAGCCAGCGCAGGTTGCCGTCCTCGATCGACCGGTCGAGACCGAATATCGCGCTGGACGCGGCATACAGATTGTCGCCCTCCGACACGCGCTTGACGCGGGAGAGCATCACCCGGTCCGGGCGCCGCGACCGTCCAGGTCGATCTCGAAGCCGGAGATCACGAAACGCGGCCGGTTGTCGTGCACCGTGACCGGCACGTGGGCAGCACGGATCGAATAGCCGCAATCGCGGGTCGATCCGAAATAGCGGGCGGTGCGCGGACGCGCCGTCTGCGCGCAGTCGTGAATGTCAGACAGCAGGTTCTCGCCGATCGGATGGCTGTTCAGGAAGGCAACGTCGTGGCCTTCCGCGCCGTCCATGCGGAACCAGTTGAAGAGGGTGATCGGCGAAGCCACGATCTTCCAGCTTTCCGTCGCTTCCGGCGCGGTCCACATCACCAGCGAGCGGGAATCCACGAGGTTCGGCCGCCGCAGGATCTCGCGATAGAGTTCCTTCTGATCCTCGGTTTCGGGCGGATTGGTCACGAGTTCGAACCAGCCCATGAGCTTGCGCTGAATCTCGGGGCCGATCTCGTTGATCGACAGGCGGGAAGCCACATGGTGGCTGTTGTCCCCGACCGACCGCTGAAGTTTCAAGACCGTCAAGCAACACGCTCCGAAATTGCGCTGGGCCGGCGCAGAATAGCAGAACCGGAAGGGAAGTACGAATGTCCTCGCGCGCACGTCCGGATGCCGGGCCCGACCGGCCCCTTCGGAGGCCGGCGGGCAAAGTGTCGCATTGCCCGATAGACCTGAAAAAACAACATATTAGGCGTCCGGGCCGGTTGCTTGACAGGGTATCGGGCCGAACATAAGGTGCGCGCGCTTTCGGCAAAACCGGCAGGCGCTGAAAGGGGTGTGCCGGTGTCGTCCGGCGAACCATGTCCGAGCCATCTGATCCCACCTCACTGCGAGACCTGAACCGGCGCATTGCGTCGCTGCGGGCCGAACGCGAGGAGGGAAAGAAGGACAAGGACAAGTTCGATGACGGCGGAGCCACCGCCTCGGGGCTGGGAATGGCCTCGCGGATCGCGATCGAGATGGTCGTCGCCCTGGTGGCCTGCACCTTCATCGGCTGGTCGCTGGACCACCTGTTCGGAAGCGGCCCTTGGGGCATGCTGATCGGGCTCGTACTGGGCGCGGCAGCGGGAATGAACAATGCGGTCCGATCCGCGCTGAGATTCGATGCCGATGTCCAGCGGCGCCGGCAGGGCGACCGGGACGGGGGCGGGGACAGCGGACCGGACGGACGTTAACGAAGGGACCGTTCCGGCGACGGGACGGCGCAGTTCGGGGAGAGGGGCTTGGCCGCAGAACGGCAGATCGATCAAGACAGCCCGATGTACCAGTTCGTCATCGGCAAGATGGGCGAGTTGGAGATCTTCGGGATCGACGCCTCCTTCTCCAAGGCCGCGATCTACATGATCGTGGCGGTGGCGCTCGTCACCCTGTTCCTGACGCTGGCGATGAAGAGCCGCGCGATGGTGCCGGGTCGGCTGCAGTCGCTGGCCGAGCTCTGGTACGAGTTCATCGCGGACATGATCCGCGAGACCATCGGGGCCGAGGGCCGGCGCTATTTCCCGTTCGTCTTCACCATCTTCTCCTTCATCCTGGTGCTGAACCTGCTGGGCATGCTGCCCTACAGCTACACCGTCACCAGCCATATCGCGGTGACCGGCGCCCTGGCGGTGATGGTCTTCGTGATGGTCACCGTCCTGGGCTTCGCCCGGCACGGCCTGCACTTCTTCGGCTTTTTCGTGCCCAAGGGCGTGCCCGGGCTGCTGCTGCCGCTGGTCGTGGTGATCGAGGTGATCAGCTATTTCATGCGGCCGGTCAGCCACTCGGTGCGACTGTTCGCCAACATGACGGCCGGCCACACCATGCTGAAGGTGTTCGGCGGCTTCGTGGTCTCGATGGGCATCGGCGGCGTGCTGCCGTTCGCGCTGATCGTGGCCCTGACCGGGCTGGAACTGGCGATCGCCGGGCTGCAGGCCTACGTGTTCACCATCCTGACCTGTCTGTACATCAACGACGCGCTGCACCTGGAACACTAGGGCCGGCGCGCACGGACGTGACTTCAACAACCCCTCGTCAACAACGACCAACCTCGTGAGGATCTGAAAATGGAAGCAGATGCGGCAAAGCTGATCGGTGCGGGCCTGGCGGCCATCGCCATGGGCGGCGCGGGTATCGGTATCGGCCTGATCTTCGGCAACTACGTTGCCGGCGCCATGCGCAACCCGGGTGCGGCGGGCGCCGTGTTCGGCCGCGTGATCCTGGGCTTCGCGCTCACGGAAGCCATCGCGCTGTTCGCGCTGGTGGTGGCGCTGATCATTCTCTTCGTGTTCTGAGGTTCGGGAACCCGAACCCCGATCGCCGGCCGTTCGCGGCCGGCACACACGACTGAGGATCTGAGGCGATGCCCCAATTCTGGCTGGAAGATTTCGCGCCGCAGATCGTGTGGCTCGCGATCTGTTTCGTGGTCATGTACCTGCTGATGTGGCGGGTCGCGCTACCGCGCGTCGCCGACGTGCTGGAGGCGCGGCAGGACCGCATCGCCACCGACCTGGACAAGGCCGAAGAGCTGAAGTCGAAGTCGGAGCAGGTGCTGGCCGAGTACGAGGCCGCCCTCACCGAGGCGCGGACCAAGGCGCAGGCGATCATCGCCGAGAAGCAGGCCGCGATGGCGGCGGAGGCGGAACGGCGCAACCAGGAAGTCTCCGACCAGCTCGCCGAGCGGGCCCGCGAGGCCACCGCCCAGATCGACTCGGCCCGCGCCGAGGCGATGGCGGAGGTCAGCGGCATCGCCCGGGACCTGGCCGGCCAGATGGCGGAAAAGCTGATCGGCCAGGCGGTGCCCGCCGCCGACGTCAGCGCCGCCGTCGATGCGGCGCGGGAGGGCTGAGGCCATGTTCGACGCCACATTCTTCGTCGGTTTCGCCTTCATCGTCTTCATCGGCGTGCTGATCTACTACAAGATCCCCGGCCTGCTGACGAAGGGCCTGGACGAGCGGGCCGAAAAGATCCGCCAGGACCTGGACGAGGCGCGCAAGCTGCGCGAGGAGGCCCAGGCCCTGCTGGCGACCTACGAGCGCAAGCAGCGCGATGCCCTGGCCGAGGCCGAGGAAATGGTCGCGCACGCCGAGACCGAGGCCAAGCGCGAGGCGGAGGCCGCCCAGGCCAAGCTTGAAGAGACCGTGAAGCGCCGCGAACAGGCCGCGCTGGACCGTATCGCCATGGCCGAGAAACAGGCCGAGGACGAGGTCCGCGCCGCCGCGATCGCGATCGCCGTCGAGGCCGCGGAAGCGGTGATCCGCAAGCATGTCGGTGCCCGCGCCGACCAGCTCGTGGACGACGCGGTCAAGGACCTGCGCCGGCACATCCACTAGACCAACGCGTTCGCCGGTCCGCTGTCGGGCCGCACTGCAGTCGGACCGGGCGGACGGGGAACCTTCCGCCCGGTTTCTTTTGAAACCGCCGTCCCGACGAACGCCAGGAGGCGCATCCCGTGCAGATCATCGCCGGACTGTCCGAGATCATCGATCGCTTCGATGCCGTCTATTGCGACCTCTGGGGCGCCGTGCACGACGGGCTCGCCCCCTACCCCGGCGTGCTCGACTGCCTGGCCGCGCTGAAGGCGCGCGGCACGCCGCTGGTCCTGATCTCCAATGCGCCCCGGCCCAATCCGCAGGTGCGCGAGCATCTTGCCTCGATGGGCGTGAGCGCAGACCTCTACACCGCCGTGATCACCTCGGGCGATGCCACCGTGCGTGCGATCAATGCCGGCAGCGATGCCCTGCATGCCGGCCTGGGCGCGGGCTACTACCATATCGGCCCCTCGCGCAGCGCCACCCTGGTCGCGGCGATCGAGAAGCAGCCGGTGGCCTTCGAGGATGCCGGCTTCATCCTCAATTCCGGCCTGGTCGACGACGAGACCGAGACCGTCGAGGACTATCGCGCCCTGCTGGAGAAGGCGCTTGCCCGGGACCTGCCGATGGTCTGCGCCAATCCCGACTTCGAGGTCATGCGCGGCGACGATGTCGTGCCCTGCGCCGGCGCGCTGGCGCTGGCCTACGAGGAAATGGGCGGTCGGGTGGCCTGGCACGGCAAGCCGCACACCGACGTGTTCCACCTGGCCAGCGAGACGATCGGCAACCCGCCGAAGGAGCGCCTGCTCATGGTCGGCGACACCCATCGCACCGACATTGCCGGCGCCAACGCCTACGGCATCGCCTCGCTGTGGCTGGGCGGGGGGCTGCATGCCGAACGGCTGGCCCTGAAGCCGGGCGGCCGGCTCGACGAGGGCGAGGCGCGGGCGATCTGCGCGGAGGCCCCGGCGAAGCCGACCTTCGCCGCGGCCTATCTCGCCTGGTAGGGGCGTCCGATGCCACCGCTCATCGGCATCACCAGCTACGGACGTTTCGAACACGACCTGGTCAGCAGCCACTACGATTCGCTCTACTATCTGCCCGCCGACTATGCCGAGGCGGTCCGCCGCGCCGGCGGCATCGCGGTGATCCTGCCGCCCGGCGAAAACCTGTTTCCCGACATTCTCGAGCGCCTGGACGGGGTGATCTTCTCCGGCGGCGCCGATATCGATCCGGCGCGCTATGGTGGCGATGTCTCCCATCACGCGCTCGGCCGCCTCGACGGCGAGCGCGACGCGGCCGAACTGGACGGACTGCGGGCGGCGATCGACCGGGCGGACCTTCCCGTATTGTGCATCTGTCGCGGCCTGCAGGCGCTCAACGTGGCGCTCGGCGGCAGCCTGCACGAGCATGTTCCCGATATCGGCCGCGGCGACATGCACCGCAACGCGGACGGACACTGGACCAGCCACGCGGTCTCGGTATCCGCCGGCAGCCGGCTTGCCGAGGCCATGGGCGCGGCCGAACCGGAAGGCGTCTCCGGCCATCACCAGGCGGTGGACCGGCTCGGCGCCGGGCTCGCGGTTTCGGCCACCGCCGCCGACGGCCTGATCGAGGCGCTGGAACTGCCGGGACATCCCTGGTGCGTCGCCGTGCAGTGGCACCCGGAGATCACCGCCGGCCGCGATCCCGCCCAGCAGGGCCTGTTCGACCGGCTGGTGCGCGAGGCCGCCGGGACCGCCGCACGCCGGCGCAACCGCGACGACGCCGGCGGCTGAACTTCCCGTTGGGAGACCGCGACTAGTGGGTATCGAGCGGTCTGCCGCCGGCAATCACCATGTCGAGCGCACGGCCCGGATCGGCCAGTGCGGCAATATCCGCGAGCGGATCGACGCGGGCGATCACGAGGTCCGCGGCGGCGCCCGGCGCAATCACGCCGATCCGGCCCTCGAGGCCGCACAGCCGGGCATTGGTGCGGTACATCGACCCCAGGATCTCGGCCGGCGTCTCCAGTTCCGCGCGGATCGCGAACTCGCGGTTCTGCCGCACCTGCGCCTCGCCGATCAGGTCGGTGCCAAAACCTCGCTCCACGCCGGCCTCGCGCGCAAGCGCCAGCGACTGCAGGCCGGCCTCGAACACCACCTGGTTCTTTTCCAGGTTCCGGGCCGGCAGCCCCATCTCGGCGCCGATCTCGTGCATCGCCTCGTAGGTGCACAATGTCGGCACCAGAACCGCCCCGCGCGCGGCCATCAGGGCGGCGGTGGCGGCATCCAGCAGGTTGCCGTGCTCGACCGTGTGCGCGCCGTTCTCGACCGCCATGCGGATCGAGTCCGGCGAATAGGCATGCACCGCGACATAGGTGTGGCGGTGCGCCGCCTCCTCCACCGCGGCGGCGATCTCGGCCGGGGTGTACTGGATCGAATCCAGCGGATCGGACGGCGAAGCGACACCGCCGGAGACATGCAGCTTCAGGAAAGCCGAACCGTCGCGCAGGTTGTGCCGCGCCGCCTTGCGCACCGCGTCGACACCGTCGGCGATGATCGAAAAGGCGGTATGCGGCATCTGGCAGGCGCAGTCGGGCACCGCGCGGGGGCCGCCGTCGATATCGCCGTGGCCGCCGGTCTGGGTCAGCATGCGACCGGCCGGGACGATGCGCGGACCGCGGACCATGCCGGTTGCGATCGCCCGCATCAGCCCGGAGACGTCGCCTCCCAGGTCGCGCACGGTGGTGAACCCGCGGCCCAGCGTCGCCGTCGCCAGCCCCGCCATGGCGATGCCGTACTCGACCTCGCTCATCTGCGCCAGGCGCTGGAAGTTCATGGTGGCAAGGCGGAAATGCGCGTGGCCGTCGATGAAGCCCGGCAGCACGAACCGCCCGGCGGCGTCGATCTCCCGGTCGACCTCGCCGGCCGGCGCCTCGTCGACCGACAGGATGCGGGCGTCCTCGAGGACGATCGTGGTCTCGCCGGTGAACGCCATGGCCCCGGTATCGAGCAGGTTGGCGTTGCGGATGACGGTTCTCAAGACGGCTCCTCCCGGCCTGCGTGCCATCGGAAGGCTACCCCCGCCGGTCGCGGGACACCGCAGGAAAATTGCATGTTGCAGCGCAATCGGATACATCGCAGCGCAGCAAGATTGCCCGCCGGACGATTTCCCGTGACCCACAACGAGGCCGACCCCATGGATGCTCCCGCCCCGACCCAGGAAGCCATCGAGCTGAAGAAGGCCCTGCGCGGCTACTATATCGAGGAGCTGGAGGTGGGGATGTCCGCGTTCTATTCGCGCACCATCACCGAAGCCGACCTCGTGCTGTTCGCCGGCATGTCCGGCGACTACAACCCGCTGCACCTGAACCGGGAGTTCGCCGAACAGACCCAGTTCGGCGGGCCGATCGCCCACGGCATGCTGACGGCCAGCCTGATCTCCACGGTGGTCGGCACCAAGCTGCCCGGACACGGCGCCATCTACATGGCCCAGAACATCCGCTTTACCGCCCCCGTGCGCCCCGGCGACACGGTCACCGCGCGGGCGACGGTCACCGAGATCGATCGCGAACGCCGGCGGGTCAAGCTGGACACGACCTGCACGGTGCGCGGCAATTTCGTCGTCAAGGGCGACGCCATGCTGCTGGTGCCCTCGCGCGAGAGCGAGGAAGCCGGCGACTGATCGCCCCGGACCGCGACATCCAGCCCGTGACCCGGACCGCCCCCTTGCGTCCCGCCCCGGTTCTCCGCTAACGCAGGCGCCGGGATCCGCGCCGCGGCCCGGCCGGGACCTGTCGGGCCCGACGCGACGGCCCGGCGACGGGGAGTGGGGGGACTATGACGATGCGCGTCCTGCGCGACTATGCCGACCTGCCCGAAACGCTGAGCGGGGGCATCTATGCCCTGGGCAATTTCGACGGCCTGCACCGCGGCCACCAGGCCCTGATCGCCGCGGCCCGCGAGGCTGCCGAAGCGCGCGGCACGGCCTGTGGCGTCATCACCTTCGAGCCGCATCCCCGCCGGGTCTTCCAGCCCGACGCCCCGCCGTTCCGGCTGACCCCGTTCCGCAGCAAGATCCGCCTGCTCGAAAGGCTGGGCGTGGACATCGCCGCCTGCCTGCGTTTCAACGCCGCGCTCTACGGCAAGCCCGCCGAGACCTTCATCGAGGATGTGCTGATCGGCGGCCTGAAGGCGAGCGGCGTGGTCGCCGGCTACGACTTCGTTTTCGGCCACCGCCGCTCGGGCAACACCGATCTGCTGCGCAAGGTCGGCGAAGCACGCGGCTTCGACGTGACGGTGATCGCGCCGGTGGCCTATGGCGACGATGTCTGTTCGTCGACCACCATCCGGGTGAACCTGCAGTCCGGCCGGGTGCGCCGCGCCGCCGAACTTCTGGGTCATTGCTGGGAGGTCGAGGGCCGGGTCCGCGGCGGCGACCGGCGGGGACGGACCATCGGCTTTCCGACCGCCAACCTGCATCTCGGCCGCCAGGGCCTGGTGCCCGCGCTGGGGGTCTACGCGATCTGGTTCGGCCTTGTCGGGGCGGACGGCGCCACCACCTGGCATCCCGCGGTCGCCAACCTGGGAACCCGTCCGACCTTCGAGGGCACCGGCGTGGTGCTGGAGAGCCATCTGTTCGATTTCGACCAGGACATCTATGGCCGCCTCGCCCGGGTGGCCTTCGTCGATTTCCTGCGCCCCGAGCGCAAGTTCGCCGGCTTCGAGGAACTCAAGGTGCAGATCGCGGCGGACCGCGACCAGGCCCGCGAGTTGCTGGGGCGCAGCGAGAATGCGAGAGCGCCGCTGGGGATCGTCTGAATGCGCCGATGGCCCGGCCTCGCGCCGGTAACCCGCGATTAACCCTGTTTTAAGTCCGGCGGCGGATGCTGGCGCCCTGGTTCAGGACGCCACAAGGAACATCGCATGCCGGTTTCCGCCGCCGTTAGCGACGCGGTCCTCGCCGCGTTTCGCGCCGAGTGCCCGCTGCACGACAAGGTCACCCAATGGTGCGCCCACATGGGCAACCGGGGCGTGAAGACCGTGTTCGAGGGTCCCGAAACCGCGCTTGCCTACATCTTCAACTGGCACGACCAGGGCAACTACCGGCATTTCCCGTTCGAAACCGACCGGGCGGTGGTCAACAAGTCCTCCAACCTCCACCGCAAGGCCCTCGCGCGGCTGTTCGGCGGCGACGCCAAGCGCCGTTACGGCTTCGAGGGCTGCGGCGACCTGGTCAACGCCCAGGACCATTACGTGATCACCCATCCGCTGTTCGCGGCCGCCGACGGCAGGCCGCTGACGGTGCTGGATTTCGGCGCCGGCTACGGGCGTTGCCTCAACATGGCCGCCGCGCTGCCGGGTTTCGCGCGCTATCTCGCGGTCGACGCCAACGAGGCCTCCTACCTGACGCAGTATCTCTATCTCGGCGCCTGTGCCGCCGAAATGGGCGGGCTCGATTTCGGCGAGCATTTCGCGGGCGGTATCGGCGATGCGCCGATCGGCCATCTGCCGACCTGGGCGCTGCCGCAGGTTCCCGACGGTTCGGTGGACCTGGTGCTGTTCAACCAGGTGCTGCGCGAACTCGGCCCCGACAGTTTCGCCTTCGCGCTCGAGCAGGCCCTGCGCTGCCTGCGCCCCGACGGGTCGCTCTATGTCCGCGACCACGGCCTGCGCTGGATGCCGGGACACCGCTTCGACGACGAGGCCGCGCTGACCGGGCTGGGCCTGTGCAAGGTCTTCGAAGCGCCCTGGACCGACGGCGAGGCGATCTGGGGCACGCCCCGGCTCTATCGCAAGATCGACCCTGCCCGCATGCCGCAGCGCATCCCGCAGGAGCCGCTGGAAGCCTTCTCTGCCGACGCGCCGGCCTCGGCCGCCGCCTGAGCGGCCGTTCACCGGCCGGGGCGGGCCGGGCGCACAAAGATCCGGGGCGGGCCGGGCGCACAAAGATCCGGGGCGGGCCGGGCGCACAAAGATCCGGGGCGGGCCGGGCGCATGAAGATCCGGGGCGGGCCGGGCGCGTGAAGCCGGCGGGCCGTTTGCCTCAGGCCGGCGCCGGGCGGCTGCCGTCGAAGCCCACGAGGTCGCCGTTCAGCAGACGATAGGGCTCGGCATTTTCCAGATGGGTTTCGGTGATCCAGTTGTCCGGCCAGCCGAGCAGCAGGCCGGCGAGGATCGCGTGGCTGCGGCCGTGACCGACGAGCAGCAGGATCTCGTCCGCTGTCTCCAGTCGCTTGGCGAGATCGTGTTCGCCGGCAAAGTCGGCCAGCCGGGCGCGCACGTCGTTGTAGCTCTCCCCGTTGGGCGACGCGCGGTTCCAGCGGTCTTCCGCCCGCCAGGCCGCGAGACCCGGCCACCGCGCCTCGATCTCCGCCTCGGTCATGCCGTCGCAATCGCCGAAACCGACCTCGCGCAGCCTCTCGTCGCTTTCGATCGTCAGGCCGAGACGGTCCGCAACGAACGACGCCGTCCGCTGCGCCCGCCCCAATGTCGAACTGAGAAGCCTTGTCACCGGCACCTCGGCGAGCCGTTCGGCCGCCTCCCGCGCCTGCTGGAGGCCGCGCGCGGTCAGCAGGGAATCCTTGTGCCCCTGTCAACGCTGTTCCCGGTTGAACTCGGTCTCGCCGTGGCGAAGCAGGATGATCACGTGTCTTCTCTCCTCTTGCCTTCGGCAAGCCAGGGCACGCGTCTTCGGGCCGCGCGTTCCGCCATCTCGGCCGGGACGTCGCCCACATCGACCTGCCAGCCCGTGGCCCGCCAGCCGGTCGCGTCCTCCGGATCACGGCGGTACTCGAACAGGCCGAGCCGGCCGTCGGGCGCCCGCACGATATCGATGCACCGCAGGCCCTCGTCGTCCTCGAGGGAACGCAGGACGAGGGGCCGCGTCATCGGACGCCACCGACCGTGGGCGGGAAAGCGCGCATGCTCCGAGCCTGCCACCCGCGACCGCGCCCGCGCATGCGATGGATGGCCGCACGGCGGCCCAGGCGGGCCTGCCGCCAAGTGGACGCCATCGCGGCGCGCTGATAAAAGCGCCGCATGTTTTCTGGAACGCGCATGGCGGCCTGTCCGCGAATTAGCCGCCCGGCCGGCGACTGATCGGCCGGGACCGGACGCGCGGAGCGACGCGCGCATTCCTGCATGCATCCCCGATCTGGCGACCGACCGGTCGCCGCGGCCCGACGGGCCCTTCCCGAACATTGAGAGACTCAGTCCATGAGCGCCGACTACAAAGACACCCTGTTCCTGCCGCAGACCGGCTTTCCCATGCGCGCGGGCTTGCCCAAGAAGGAACCCCTGCTGATCGAGCGCTGGTATGCCATGGACCTCTACCGGCGCCAGCGCGAGGCCGCCGCGGGTCGCGAGAAGTTCGTGCTGCATGACGGCCCGCCCTATGCCAAC
>JBGTSP010000111.1:0-12834 GCA_041940205.1 Alphaproteobacteria bacterium
GTCTGCGAGCCCGAAGGTCCGGCCGAGGCGATCCTGCCGGACACCGAGGACGGCACCGAGCAGTGGCTCGAGGTCAACCGCGAATGGTCGACCAAGTGGCCGAACATCACCCGCAAGGGCGAGAGCCCGGCGGACGCCGACGACTGGATGGGCGTGGCGAACAAGATGGCCGAGCACTTCTCCGACAAGCCCGGCGAAGGCAGTTGAAACGGCGTTGAAGGCCCGAATTCCCGTTATCCGGGCCTTTAATTCACGCGCTTTTTCTGCTATATAGTTCCTTAAATCGAAATCCCGGCGGTGGGCGAATCGTCTGCCGGTCCGTTGCCCTGTGCTCACGGACGGCAGGACGGCGCAGCCGCGGCCAACCCGCACAGTCCGGTCCGAGACGCAGACTGGCCCGAGATCGGGCGTCCGGCGAACGGACCGCTGTTGTCGGATCGGACGCTCCGGCAAGCCGACGCAACAGCGGCGGGAGGGGCGGCGGCGGCAGGCACGGCGCAGCCGGAATTTCGTGACCGCCCCCGACCGCAGGGAACGGGGCGGATTTCGACGTAACCAGGAACGGATAGACCAGATGGCGACCAGAAAGACCAGCAGCACGGCGAAAGCGACGGGAACGGCCGCCGCCAGGGCGACGACCGCGCGCAAGAGCCCGGCCAAGGCGGCCGCGGCCAAGCCGGCCAGCAAGACGGCGAAGACGACCGCGAAAGCCGCGGCCAAGGCCCCCGCGAAGGCCAAGGCCGCCGCGGCGAAACCGGCCGCGAAGACCGCCGCCGCGAAGGCCGGCGCGGGCAAGACCGCGGCGAAGCCGGCGGCGAAGGCCGCGAAGACCGCGAAGACGGCGCCGGCGAAGACCGCCGCCAAGGCGCCGGCGAAGGCCGCCAAGGCGCCCACGAAGAGCCGGCCGGCAGCCGCCAAGGCGCCGGCCCGGTCGGCCGCCCGCACGGCGGCCGGCGCGACCCGGAAAGCCGCCGCGACCGAGAAGAAACCGGCTCCCAAGGCCGCCGCCAGGCCCAAGGCCAGGGCCGAGAAGCTTCCCTTCAAGGTGAACGATTTCGTGGTCTATCCGACCCACGGCGTCGGCAAGATCACCGCGCTGGAGGACCAGGAAGTCGCCGGCATGACGCTGAGCCTGTTCGTCATCGAGTTCGACAAGGAGAAGCTGACGGTGCGGGTGCCGGTGAACAAGGCCCAGGCCACCGGCATGCGCCAGCTCGCCTCGCCCGATCGCATGAAGACGGCGATGACCACGCTGAAGGGCCGGGCCCGGATCAAGCGCACCATGTGGAGCCGCCGGGCGCAGGAATACGAGGCCAAGATCAATTCCGGCGATCCCATCGCCATCGCCGAGGTGGTGCGCGACCTGCACCGCTCGGAAGGCCAGCCCGAGCAGTCCTATTCCGAACGGCAGATCTACGAGGCCGCCGTCGAGCGGCTGTCGCGCGAACTGGCCGCGGTCGAGGGGCTGGACGACGACGCCGCCTCGGAGAAGCTGCACAGCATGCTGCGCGCCGCCTGAGCGGCGACATGCTCCGCGCCGCGTGAGCGGCGACATGCTGCGCGCCGCGTGAGCGGCCGCACCATCCGAACCTTCGGGGCCCGGTCTTCGCGCCGGGCCCCGTTTTCGTTCCGGGACAGGCCCGCCGACGGCGGAGTAAGCTCGCGGCCGATCGGGAATCGGGCGGCATGAAACCGGAGACCTTTGGCGAACTGCGGGCGGCGCGGCGGATCTGGGCCGTGGGACCCGTCCGTGGCGACACCGCGGGGCTGCGCGCCCTGCATGACGGCCTGGAAAAGCGCGTGCGGCGCGGCGACCGGCTGGTCTATCTCGGCAACCTGCTGGGCCCGTCGGGCGATCCGGCGGCGACGATCGACGAGGCGCTGGCCTTCCGCCGCATCCTGCTTTCCGCGCCCGGCATGCAGGCGGGCGACGTGGTCTACCTGCGCGGCGTGCAGGAGGAGATCTTTCAGAAGCTGCGCGAGCTGCAATACGCCACCGGGCCCGCCGAGGTGCTGGACTGGATGCTGGACCAGGGTGTGGGCGCCGCGCTGGCGGCCTACGGCCTCGCCGCCGACGAGTTTCGCCAGGCCGCCCGGGCCCCGGCCACCGTGCTCTCGCGTCTGACCGGCCGGCTCAATGAGGCCGTCCGGCTCCGCCCGGGCCATACCGAGTTCTACGCCGCGCTCCGCCGCTGCGCCTTCGATTCCGGCCGCCGCCTGCTGTTCGTGCATGCCGGCCTCGATCCCGCAAAACCGCTGGATGAGCAGAAGGACGCCTTCTGGTGGGGCGCGGAGGGCCTCAATGGCCTCGCCGAACCCTATGAGGGCTTCCGCCGCGTGGTGCGGGCCGCCGGCGCGACCCGGGCCGACGGCGCCGAGAACGCGGCCGTGCTGAGCCTGCCCGGCGCCCGGCCGAGCGCGGCCTGCCTCGATCTCGACGGCGCGGTCGTCGACCGGCTCGAGATCTGAGCCAGCGAACGCCGCCCGCCTGTCCGCCTGTCCGCACCGGAGAAAACAGCCATGACCCCGTCGCCCGTCAATCTCGAAGACAAGCTCGCCCGGATCGACGACTACTGGGCTCCGCGCATCGTCGCCGGGTTCAACGGCCACGACGTCATGGTGGTGAAGGTGAAGGGCGAGTTCGTCTGGCACGACCATGCCGACACCGACGATTTCTTTCTCGTTCTCTCCGGCCGGGTGGTGATCGAGACCGAGGCGGGCGACGTGCCGCTCGAGCCGGGCGAACTCTACGTGGTGCCGCGCGGCCTGCGGCACCGCCCGGTGGCCCTCGAAGAGGCCCACCTGCTGCTGATCGAACCCGCCGGCACGCCGAACACCGGCGATCCGGCGACGGCGGCGAAGAAGATCGCGATCTGAAGCGCGCGGGCCCCGAGGCTCGGCCCGCCGGGCGCGGGTCCCTTCGTCAGCGACCCTGCGGGCCCTTCGTCAGCGACCCTGCGGGCCTTTCGTCAGCGACCCTGCGGGTCTCTTCGTCAGCGACCCTGCGGGCCTTTCGTCAGCGACCCTGCGGGCCTTTCGTCAGCGACCCTGCGGGCCTTTCGTCAGCGACCCTGCGGGTCGACGATCATCTTGACCTTCCAGCCCGGCTTGACCTCTTCCTCGGGGTCCATGCCGTTGATCACCAGGAAGCGCTCGCGCGGATAGTCGGTGGCCATCTCCTGGGCCAGGCTCGCCACCGTGTCGCCGGCGCCGACCGTGCGCACGGTGATCCGCAGCGGCGCCACCGCCTCGGCCTCGTCCCGGCCGAGCCGGCGGAAGGAGAAGACGAAGCGGCGCAGCGCCTCGTCCAGGATGTTGGTCCGCTTGGGCACGGTATAGATCGCCATGCGGTAGAGCGTGTTCTCGTCGGCCCGGATCACCACCAGCCGCAGGTCGCGCGGCCCGTCCTTGAGCCGCACCTGGGTCGCCCCGGTGGCCGCCGGCATGCCGTTGATGGTGAGCGGTTCGGCGATCTGGAACTTGAGCTTCGCACCCCATTCCCGGGTCAGGTAGCGGTAGGGATCCAGGCTCTTCGGCTTGCCGGCGCCGTCGAACTTCACCACCGTCTCGGAGGGCCCGCGCAGGTAGACCGCGTCGGCCTGGTTGGTGATCGAGAATTGCGGCGGCGCCTCGAAGAAGAAGCGCAGTTCGGGATGCCAGAACTGCCTTCCCTTGTTGAAGCCGCTCTTGCGCGAACCGCCCCAGGCCAGGCCCTCGATCTTCTCGAGATAGTTCTCCCGCATGTAGGGCAGGCGTTCGGCCTCGGCGACATTGCCGGCCGCCGCGATCGCCCGGCGCACCCGGTCGGGGGTGTTGGGATGGGTGGCGAGGAAATTGGGCTGGTAACGGGTGCCGGTGATCTGCTCGCTCAGCCAGGTCTCGCGTCCGAGCTGCGAGAGGAAGTCGCCCTGGGCGAAGGGGTTGTAGCCGACCCCGGTCATGTAGCGCACGCCCAGCAGGTCGGCCTCGTATTCCTGGTCCCGGCTGAAGCCGGCGACATGCGCCGCGCCGGCGATCTGGCCGACCTGGCCCAGCAGGTCGGTGTTCAGGAACTGCTGGCCGAGGATGCCGAGCAGGCCGGCGCCGAGCTGCGTCCAGGTCGCCCGGTCGATGCGCTTGGCCGTGTGCCGGGCGGTGACATGGCCGACCTCGTGCGCCAGCACGCCGGCGACCTCGGCCTCGGTGTTGGCGAGCGCCAGCAGGGCCCGGCTGATGTAGATGTAGCCGCCGGGCAGGGCGAAGGCGTTGACCACATCCGAATCCAGCAGGGTGAAGGTGTATTCGATGTCCGGCCGGTCGGATTTCGCCGCCACCCGGCCGCCGATCTGGGCGATATAGAAGCCCATCTCGGGATCGTCGTAGACGCCGCCATACTGCGCCACCAGCTTGGGATGTTCCTGCGCGCCGATGCGTTTCTCGTCCTCGGCCGAGACGAACTGCCCGGCCGCGGGCGTCGCGGCGGCGGCGGCGAGACCGGCGGCCAGGACGAGGGCCCGGGCGGCCGCGGCGCGCGCGGCCCGGAAGCGCGAAAACGGGAAAACGGCGTCGATCACTCCAGCACCTCGATCTGTTCGGGATGGGTGGCGGTGACCAGCACCCCGTTATGCGTCTTCAGCCAGCCGCGCACCCGCACGGACCGGCCCTCGTAGGCGGCGGGCGGCTGCCCGGCCTGTTCGAACAGTCTGACATCCCGGGGAGCGATGGCGATGGTGAAATCGCTGCGCCAGTCGTCCCCGAAATTCAGGTAGGCGCGCCCGCGCACCAGCGCCACGGCGCGCACCCGGCCTTCGACGAGCTGGAAGCTGCCGGCGAATTGCGGCGTTTCCGTGTCGCGGCGCACGGCATAGTAGGGATGGCGCCAGATGCCCCGGCGGGCCGCCCGGGCCTGCCGCTCGACGGCCAGCAGTTCGGCCAGCAGCGCCCGGTTGTCGCGGAAGGAATAGACCCGGGCGAAGCCCTCGGCGAGAAGCGCGCGCTGCAGCCACAGGCCGTCCGCCTCGCGCACCAGATGCGCCAGTTCGCGGCCGTGGCGGTCCTGCCGGCGGCCGCCGTAGCGCAGGCCGACGCGGCGCCCCAGGGCGAGCGCCGCCAGCCGGTCGCGGGCCTCGTCGGCCAGCGGCCAGGCCCGGAAGCCCGGCCGGTCGAGCGGCAGTTTCGGCGCCTGCAGGCCGACCAGGCGGACGATCCGGCCGTCTTCCAGGTTCAGGGTGTCGCCGTCGACGATCTCCGTCACGACGCCCGGCGCGCCGGCCGCCAGCGCGTCCGGGCCGCCCGGGCCCGGCGAAGGGGCCTGTTCCGCCCACCCCGGAACGCCGGCGAGAATCCAGCAGGACAGCAGAAAGCCCAACGGAAAGAACCACTTGCGGGCCGGCCTCAAGTCGATATGGTGCATGCCGTTCGTTTACCTGAGATGAGTCGTCCGGTACCGCGATGCGCCCGTTCCGCCGCCTGCCTGTCCTGGTCGTCCTGTTCGCGTTGCTGGCCGCGGCCGCACCGGCCCGGGCCGACGATCCCGCCTTCCTCTCGTTCGCCGCGGGCGCCTTCGACATCGGCAAGGACGATACCGCCGCCGAGTTCCGCGTGGAATACCGCCACGACCGCCGCTTCTGGATCTTCAAGCCGCTGGCCGGCCTGATGGCCACCAGCGACGGCGGCGTCTACGGCTATGCCGGTGTCGGCATCGACATGTTCTTCGGCCGCCGCTGGGTCGTCACGCCGTCGTTCGCTCCCGGCGCCTACGAAGAGGGCAGCGGCAAGGACCTGGGACACACCATCGAGTTCCGCTCGCAGCTCGAGGTGGCCTACCGCTTCGACAACCGCGCCCGTCTCGGCCTGTCGATCTCGCACATGTCGAACGCCTCGATCGGCGACAAGAATCCGGGCGAGGAAAGCCTGATGCTGAACTATTCCCTGCCCTTCGGCGCGCTGTTCGGCCGCGAGTGAAGGGCCGCTCCGGCTCGTTCGTCGGGGCGCCCGACGACCCCGGTTCGAAAAAACGAAAAACCTTCCGCGCGTTAACCCGCCATTAAGGGCCGGCGCGCATTCTGCTCATCGAACGACGGGCACCGCCCGTCCTCGACAAAGGCAAACCGCCGGCAACGGCGGGACGCAAAGCCACCGGCCCTCCCCCGCAACGCGGGACGGGCAGCGGAGCTACCGAAAGGATGAGAGCCATGCGTGCGAGCCCGAGTTTCCGCCCCTCCTTCCAGCTTTTTCCCGGCCTGCCGCCCGGCACGCCCGCGAGCCCGCGCAAGCCGGCCCCCGGTCGTCCCGACGGGCGCCGCCGGCCGCCGGCCTGAGGCCGCCACGATTTGCCTTGCCGCATCCGGATATCTGCGGGGATGGGATGCGGCGCCGGCCGGGCGGCACCTTCATACTGGCGCGGGTCACCCTTGGAGAGGACCCAGCCAGCGGTGGCGCCGGAAACGGGGTGTGTCGCCCGGCCGGTTCTTTTTCTTCACCGACAGGCCTTGCAGGAAACGGCGGATTTCCGCGCCGTTTCGGTCGCCGAAACACACGTTTGCGTGAGATCGCCGGAAATTGCCGGATGTTAACGACTTGTTAACGCCTGTCCGTCAACCTAGATAGTCCCCAAGCCCCTCTTCTTCGAAGGGCCTTCTCTGACCCCCTGTCGCGGCGTACCACGCGACGTGAGGACCAAAGTCGCCCCGGCGCCTGACCGACGCCGGGGCGCGCTTGTGAGGGAACGGGATCGGTTCTCCCGGGACCGACGGTCGCGCAACCCCGGACAGGCTTTCATTCCAGCGCCGCGAAGGCCGGCGCATGGACCAGCGCGCCGCGCGTCGCCGGCAGCCGCGCGCCGCCCGGCGCCATGGCCTGCAGGTAGGGGCCCGCATAGGCGCAGGTGAAGCCGGCGGCCGCCGCGGCGGTGAAGCCGAAGCGCCCGTAATAGGCGGGATCTCCCAGCACGAAGACGCCGCGCCAGTCCGCCGTACGGGCCGCTTGCAGAGCGGCGGCGATCAGCCGGGCCGCGATGCCGCGGCGGCGGAACGGCGCGGCCACCGAGACCGGGGCCAGCGCCAGGGCGGGAAACGGCGCTTGCGCGAAGCGCGAGAACACCACGTGGCCGACGAGGACGCCCTCGCCCCGTTCTTCATCCCCCGAGGCGTCCGGCAGCGAGGCGGAGAACGCCAGCGCGATATCGCCGTCGGCGCGCAGCCGGTCGACCAGGCGGGCCTCGGCGTCGGACGGAAAACAGGCCCGGTGCAGCGCATGGATCGCCGCCAGCGCCGATGCGTCGGCGGGATCCTCCGGCGCGATCCGCACCGTCGCCGCGCCCTCTGACACCTCCCCGTTCTCGCCGGCCTCCCCGCCGCTCCCGTCCCGCCGCGCCGCCAGCCGTCGCAGCGCCCGGTCGAGATCGGCCTGCAGCCGGGTCCAGTCGGCCTCGCCGGTCGCGGTCGGCCCACCGTCGCCGGCCGCCGCTTCCCGTTCCGCCGCCGCCAGCGCCGCCAGCGCGGCCTGGGCCGCGCGGGCCACCCGTTCGTCCCTGTTCCGTTCGTCCTCGTCCCGCATGGCCGCCTTGTAGCCGCCCGCCGCCGGCCGCGCCATCCGCCCGGGCGTCGGCATGCCGGCCGGACCGGAAGCATGTCGAGGAGTACTGGCTGGCCCGGTGCCGGCGGCCGCTGTGCCGGCTGCCGCTGTGCCCGTGCGCCCGTCCCGCGCTACGCTGCGGCAGCGGTCCCCCGATCACCGCAAGCGAAGCAGGCAGGTCTGGCCATGATCACGTCCGCGCCGCCGGAGAGCGGCAGCGACCCCCGCGCCGCCGTGCACGACTGGCTCGCCGGCGAGGCCCGGCGGGTCGACAGCCGCGCGCTCTTCGTCGCGGCGCTGGGCGAGCGGCTGCTGGCGGCGGGGCTGCCGGTCGCGCGGATCACCACCGCGGTGCCGCTGCTGCATCCCATCCTCGATACCTCCAGCGTGATCTGGGAGCCGGACGGCGAACCGCTCGAGCGGCTCTGGCTCACCGACCCGCGGGCCTATGCCAACAGTCCGCTCCGGATCATCTACGAGGGCGGCGGGCCGGTGCGCCACCGCATCACGCCGGACCCGGTGGCGGGCGAGTTCACCATCATCCCCGACCTCCGGGCGGCCGGGATCGTCGACTACATCGCCCTGCCGGCGCCGTTCTCCGACGGCACCGCCAAGGGGATGACCTTCGCCACCCGCGCGGCCGACGGCTTCAGCGACGAGGACCTCGCCTTCCTGGAATCCCTGATGCCGGCGCTGTCGATGATCCTGGAGATCCAGACCCTGCGGCGCACGACGCGGACCTTCCTCGACACCTATCTCGGTTCCGGCGCCGGCGGCCGGGTGCTCGACGGCACGGTGAAGCGCGGCATGGGCGAAACCATCCCCTGCGCCATCCTGTTCTGCGACCTGCGCGGCTTCACCGATCTGTCGGTGCGGCTCGACGGCGACGCCCTGCTGGCCCTGCTGAACGCCTATTTCGATGCGGTCTGCGGCTCGGTCGAGGCGCACGGGGGCGAGGTGCTGAAATTCATGGGCGATGCCGTGCTGGCGGTCTTCGCGCACGGCACGGACGAGAACGACGCACGCTCCGCCCGGCGGGCGTTCGACGCCGCGATGGAGGCGCAGGCGCGGCTCGATGCCCTGAACGGCGAACGCGCGGCCGCCGGCGAGGCGCCGATCCGCTGCGGCATGGCGCTGCATGTCGGCGACGTGCTGTACGGCAATATCGGCAGCGAAAGCCGGCTCGACTTCACCGTGCTCGGCCCGGCGGTGAACCTGGCCAGCCGCATCGAGAAACTCTGCGGCGCGCTCGGCGAACCGGTGCTGCTGTCAGCCGCGCTCGCCGCCCTGATCGAGGCGCCGCTGCGCGCCGCCGGCGAACATGTCCTCAAGGGCGTCGCCGGACCGCAGGCCGTGTTTGCGCCGGGGCCGGCCGATGCCGACGCCCCCGCGCCATCCGCCTAGGCCGCGCAGCCGCTGCCGTGCTAAGAGGCCGGCGGCAGGCGCCCGTAGCTCAGTCGGATAGAGCACAGGATTCCTAATCCTGGGGTCGGGGGTTCGAATCCCTCCGGGCGCGCCACCCGCCGCAGGGTCCATACCGATTACAGGGGTGACGGTTCGCACCGGAGACATCGGTAACACCCTCGTTCCCGACGCGGTTCACGCATTCCGAAGGCCCGGGGCGCGTCTTCGCAGTCCGGACAGGCTAAGGTTCCGTCAGGGGCCGCCGCGGCGATCATCGCGGCAGGCATATCTCCGAACGAGGACAACCGAGCCGTGGAACGTCGCCTGGCCGCCATCCTGATCGCCGACATTGTCGGCTATTCGCGCCTGATGGGGCAGGACGAGGCCCGCACGCTGGCCGCAATGACGGAGCTGCGCGAACGCCTGTTCGATCCCGTGGTACGCGAGCGCGGCGGCCGCATCCTCAAGCGGATGGGCGACGGCTGGATCGTCGAGTTTCCGAACATCATGGACGCGGTCACCTGCGCCGTCGCGATCCAGGACGGGCTGGCGGCGCACGAGGTCGTTCGTCTTCGCATCGGCGTGCACATCGGCGACGTGACGTTCGGGGACGACGACGTCTACGGCGACGGCATCAACGTCGCCGCGCGCCTGGAGGCGATGGCGGCGCCGGGCGAGATCCTGATTTCCGACACGGCGCAGCAGAGCCTGGACGGCAAGACGCTGGAGGGATTCACCGGCGGGGATCTGCTTGCGCTGAAGAACATCGCGCGGCCCGTGGCCGTCTGGCGTCGGGCCGGTGCGGGCGGGACTCCGGGGCAGGCCGCTGCCGCGAAACCGCCGGAGCCGGAAAAACTCTCGATCGCGGTCCTGCCGTTCGAGAACCTGTCCGGCGATCCCGGGCAGGGCTTCCTTTCGGACGGCATCGCGGAAGACATCATCACCGAACTGCTTCGCTTCGGCTGGTTCTTCGTGATCGGCCGGAGTTCCGCCTTCACCTACCGGGGAGACGCGATCGACACGCAACGGACCGGCCGGGAACTGGGCGCCCGCTACGTCCTGAAGGGCAGCGTGCGCAAGGCGGGCACGCGCATCCGCGTCGCCGTTCAACTGATCGAGGCGGAAAGCGGGACGCATGTCTGGGCCGACCGGTACGATCGCGAACTGGTCGACGTCTTCGACCTGCAGGACGAGATCGCCCTGACGATCGCCGCCAAGACCGAACCCGAACTGCTCGCCTCGGAGAACCGCCGGACCCGGCGGACCCCGCCGTCGGACCTTGGCGCATGGGAGCTGGTGCATCGCAGTGCGCAGAAGATCTACGCCAACGGCAGACAGAACCTGCTCGATGCCGAAGCCCTGTGCCGGCAGGCGATCGAACGGGACCAGACGTTCGCCCGGGCCCATTGCATGCTCGCGTATGCCGTCCAGCGGCGCATCTACCAGGGCTGGTCCGCCGACCGCGCCGCTGACGTCGCGCTCGCCATCCGGCATGCGAAGACCGCGATCGCGATCGATCCCGCCGAGTATCTCGGACACACCTGCCTTGGCTGGCTTCTGCTCCTGCAGGACAATCTCGCGGAAGCCCTGAATGAGTTCGAACTGGCCGCCGAGGCCAATCCCATCGACATCCATGTCCGTATCGGACTGGCCGCCGCGCTGACCGCGAACGAGGAGTTCGAACGCACGCTCCGGCTCGCCGACGAGACCCTGCAACGAAATCCGGCGGATCCGGGCAACTGGGCGATGCTGGGCTACAAGGCGGCCGCGTGCCGGCGACTCGGCCGGATCGACGAGGCCATCGCGACCTTCCGCGCCGCCGCCCGCTCGCCGGCCGCCGGGATCAACGTGTATCTCGGTCTCGCGGTGTCCTGCCTGGAGAACGCCCAGCCCGACGAGGCCCGGGCGGCCGTGGAGCGGGCCCGGGAGATCCAGCCGCACCTTTCCATCCGCTTCTTCGAGCAGAACACCTTCGCCAGCACCCTGAACCCGACGGCCCGCGTCCGCTTCGTCGAGGCGCTGCGGGCCGTGGGCGTGCCCGAGGAACTGCCGGACTGAGCGTTGCGCCGAACGCGCCTTCGCGGCCTTCACCGGATCGCGACTAGTCCCGCTCCGTCGCCACGAACTTCCGCAACCCCTCTCCATAGCGCGCCCGGATGCGGGCTTCGTCGGTGCTGGTGCGGCCGGCGCGGATGACGTTCCAGTTGGTATCGACGGCCAGCGGGGCGCCGATGCGCACGCGCAGCGAGCCCACCTTCAGCTTGTGGTCGCGATAGTCGGCATCGCGGGTGAAACGGTAGATGAAATCCTTCGCGGGCCACTTGTAGCTTTCCAGGCTGTCGCGGATCTTCAGGTCGGGATTGGCGATCGACCAGCGCTCGAAATCGGGCGTGCGGAAGAAATGCCGGATGTTGGCGAAGGCGGCCGGATCCTGCAGGTCGGAAAGGCTGCGGAAGCTGATCTCCTGCCACTTCACCGCGAAATTCCACCACCACAGCAGGGTATCGATTGTTTCGACCGGCACCGGGCAGGCCGCGTTCAGGCGTTCGATATCCGCCCGCCACGGCCGGTATTCGGGCCGGTCCAGCAGGCGTTCGGCCGGCGCGCCGATCCAGTCGGGATTTTCCGCCAGTGCGATCGAGCCGAAGATCTGGTCGCCGTGTTCGCCGGTGACCACGAGACGGGAGGCCGCCTCGGCCGCCAGCACCGCGCCGACATCGGAGGAGAAGGTGCGCGCCGGCCCGTGGCGGAAGCCGCTCGCCTCCGGGCCCGCGATGATCCGGTGGGGAAGCGCGGAGACATGGCGTTCGAAGAACAGGGGGTATTCGCGGATCGAGCGCGGCCTGAGGAAGACGTGCAGGCGCGCCCGGTCGGCCGGCGAGGCCTGCTGCAGCAGGGCGGCGAGCGCCGCCGTGCTGTCGATGCCGCCCGACCAGAAGACCGCGATCTCCCGGTCCTCGGCCAGGATCGCCCGCGCCCGCGCGTGGCAGAGCGCATCGAAGCCGGATGCGAAGCCCGTGGCGTCGGGCAGGGGATCGAGCACCGCCATCCTGAGCCCCGGCGAGGGCAGGCTGGCGCTGCGGTCGACCGGGATCCAGTAGGCGTGTACCGCGGCGGCCACGGCGTCGAGCGCGCAGGGCGCCGCCTCGCAGCCGAGGCGCACCGGCAGGTCCTGGCGGGCATGCAGCAGGGCCTCGCCCAGGACCCCGTCGAAGGGCGGATCGGGCGGCGCGGGCGGGTCGGTCTCCAGCGCATAGGTCCGGGCGATCCGGTCCAGCAGGTCGCGCCCGGCCCGCCGCCCGCCGCGGGTGCCGACGGCGTGCCAGACCCGGTTCAGCCGCACCGGGGGGTGGCGCCAGTCGTGCCAGGCCCCGCCGAGGCGCATCAGCACCAGGGCGATGGCGGCGGCCTGCAGCGCCGCGCCCGCGAGGCCGACGGGTGGAAAGACAATGAAGCCGAGCACGCAGGCGGCCAGCAGGCCGTCGACCGCGAGCAGGCGGACGAGCGGCGACAGCCGGTCGCGCCGCCGCGGCGGGGCCGGCCGCTCAGCCGTCGTTTGCGTCGAGGGAGACGCCGCCGCCCGCATGGTTGATGCTGCGCATCACGCCGAGCGCGGCGATGCCGCCGATACCCAGCGTCGCCACGGCGCCGACCCAGCCATAGGCCTGGCCGGCGGCCAGCGTGCCGGCGAACAGCACCGCGAAGATGACGACCTTTCTCACGCCCGCGCCCTTGCCCCGTTCGGTTGCGCGAACAGTCTAGCGCAGGACCGCCCGGCGCGGTCGCGGAATCCGCGCGGCTGCGCCGGGGCGGGCGCTACTCGGCCGCGGCCTCCAGCTTGTCCTGGGTCCGCAGCTCGAAATCGCTGGCGTCGTG
>JBGTSP010000112.1:0-12820 GCA_041940205.1 Alphaproteobacteria bacterium
GCGTCCGGTCAGGATCTTGTGGGGATAGCACTGGTGGCCGACATCCCAGATCAGGATGTCGTCGGGCGTATCGAAGACATGGTGGATGGCGACGGTCAGTTCGACCACGCCGAGACCTGCGCCCAGGTGGCCGCCGGTGACCGAAACCGCATCGATCGTCTCCGCGCGCAGCTCGTCCGCGACCTGGCGAAGCTGTTCGCCGTTCATCTGGCGCAGGTCCGCGGGGCCGCGGACGCGATCAAGAAGCGGGGTCGGGGGTCTGCTCACGTTGCACCTGTTTCCCGGATAATACCCAAAAGCCCTCAGGAGCGCCGGCTTATAACGAAGTCGGCCAGTCTCCTCAAAGGGTTCGCCTTCTGATCGAAGGGGTCAAGGTGACGTTTTGCCTGACCCGCGAGCATTTCCGCCCGCGCCCGCGCCCCTTCCTCGCCCAGCAGGCTGACGAAGGTGGCCTTGCCGCGGGCGGCGTCCTTGCCCACGGCCTTGCCCATCTCCTCGCGGCTGCCGGTGACGTCCAGCAGGTCGTCGACGATCTGGAAGGCGAGGCCGAGGTCATGGGCGTAGCTGCGCAGGGCGTGGCGCGAATGGCGGCCCGCGCCGGTCAGGATCGCGCCGCTTTCGGCCGAGAAGGCGATCAGGGCGCCGGTCTTCAGCCGCTGCAGGCGAACCACCTCGACCTCGGTCAGCTCGGTGCTTTCCGCCAGCAGGTCCAGCATCTGGCCGCCGACCATGCCGTGCATGCCCGAGGCCGTGGCGAGGCCGCGCACCAGGTTGATCCGGGTCACCGCGTCGGGCGCCGTCGCCTCTTCGGATAGCACCTCGAAGGCGAGGGTCAGCAGGGCGTCGCCGACCAGGACCGCGGTGGCCTCGTCGAACTGCCGGTGCACCGTCGGCTGGCCGCGGCGCAGGTCGTCGTCGTCCATGCAGGGCAGGTCGTCGTGCACCAGGCTGTAGGCATGCACCATCTCGACCGCCGCGGCGACCCGGCGGCTCTGGCGCTCGGCGACACCGAAGATCGCCGCGGAGGCCAGCACGATGAACGGCCGCAGCCGCTTGCCGCCGCTCAGCGCGGCATAGCGCATGGCCTCGAACAGGCGGTGTTCGGGAACGTCGGCGCCCGGCAGCAGGCGCTCGAGTTCCGCATCGACCAGCGCCGTGCCGGCCTTGAGCTCGTCTTCGATCTCGGACAAGGGCGACCGTCGCGTCCTAGGAGGCCTCGAACGGGGCGCTGCCGGCCGCCGCGCCGTCACCGCCGACGACGATCTTCTCGATCCGCTCCTCGGCCGCCTTCAGCTTGGCCTCGCAGTGCCGGCGCAGCAGGTCGCCGCGGGCATACATCTCGATCGAGTCCTCCAGGCCGACCTCGCCGCCTTCCAGCTTGCCGACAACCTCCTCCAGCGCAGCCATGGCCTGCTCGAAACTCATCGCCAGGATGTCCTCGGGAAGGGGGTCGTCGCTCGCGCTCATCGCTTGCCTCGCTCGCTTTCAGCCGGCCATCAGGGCCCGCAGGTGGGCGCCGGTCGACTCGGCCAGCGCCTGCAGATCATAGCCGCCTTCGAGGGCCGAGACGACGCGTCCGCCGCCATGGCGCGCCGCGATCGTCACCAGTTCGCCGGTCAGCCAGCCGAAATCGTCGCTCGTCAGGTTCAGTTCCGCCAGGGGATCGCGGGCATGGGCGTCGAACCCGGCGGAGATCAGCAGCAGGCCCGGCCGCCAGGCATCCAGCGCCGGCAGCAGGATCTCGCCCCAGGCCCGGCGGAACGCGGCCGAGCCGTCGCCGGCCCGGAGCGGCACGTTGAAGATGTTGCCGCGACCGGTCTCCTCGGCGCCACCGGTGCCGGGATAGAAGGGGTACTGGTGGGTCGAGAAGAAGCCCAGCGCCGGCTCGTCCTCGAACAGGTGCTGCGTGCCGTTGCCGTGGTGCACGTCGAAATCGACCACGGCCACCCGCTCGATGCCGTGCGCCGCGCGGGCGTGCCGGGCGGCGATGGCGAGGTTGGAAAAGATGCAGAAGCCCATCGCCCGGCCGGCTTCGGCATGGTGGCCGGGGGGGCGGACCGGGCAGAAGGCCGATTTCGCCTCGTCGGCCAGCACCGCGTCGACCGCCGCGCAGGCCGCGCCCGCGGCCCGGAGCGCAGCCTCCAGCGAGCCCGGCGACATCACCGTGTCGGGATCCAGCCGGGTGAAGCCCTCGGCCGGGGCGTTGGCGAACACGGCGTCGATATAGGTCGCGGTATGGCACAGCGCGAGCTGCTCGCGGCTCGCCCGTGGCGCCTCGCGGCGCTCCAGCGCGGCGAAATCCGGGTGCGAAAGCGCCTCGCGGACCGCTTTCAGCCGGTCGATCCGCTCGGGATGGCCCGGCCCGGTATCGTGCGAAAGCCCGGCATCGTGGCTGAACAGGAGCACGCTCATGTCGGGCGGGCGATCGGGGTCATCAGGTTTTCGTCTCGCTCAGGGCCTCGCGCGAATTCCCGTCGCCGTCGTCCGGGCGTTTCTGCGGCGGCGCCGCCTCGTCGCGCTTGCGGCGGATGATGATGTCGCCGTTCTCCAGCACCTCGGGCGCCTCGTACATCGGGATCGCGCCGATCATCAGGTTCAGCGCCGAGAGGATCTTGTTGGCGGCCTCCATCGCCGCCTGCTGGGCCTCCTCGGCCAGCCGCCGGGCCGACTCCTCGCCGGAACGGCCGTCGGCCAGGACGGCGGGCGCCGGCGCGGCGAGGGCGGCGGCGAGCAGGGTTGCACGAATAAAGGATCTCACCCGTCTCTCCATTGCGGGATGATGTTCTCAATCCATACTGTGTTGCGCCGATGGCGACAATGCGGCGAGGCTGGCCCGTGCCGGCCGGGGGAGGATGCGATGCTGCAGGAACGGATCGAGGGCAAGTGGATCGACGCGTTTGTCGACGTGCTGGAGCGCTGCGCGCTTGAGGCCGGCGACGACGTCGCGATCCTTTCGGAGAGCCAGTCCCGGCCGGTCAACGTCCAGCTCGCCGAACTGGCCGCGCACCGGCTCGGCGCCCGGCCGTTCCATCTGGTGGTGCCGACGCCGCCGCAGACCGCACCGGTGCCGGTGCGTTCGACCGGGGCGAGCGACGCCCTGCAGGGCGCGGCGCCGGTGATCGCGGCGCTGGCGGGGGCGCGGCTGGTGCTCGACTGCACCGTCGAGGGGTTGCTGCATGCCCCGGAACTGCCGCAGATCCTCAAGGGCGGCGCCCGGGTGCTGATGATCTCGAACGAGCATCCCGAGGCGCTGGAGCGGCTGGCTCCGGACGCGGCGCTGGAGGCGCGCACCAAGAAGGGCATCCGCATGCTGCGGGACGCCGCGGAGATGACCGTGCGCTCGCCGGCCGGCACCGACCTGGTGATCGACGTGCGCGAGGCGCCGGCCGGCGGCGGCTGGGGATATACCGCGCGAGCGGGCACCATCACCCACTGGCCGGGCGGCCTGTGCCTGTGCTTTCCGCGGGCCGGCAGCGTCAACGGCCGCCTCGTGCTCGACCGCGGCGACGTCAACCTGACGTTCAAGCGCTATCTCGAGGCGCCGGTCGCCCTGACCATCGAGGACGATTTCATCACCGCGATCGAGGGCGAGGGCGTGGATGTCGAACTGATGCGCAGCTATTTCGCCGCCTGGGGCGACCGCGAGGCCTATGCCGTCAGCCATGTCGGCTGGGGCATGAACCAGGCGGCCCGCTGGGACGCCATGACCATGTACGATCGCAACGACTTCAACGGCACCGAACTGCGCGCCTTCGCCGGCAATTTCCTCTACTCCACCGGCGCCAACGAGGTCGCCGGCCGGCACACGCTGGGGCATTTCGACCTGCCGCTGCGCCGCTGCACCGTGGCGCTTGACGGCCAGACCGTGGTCGAGCGCGGCGTCCTGCAGGGAGAACTGGCATGAACGCGGTGCCGGCCTTCGCGGAAGCCGGTTCGGGCCCGCCGCTGCTGTTTCTGCACGGGATCGGCGGCAACCGGCTCAGTTTCGCGCGCCAGCTTCCCGCCTTCGCCGATGCCTGGCGTGCGGTCGCCTGGGACATGCCGGGCTACGGCGAAACCCCGTTGCCCGAACGGATGACCTTCGCGGTGCTCGCCGATGCGGCGGCCGCGCTGATCGCCGCGCTTGGCGACGGTCCGGTCGCCGTCGTCGGCCATTCGATGGGCGGCATGGTCGCCCAGGAACTCGTGGCCCGGCATCCCGACCGGGTTTCGGCCCTGGTTCTGGCCGGCACATCGCCCGCGTTCGGCAAGCCCGGCGGCGACTGGCAGAAACGCTTCCTGGCGGACCGGTTGCGGCCGCTCGACGAGGGCCGGGTGCCGGCCGATTTCGCCGACAGCCTTGTCGACGGCATGTGGGGCAAGACCGGCCGCGAGGATCGCAAGCCGGAAGCCCTCGCCACCATGGCGGCGCTCTCGGCGGAGACCTATCGCGCCGCGCTCAACTGCATCGTGACCTTCGATCGCCGCGATGCCCTCGAGAGCATCGCCTGCCCGACCCTGTGCCTCGCCGCGGAGGAGGATCGCAATGCCGCCCCGGTGGTGATGGAGAAGATGGCGGCGCGCATCCCCGGCGCCGAGTATTTCTGCATGCCCCGGGCCGGTCACCTGATGACGGTGGAGGATGCCGAGGGCTTCAACGCGATCGTTCGCGACTTCCTGGAGAGACAGAGCCTATGAGCGAAAGCCCGGGCGTTTCCGCACGCGCCGCCGAATGGATCGAGACCGCCCGCAGCCTGGGCCGCGAACGCTTCGCGCCGAGGGCCGCGCGCCATGACGACGAGGCGTCCTTTCCCTTCGAGAACTATGCCGACCTGCGCGAGGCCGGATTCCTGAAACTGGTGATTCCCGAGCGCCATGGCGGCCTCGGCGCGCGCTACGGCGACTACATGCTGGTTGCCGCCGAACTGGGCCGCTGGTGCGGCGCGACCGCGCTGACCTTCAACATGCATACCTGCACCATGCTGTGGACCAGCCAGATGGCCGACGATCTGGCGATGAGCGAGGCCGATCGCGAGGCGCACGAGCAACGGCGCGCCGGCATCTACGCCCGGGTTGTCGAGGACGGCGCCCTGTTCGCCCAGCCCTTCTCCGAACCGAACTCCGCGGCCGCGGCCGGCAAGGCGCCCTTCGGCACCACGGCCCGCAAGGTCGAGGGCGGCTGGAGGGTCTCGGGGATGAAGCATTTCGCCTCGCTGTCGGGCGCGGCCGACTTCTACGGCGTGCTCTGCACCGAGGCGCGCGACGACGTCGAGCCCAGTCCGCGCGATACCATCTATCTCGCGGTCGACGGCAAGGCCGAGGGCTTCGAGATATTCGGCTCGTGGGACCCCGTCGGCATGCGGGCGACGGTCTCGCGCAGCCTGAAGCTGGACGAGGTGTTCGTGCCGGACGCCCACCAGCTGATGCCGCGCGGCGCCTATTTCGAGGCGGCCGTGAACTGGCCGCACATGTTCATGACGCTGTGCCCCACCTACATGGGCATCGCCCAGGCCGCCTTCGACTTCACCGTCGGCTATCTGCGCGGCGAAGTCGACGGCGCGCCGCCGGCCGGATCGGCCCGCCACAGTCCCGGCAAGCAGTTCGCGGTGGCCGAGATGCGCATCAAGCTCGACCAGGCGCGGGCGCTGTTCGAGCAGGCGGTCCGCGAGGCCGGATTCGCGCCCGACAAGGACAGGCGGCTTCGCGCCTATGCGGCGCAGTACACGGTGATGGAAACCGCCAACGACATCTGCCGGCTGGCCATTCGCACCTGCGGCGGCCGCTCGATCATGAAGGCCCTGCCGTTGGAACGGCTCTACCGCGACAGCCGCTGCGGCGCCCTGATGCTGCCGTGGACGGCCGAGATCTGTCAGGAGCGGATCGGCCGCGAGAGCCTGTTCGAAGCGGGCGAGAGCTGACGGGCGGGGCGATGGATCTGTCGCGCTGGATCGAGCAGCGGGCCGACTGGTCGCCCGCGGCCCCGGCCTTCCGTTTCGAGGGCGAGACCCTCACCTATGCGGACATGGCCCGGCGGATCGCGGCCCTGGCCGCGGTGCTGCAGCGCGACTTCGCCATCGCCCGCGGCGACCGGGTCGCGCAACTGGGACCGTCGCGGCCCGAGGTGGTCGAGCTGCTGTTCGCCTGCGCCCGGATCGGCGCCGTGCTGGTGCCGCTGAACTGGCGGCTGACCGAGGCGGAACATCGCTGGCAGCTCGGCGACTGCACCCCGCGGCTGCTGGTCGCGGATGTCGAGTTCGCCGACCATGCCGAACAGCTTTCCGAGCGGCTCGACCTGCCCCTGCTGGCGCTCGGCGGACCGGTGGGCGACGCGCCGCGGCTGGAGGCGGCGATCGCGGCCGCTCCGGACGGCGTCACGGCCGCGGGCGGGCTCGAGGATCCGCTGATGCTGGTCTACACCTCCGGCACCACCGGCCGACCGAAGGGCGCGGTGCTGGCGCAGCGTGCCCTTGTGGCGAACGCGCAGAACGTGCAGGGCGTGTT
This sequence comes from Alphaproteobacteria bacterium, assembly GCA_041940205.1. GTDB lineage: Bacteria > Pseudomonadota > Alphaproteobacteria > JBGTSP01. Next base: position 6,481 of record JBGTSP010000112.1, read on the forward strand.
CGAATTCACCGCGGCGGATCGCGTGCTGTCGGCGCTGCCGCTGTTTCATGTCGGCGGCATGAACATCCAGACCACGCCGGCACTGTGCGCCGGCGCCTGCGTGGTGCTGATGCGCCGCTTCGATCCCGGAGAGTTCCTGCGACTGCTCGCCGACGAAGCGATCACCCTCACGCTTGCCGTGCCGGCGGTGGCGCAGGCGCTGGTCCGTCATCCCGACTGGCAGGCGACCGACATGCGCCGCCTGCGCATGGTCGGCATGGGCTCCTCCGTGGTGCCGACGCCGCTGCTGCGGGCCTGGCTGGAGCGTGACGTCCCGCCGACGCAGATCTACGGCCTGACCGAAAGCGCGCCGGCCGCCATCGGCCTGCGGGCCGAGGACTGCGCCGGTCGGCTCGGATCCTGCGGCAAGCCGCTGTTGTGGACCGAGGCCCGGATCGCGGACGACGACGGGCGAACCCTGCCGGCGGGCGCGCGCGGCGAGATCCTGTTGCGCGGTCCCAACCTGTTCGAAGGCTACTGGAACAACGACGCGGCAACCGGGGAGGCCTGGCTGGACGGCTGGTTCCGCACCGGCGACGACCGCAAGAAGGACGTGATCATTTCCGGCGGGGAGAACATCTACCCGACCGAACTGGAGGATATCCTGGCCGCCTCGCCGGACATCGCCGAGCAGGCGGTCGTCGGCCGTCCGGATCCGCGCTGGGGCGAAGCGCCGGTCGCCTGCATCGTTCGCGCGGCGGGCAGCGAACTGGATGCCGCCGGCGTGCTGGCGTTGTTCGAGGGACGCCTCGCCCGCTACAAGCATCCCCGCGAGGTGCGGTTCTACGATTCCCTGCCCCGCAACGCCCTGGGCAAGGTGCTGAAGTTCGAACTTCGGGACCGCCTCCGCCAGAACTAAACGCGATCGATACTCGGAAAACGTGGTTAATGCCCCGGTGGTTTAGACCACGTTAAGGGTTCGCGGTCACTGTGCGGGCCTGACACATGCGTAGGGATACGCGGATAGGCGGGCAATGACCTCGATCGTGGCCTACATCACCCGGTACCAGGAGCCCTTGCTGATCGGGCTTGCGCTGCTGGTCTGTTTCATCGGCGCCTTCGCGGCGGTGACCCTGCTGCAGCGGGCGCGGATCGGTGGCGCGTCGCGCGCCTGGCCGTGGCTTGCGGCCGCCGGCCTGGAGGCCGGACTGGCCTTCTGGAGCGCGGCATTCATCGCCTTGCTGGCGTTCGACCCCGGCGTTCCCACGGCCTTTTCCGTCTTTCCGACCATGGCCTCGCTGTTCGCGATGACCGGCTGTGCCGTCCTGGGCTTCGCGCTCAGCCTGCGGGCCGGTCGCGGCCGCCTGTGGGGCGGACTGGTGCTCGGCACGGGCTTTCTTGTCCTGCACGCGACGGCCTTCACCGGCTACCGCCTGCAGGGTTTTCCGCAATGGAACGTCGATCAGGTGCTGCTTGCCGGGCTGACCGGCCTGTCGCTGGCGGCGCTGGCGCTGCTGCCGCTGCGGGCCGGCGTGGGCCTGCGCGAGCGGTGTCTTGCCGCCGGCCTTCTGGCGCTTTCCCCCGTTCTGCTGCACGGCGTCGCGCTGTCGGCTCTTTCGGTCACGCCCTCCGACCTGTTCACGCTGCCCGACGGCGGACGTGCGCCGGTCTGGCTTGTCGCCGGTCTGTCGCTGTCGGTGCTGCTGGCGATCGGTCTCGCGGCAACGGGCCTGGTGTTCGACCGGCTGACGACGCGCTATCGCCGGGCCGAGGGCGAACGGCTGCAGATCCTCACCGAGGCCGCCTTCGAAGGCGTGGTGATTCACGACGAGGGCCGCATCCTGGACGCCAATCCCGCCTTCTGTCGCCTGATCGGCCGCCCGGCCGAGGCGTTGCGCGGAACGGCGCTGATCGATCTCACCACCGGCCGCTCGCGCGAGCGGGCGAGCTATGCCTTCGTGCCGGATTCGGACGAGGTCTGCGAGGTCGAGCTGCGCGACGATGGCGGCCGCCCGGTACCGGTCGAGGTGATGGCGCGGCAGATCGACTATCACGGTGGACCCGCCGGCCTGGTGATCTGCCGCGATATCAGCGAACGGCGCGCGGCGGAGGAACGGATCCGCTTTCTCGCCAACCATGACAGCCTGACCGGCCTGCCGAACCGCTCGCTGTTCAACGACCGGCTGGAACAGGCGCTGGCCCGGGCCCGCGCCGTCGGCGAGGGCGAGACCGTGGCGCTGATCGCGGTCGACCTGGACGGTTTCAAGCTGGTCAACGATTCCCACGGCCACATGACCGGCGACCGCATCCTGACCGCGGTCTCCGAACGGCTGTCCACCGTGGTCGCGGCCAGCGACACCGCGGCCCGTCTCGGCGGGGACGAGTTCGGGGTGATCCTGTGCGGTCTCGACGATCCCGAGACGGCGGTGCAGCGGGCCGCGCAGATCTTCCAGGCCGCCTGCGGCATCAATCCGGTCAGCGTCGGCGCGGCGCTGTTTCCCAGCGACGCCGACAGTGCCGAGGACCTGATCCGCCGGGCCGACCTCGCGCTCGCCCGGGTCAAGTCCGAGGGCGGCAACGGCTACGGCCTGTACGAACCCAGCCTGGACGAGGCGGTCCGGACCCGCCGGCGGCTGGAGAACGAGCTCAAGTGGGGCGTGGACTCCGGCCACCTGCAGAATTTCTACCAGCCCCAGGTCGACACCGAGACCGGCCATCTTGTCGGCTTCGAGGCGCTGGTGCGCTGGATCGACCCCGAGCGCGGGATCATCCCGCCGGGCGAGTTCATCACCCTCGCGGAACAGACGGGACTGATTTCCAAGATCGGCGACCAGGTGCTGGTGAATGCCTGTACCGCCGCCGCCACCTGGCCCGGCGACCTGCGCGTCGCGGTCAACCTGTCGCCGGTGCAGTTCAAGGACGAGGGCCTGCCGGAACGGATTTCCGAGGTTCTGGCCCAGACCGGCCTGGCGCCGCAACGGCTGGAAATCGAGGTGACCGAGGGCGTGCTGATCGACGATGACGAACTGGCCGGCGAGATCTTGACCCGCCTCAAGCTACTCGGCCTGCGCATCTCGATGGACGATTTCGGCACCGGCTATTCCTCGATGAGCTACCTGCGCCGCTTCCCCTTCGACAAGATCAAGGTCGACCGTTCCTTCGTGCGCGACGTCCACCTGGTGCCCGAGAACATGGCCATCGTGCGGGCCACGCTGTCCCTGGCGCGCGACCTCGGCATCGGCGTTACCGCCGAGGGCGTGGAGACCTCCGAAGAGCTTCTTGCCTTGCGCGACGTCGCCTGCCCGGAAGTCCAGGGCTTCCTGATCGGCCGGCCGATGTGCACCGAGGACGCCAACGAGATCGCCGAGGCCGGGACGATCGATCTGGTTTCCCGCCGCGAAAAGGCCGACGCCAGGCTGGTCGCCTGAGGAACACGCGCTTCATCCGCCTGGCGGATGACCTCCGCGTCGATCCGGACCGAGCCGCCGTTCAGGGCGCGATTCCGTCCCGGTTCGGCGCCGCGGGCGGTGCGCCGCGGCCGGCGATACGGGCCAGCCGTCCCTCGCGCACGGCGATATAGATCCCCGCCGAGACGATGACCGCGATCCCGAGCCAGGTCTGCAGGTCGGGAAAATCGCCGAACAGAAGCAGGCCGAGCAGGGTGGCGGAGACGATCTCCGTATAGTGCAGCGGCGCCAGCAGCGAGGCCGGGGCGAATTCGTAGGCCCGGATGACGCAATAGTTGCCGACAGCGGCCAGCGCGGCGATGGCCACCAGCTTGCCCCAGGCCAGCGCGTCCGGCGGTTGCCAGACGGCGGGCATGGCGGCCGACATGATCACGGCGCCGAACAGGGCGGTGAATGTCAGCGTGACGACGGTCGGCGCGCTGTGGGCCAGCCGCCGGGTGGTGATGGCGTAGAGGGCGTAGCACAGACCCGTCGCCATCGGCAGCAGCGTGTACCAGCCGGCGAAATCGCCACCCGGCCGAAGCACGATCAGCACGCCGGCGAAGCCGACGATGACGGCGGCATAGCGCCTGGGACCGACCTGCTCGCCCAGCAGCAGGGGCGACAGGGCGGTCTGGACGAGCGGGCCGACGAAGGCGAGCGCCAGGGCGTCGGCCATCGGCATGAATTTGAGTGCCTGGAAGAAGGTGTAGATGCAGGCCAGCATCAGCGCGCCGCGCAGCACCTGCATGCCGATCTGCGTCGGCCACAGGCCCCGCAGGCCGTGCCGGACCAGCACGAACGGCAGCATCATCGCCAGGTGGAAGATGCAGCGGCCCCAGACGATCTGCAGGACCGGCAGAACCGACGACAAGTCCTTCGCCAGGGCGTCCATCGCCGGAATCATGATCGAGAAGGCCAGCAGATAGCCGACCCCCAGCAGGGGGCGGTCGTCCGCGCGGGTGATGCCGGTTCCCATCCCGCCTGATCGGTCAGGCGGCAGGCGCTGTCAAGCGACCGCCCGGGCCTGTCGCGCGCCTTCCCTCAGGCCGCTCCGGCCCGGCGCAGCCGCGCCCAGGCTTCGGCCAGGCCGGGCCGGTGTTCGGGATCGGCGAGGGCGATCAGCGCCTCGGCCCGTTCGTCCAGCGCCAGGTCCCGCAGCCGAGCCACGCCGTGTTCCGTCACCACGATGTCGATGTCCGAGCGGGGGCAGGAGACCACCACGCGATCGTCCAGCTTCGCGACGATCTTCGGTATGCGCTTGCGCCCGGCGGTCGAGGGCAGGGCGATGATCGAGCGTCCGCCGGCGGCCATGCGGGCGCCGCGCACGAAATCGAGCAGGCCGCCGGTGCCGCTGACCTGCCGGTGATCGATCATCTCGGCGTTGGCCTGGCCGAACAGGTCGACCTCCAGCACCGAGTTGATGGAGACGAAATTGTCGATCTGGCTGATCACCCGCACGTTGTGGGTATAGCTGGCGGGCCGGTAGCCGATATCGGGACGCGTGCCGCACCAGCGGTAGACCTTGTCGGTTCCCAGCGCCATGCCGCAGATCATCCGGCCGGTATCGATGGTCTTGGCTGCGCCGGTCAGCGCGCCGGCCTCGACCAGGTCGACCACCTCGTCGGTCACCATCCCGCCATGAAAGCCCAGGTCGCGGCGGTCGGCCAGTCGCGCCAGGATCGCCGCGGGCACCTTGCCGATGCCGACCTGCAGGCAGTCTCCGTCGCCGATCAGGCCGGCGATCCGCTCGCCGATCTCCTCGATCACCGCCGGGATCTCGCCGGTCGGCTGCTGCGCGAAGCCGTGCGCGCAGGGCACGGCATAGGCGATCTTCTCGTAGGGAATGCGCAGGCCGTCGGCGGGCGCCGGCATGTCGACGTTGATCTCCGCGATCACGGTGTCGACCCGGTCCAGCACCGCCGGCAGGAAGTCGATCGCCGTCCCCAGGGAACAGGTGCCGTCGGCGTCGGGCGGGCTGACCTGGATCAGCGCCTTGTCGAACCTCGGATAGCGCGACATGTAATCGTAGATGCCGCTGTAGCTCAGCGGCAGGAATCGCACCTTGCCGGCCGCATGCGAGCGGGCGACGTCGCCGAACAGGAAGAAGGTGGTCAGCCGGGCATTGTCGTGAAAGCCCGCCGGGTCGGTGAGATTGGTTCCCGGCACGAGGCAGGAGACATAGTGCACGCCGTCGCTCGCCTCCGGCGCGGCTCGGAGCGCCTCGACCAGCACCGTCGGCTCGCCGGTCGCGGCCTGCAGGAACACGCTGTCGCCCCGGGACAGCAGGCCCGGCACGTCATCGGCGGAAATTTCCTTCGGCATGCGCCCTCCCTCGCGCCGAACGTCGATGCGGGAATGCTAGGCCTGCCGCTGCATGCTGCCTAGTTGCGGTCTTGTCGCGGGAAGGATGAACGGATGCCGTTGCACTTAGCGTGGCGGCGCGGCCGGCGCGGGCGTGCGTCCCCATGGGAACGTGCGTCGCAGATCGGCCGGGCGGGGTCGGTTTCGGGTAGCCTGTCACGGGCGGCCTGCATACAGTCGCGGGCGTCTTGCAGGCTGGGACCATGCGCCGTTACTCGATCTTCTCACTGGCCCGGAACGCGCTGACGGGCCACCGCAACTGGCCCGAGGCCTGGCGTTCGCCGGAGCCGAAGCCGGCCTATGACGCGGTCGTCGTCGGCGGCGGCGGTCACGGCCTCGCCACTGCTTACTACCTGGCGAAGGAGCACGGCCTTCGCAATATCGCGCTCGTCGAGAAGGGCTGGCTGGGCGGCGGCAATACCGGGCGCAAAGCCGCGCCACAGTTGATAAGAAGCCGCCGCCTGCCCCACCAGCATACCGAGGCCGTCTGAAACGGTGCGCGCGCCGCCTACGCGGGCAAAAGCGGCAAAGGCGGCGGCCGCTTCGCCGTA
>JBGTSP010000113.1:0-12798 GCA_041940205.1 Alphaproteobacteria bacterium
GCCGGTGTCGCCGGCAACGGCCAGAACGAACTGATGGCCGCCCTGATCGGCGAGACCCCGAGCCTCGAGCGCGAGGCCATCCGCCTGGGCGACGAGGCAGTCGGCCATCTCGGCCCCACGGAACGGCGCGCCCGGGGCATGTGCTTCGTGCCCGAGGAACGCCTCGGCCATGGCGCCGCGCCGGAGATGTCGCTGAGCGAGAACACCCTGGTCACCGCCCGCACCCGCATGGACCTGGCCCCCCGCGGCATCCTGCGGCTCGACCGGGCCGGCGCCTTTGCCGAGCGCGTCGTCGAGGCCTTCAAGGTACGCACGGCCGGCGTCGCCCATGCCGCCGGCAGCCTGTCGGGCGGCAACCTGCAGAAGTTCATCGTCGGCCGGGAGATCCTGCAAAACCCCGCCGTGCTGATCGCGGCGCAACCGACCTGGGGCGTCGACGCCGGCGCCGCGGCCGACATTCACGAGGCGCTGGCGGAGCTGACACGCCAGGGCGCCGCGATCGTGGTGATCTCGCAGGACCTGGACGAACTCATGGCGATCTCGACCCGGTTCGCGGTCATCGCCGACGGTCGCCTGTCGCCGCCGCGACCCACCGGCGAGATCTCGATCGAGGAGATCGGCCTGTTGATGGGCGGCGTTCACGGCGACGGCGGCGCGGAGGCGCGGCCATGATCCGCCTGGAACCGCGCAAGGAACCCTCGCTGGCGATGCTGTACGCCACCCCGGTGCTGGCGGTGGTGCTGACGGTGCTGGCCGGCATGGTGATCTTCGCCGCGCTGGGCAAGGATCCGCTGAAGGCCTCGGCGATCTTCTTTCTCTCGCCGCTGTCCGACCTGTTCTCGATCACCGAGCTGCTGATCAAGGCGACGCCGCTGGTGCTCATCGCCACCGGACTGGCGCTGGGTTTCCGAGCCGGTGTCTGGAACATCGGCGCCGAGGGCCAGTTCACCTTCGGCGCGCTCACCGGCGGTTGCGTCGCGCTGGTCTTCTGGGAGGTCCAGGGCCTGTGGCTGCTGCCCCTGATGTGCATCGCCGGCGTCGCCGGCGGCATGGCCTGGGCGGCCATCCCGGCCTTTCTGAAGACCCGCTACCAGGCCAACGAGATCCTGGTCAGCCTGATGCTGACCTATGTCGCCGTTCTGCTGCTGAGCGTGCTGGTGCACGGGCCCCTGCGCGATCCCGAGGGCCTGAACTTTCCCGAAAGCCGGCTGTTCCACGATTCCGCAACCCTGCCGATCCTGATCGAGGGCACGCGCGCGCATGTCGGCACGATCCTGGCGCTGGCGATCGCGGTGGGGGGCTGGCTGCTGCTCTCGCGGCACATTGTCGGCTTCCAGATCCGCATCATGGGCGAGGCCCCGCATGCCGCGCGTTTCGCCGGCTTCGTGCAGTCGCGCACGGTCTGGCTCTGCCTGATGATCTCCGGCGGCCTTGCCGGGCTTGCCGGGCTGCTGGAGGCCGCGGGCCCGGTCGGCCAGCTCGTCCCCTCCCTGCCGGTGGGCTACGGCTTCACCGCGATCATCGTCGCCTTTCTCGGACGGCTCAATCCGCTGGGCATCGTGCTCAGCGGCCTGGTGATGGCGGTGACCTATATCGGCGGCGAGGCGGCGCAGATCGAGATGAACCTGCCCAGCGCCGTGACCGGCGTGTTCCAGGGATTCCTGCTGTTCTTCCTGCTCGGCATCGACGTTCTGGTGCGCTACCGGGTGCGGCGCACCGCAAGCGCCGCGGCGGCGGCGGGAACCGGCGGAGGGGACGACTGATGGACCTTCTGATCCTGATCCTGCAGGGCGTGATCGTCGCCGCCACCCCGCTGCTCTTCGCCGCCATCGGCGAACTGGTGGCGGAAAAGTCCGGCGTGCTCAATCTCGGCGTCGAGGGCATGATGATCATCGGCGCGGTCTCCGGTTTCGCGGTGACCATCGAGACCGGCTCGCACAGCCTGGGCATCGTCGCCGCCGCGCTCGGCGGCGCGGCGCTGGCGGCGGTTTTCGCCGGACTGACGCAGTTCCTGATGTCGAACCAGGTCGCCACCGGCCTGGCGTTGACGATCTTCGGCCTCGGCGTGGCCGCGCTGTGGGGCCAGGGCTATTCCGGCATGTCGACCGAGCGGCTGGCCGCGCTCTCGGTCCCCGGCCTGTCGACCCTGCCGGTGGTCGGCCCGCTGCTGTTCGCGCACGACGCGCTCGTCTATCTCTCGATCGTCCTGGTGATCGCGGTGGCCTGGTTTCTCAACCGCACGCGCGCGGGCCTGGTGCTTCGGGCGGTCGGCGAGAGCCACGATTCGGCCCACGCCCTGGGCTATCCCGTGGTGCTGGTGCGTTGCGGCGCGCTGCTGTTCGGCGGGGCCTGCGCCGGTCTTGGCGGCGCCTACCTGTCGCTGGCCCAGACCCCGCTGTGGGTCGAGAACATGACCGCCGGGCGCGGCTGGATCGCGCTTGCCATCGTCGTGTTCGCCGCCTGGAAGCCCGCCCGGGCGCTGGTCGGCGCCTACCTGTTCGGCGGCGTCACCGTCCTGCAGCTCCATGCCCAGGGATTCGGGGTCGGCATCGATGCGCAATATCTCTCGATGCTGCCCTACCTGATGACCATCGCGATCCTGGTGCTGATCTCGCGGGATTCGACCCGGGCCCGGCTGAACGCACCGGCTTGCCTAGGCCGGTCGTTCTACGCATCATCCTGAAAAATCCGGACCGCGCCCGTTGCGCGCCGAATTGGCAAAAATCGAGGAGGCTCTCATGCAGAAAACCATCCGCACCCTGCTGGCCGGAGCGGCGGCCGTCGGCCTGGCCATGGCGGCCCTTGCCGGCGCCGCGGAAGCCAAGACCAAGGTCGGCTTCGTCTATGTCGGCCCGATCGGCGACCACGGCTGGACCTACGAACACGACCAGGGCCGGCTCGCGGTCGAGCGCGAATTCGGCGACAAGGTCGAAACGACCTATGTCGAGAACGTCTCCGAGGGTCCGGACGCCGAGCGGGTGATCCAGCAGCTCGCCCAGCGCGGCCACGACATCATCTTCACCACCTCGTTCGGCTTCATGAACCCGACCATCAAGGTCGCCAAGCGCTTCCCCAACGTGAAGTTCGAGCACGCCACCGGGTTCAAGCGCGCGCCCAACGTGTCGACCTATTCGGCCCGCTTCTACGAGGGCCGGCACGTCATCGGCCTGATCGCCGGCAAGATGACCAAGACCAATACCGTGGGCTACATCGCCTCGTTCCCGATTCCCGAGGTCGTCCGCGGCATCAACGCCGCCTACCTGGCCGCCAAGAGCGTCAATCCGGACGTCAATTTCAAGATCGTCTGGGTTTCGACCTGGTTCGATCCAGGCAAGGAAGCGGACGCCGCCAAGGCGCTGATCGACCAGGGCGCGGACATCCTGATGCAGCACACGGATTCTCCGGCGGCGATGAAGATCGCCGAGCAGCAGGGAATCTATGCCTTCGGACAGGCATCCGACATGCACGCCTTCGGTCCCAACGCCCAGCTCACCTCGATCGTCGACAACTGGGCCCCCTACTATGTCGCCCGGGTGAAGGCGGTGATGGACGGCACCTGGACGTCCCAGGACACCTGGGACGGCATCAAGCCGGGCATGGTGGAGATCACCCCGTTCTCCGAGAAGATCCCGGCGGACGTGCGGGCGATGGCGCAGAAGGCGCATGACGATCTGCGCGACGGCAAGCTGCACGCCTTCACCGGCCCGATCAACAAGCAGGACGGTTCGCCCTGGCTGAAGGCCGGCGAAACCGCCAGCGACGGCGATCTCGCCAGCATGAACTTCTATGTCGAGGGCATTCAGGGCAGCCTGCCGAAGTAGGCTTCCCGGCATTCCCGGCCCGGCGGCCGACCAATCCGCCGGGCCGGCGCCCGCGACCGGGCATCCCGGCCCATGAGCGAAACCGCGACGCGGCGCATCCTGCGCGGCCAGACTCTCGCCTTCCGGGCCGATCCCTTCAGCGTCGGGCCCGACGATGCCGTCGCCTTCGAGAGCGACGGCGCGGTGCTCGTCGAGAACGGCCGGATCGTCGCTGTGGGCCCGGCAGAGACCATCCTCCGCCAGGCGCCCGACGTCCCCGTCGTCGACCATCGCGGCGACCTGATCATGGCGGGCTTCGTCGACGCCCACGTGCACTATCCCCAGACCGGCATCATCGCCTCCTGGGGAACGCAGCTTCTCGACTGGCTGGAAACCTATACCTTCCCCGAGGAATGCCGGTTCGCCGACGCGGCCTATGCCGACGCGACAGCGGTGCGTTTTCTCGACCTCTGCCTCGCCAACGGCATCACGTCGGCCGGCGTGTTCTGCACCGTGCATCCCCAGTCGGTCGACAGCCTGTTCGCCGCCGCCGAGGCCCGCGGCCTCGCCATGGTCGCGGGCAAGGTCTGCATGGACCGCAACGCCCCCGAAGCGCTGACCGACGATCCCCGGCAGGCGCATGACGAGAGCGCGGCGCTGATCGACCGCTGGCACGGCAACGGGCGCGCGCGCTACGCCATCACCCCGCGCTTCGCGCCGACTTCCAGTCCCGAGCAGCTCGAGGCGCTGGGCGCGCTCTGGGCCGCCCGTCCCGGCACCCTGATGCAGACGCACCTGTCGGAAAACCGCGACGAGATCGCCTGGGTGGCGAAGCTGTTTCCCGACGCACCCGATTATCTGGGGGTCTACGAGCGGTTCGGCCTGGTCGGCCCGGGAGCACTGTTCGGCCATGCCCTGCACCTGACGGCGCGCGAACGCGCGGTGCTGGCCGAGCGCGGCGCCGGCATCGCCCATTGCCCGACCTCGAACCTGTTCATCGGCTCGGGCCTGTTCGATCTCGAGGGTCTCGCCGGCGGCGGAACGGCGATCCCCGTCGGTCTCGCCACCGATGTCGGCGGCGGCTCGGCCTTCTCGATGTTCGACACCATGAAGACGGCTTACGAAGTCGCGCAACTGCGCGGCGTCGCCCTGCATCCCGCGCGGGCGCTCTGGCTCGCAGGCCCGGGCAGCGCCCGGGCCCTGGGACTGGAGAGTGAGGTCGGCAACCTCGCGGCGGGCCGCGTCGCCGACCTCGTCGTTCTCGACCTCGAAGCGACCCCCCTGCTGGCCCAGCGCACGCAACGGGCCGAGAGCCTGTGGGAGCGCTTGTTCGCCCTCATCATCCTGGGCGATGATCGCGCGGTGCGGGCGACCTATGCCGGTGGCGCCCTGGTGCACGAACGGGACCGGCCACGGTTCGACGGCTAGGGAGCGGCCCATGCGCGCCTTGATCGACGCCCTGCCGAAGGCGGAACTGCACCTGCACATCGAGGGCAGCTTCGAGCCCGAACTGATGTTCGACCTGGCGAAGCGCAACCGCGTCGCCCTGCCCTTCGCCTCGGTCGAGGAGATCCGCGCCGCCTACCGGTTCGCGAACCTGCAGGAATTCCTCGACATCTATTACCAGGGCATGGACGTGCTGCGCCAAGCCGAGGATTTTCACGACCTTACGGCGGCCTATCTCGAACGGGCGCGGGCCGACAACGTGCGTCATGTCGAGATCTTCTTCGACCCTCAGGCCCATACCGGGCGCGGCGTGCCCTTCGAGGCGGTGGTCGAGGGCATCACCGCAGCGCTGGACGCGGCCCGCGCGGACCACGGCCAGAGCGGCTTCCTGATCCTTTCCTTCCTGCGCCATCTCGACGAGGAGGCCGCGTTCGAAACCCTGGCGGAGGCCGAGCCGCTGCTAGAGAAGTTCATCGCCGTCGGCCTCGATTCCTCCGAGCGCGGCCATCCGCCCGAGAAGTTCGCGCGCGTGTTCGCCCGGGCCCGCGAGATGGGCCTGAAGGCCTGCGCGCATGCCGGCGAGGAAGGCCCCCCGGCCTATGTCACGGGCGCGCTCGATGCCCTGAAGGTCGACCGCATCGACCATGGCAACCGGGCGATGGAAGACCCGGCGCTGCTGGACCGGCTCGCCGGCCTGGGGATCACGCTCACCAACTGCCCGCTCTCCAACCTGCGCCTGAAGGTGATCGACGAACTGGCGCAAAGCCCGGTGAAAGCCATGCTGGACCACGGCATCGCGCTGACGGTGAATTCCGACGACCCGGCCTATTTCGGCGGCTACATCAACGAGAATTTCGCCGCCGTCGCGGACGCCCTGGCGCTCTCCAAAGCCGAGATCGTTACCCTGGCGCGCAATTCCATCACCGGCTCGTTCCTGGACGCCCCGGCGCAGGCCGCGCTGCTGGCGGAGATCGACGCGGCCGCCGGGGCACCGCCCGGAACGGCGGACGACTAGCCGGGCACGGACGAGACAGGTTCGCGAAACTCGACCATCACGCCCCGTCGATCAGGCGCCGGCAGGCCGCGCGATGGCGCGCCAGCAGGGCGTCGGCCTCGAGCGGACGGTAGCGTCCCTCGCCGACCACGATCCGGCCCTCGACAAGAGTCCAGGCGGCGGGCAGCGGGCCGCAGAGCACCAGCGCGGCCACCGGATCCCAGGCACCCGCGGTTTCCAGGCCCGTGACGTCGAAGGCGGCGATGTCGGCCCGGCAGCCGGGCGCCAGCACGCCGAGATCGTCCCGTCCCAGCACGCGGGCGCCGCCGCGGGTCGCCAGTTCCAGCGCGGCGCGGGCCGAAAAGGCATCGGCACCACCGGCGACCCGCTGCAGCAGGAGGGCCTGGCGGGCCTCGTTCAGGAGATGCGCGGCGTCGTTCGAGGCCGAGCCGTCGACGCCCAGCCCCACCGGCACGCCCGCCTCCCGCATCGCCCGGACCGGGGCGATGCCGCTGCCAAGGCGCATGTTGGAACCCGGGCAGTGCCCGACGCCGGTGCCGGTGCGGGCGAACAGGGCGATCTCGTCCGCGTCCAGCTTGACGCAGTGGGCGTGCCAGACGTCGTCGCCGACCCAGCCCAGATCCTCGGCATACTGGCCCGGCCGGCAGCCGAAACGTTCGCGGGCGTAGACCACGTCCTCGTCGTTCTCGGCCAGATGGGTGTGCAGCCGCACGCCCTTGTCGCGGGCCAGCAGCGCGGCCTCGCGCATGAGGTCGCGGCTGACCGAGAAGGGCGAACAGGGCGCCAGCGCCACCTGCACCATCGCGCCCGGCGCGGGGTCGTGGAAGGCGTCGATCAGGCGGATGCCGTCTTCCAGGATCGCGTCCTCGTCCTCCACCAGGCTGTCGGGCGGCAGGCCGCCGTCGCTTTCGCCGATGCTCATCGCGCCGCGGGTCGCGTGCAGCCGCAGTCCGGTCTCCGCGGCGGCGGCGATGGCGTCGTCCAGCCGGGTGCCGTTGGGATAGAGGTAGAGATGGTCGGCTGTCAGCGTGCAGCCGGAGAGCGCCAGTTCCGCCATGCCGAGCTGCATCGCCACCGCGATGTCCTCCGGTCGCAGCCGGGCCCAGAGCGGGTAGAGCGCGCGCAGCCAGTCGAACAGCAGCGCGTCCTGTCCCGCCGGCACCGCCCGGGTCAGGTTCTGGTAGAGATGATGGTGGGTGTTGATCAGGCCCGGCAGCGCGACATGGCCGGAGAGATCGAGCACCGTGTCGGCCGTTGCCGGCAGTTCCGCGGTTGGCGCGACCGTCTCGATCACGCCGTCCCGGGCGAACAGGCCGCCATCGGCGATTTCCCGACGGTGCGCGTCCATCGTGACCAGCCGCTCGGCGTGGCGCAGCAGCAGGGTGCTCATGCTGCGGCACCCGCGACGGCGTCACTCATCCGGCATGCCGGTCCGGATCCAGTAGCCCAGCTTGGCCCGTTCCTCGTCCGTCATCTCCGTCTTGTTGGCCAGCGGCATGGCCTTCGACAGCACGGTCTGGGCCAGGATCTTCTGCCGCATGGCCTTCACCTGCTCGGGCGTCTCGAAGATCACCCCGCCCGGCGCCTCCTCGAAGTCCGGATCGCTCGGCCGCGTGGCATGACAGGAGAGACAGCGGTCCTGCACGATGGCCACCGCCTCCGGCGTGTAGACGTCGTCCTCCAGCTCGATCTCGCCGCGCGGATTCCAGGCCGACAGCGCGATCAGGGCCGCCGTCAGTACGGTCGCCACCGGCCATTGCCAGGCGATCGCCCGGCCGCTGCCGCCGGCGTTGCGGACATTGAAGAATTCCCGCACCACGGCGCCGATCGCCAGCACCAGCGCGACCATCAGCCAGTTGTACTGGTGCCCGAAGGTCATCGGGTAGTGGTTCGAGATCATCAGGAACAGGACCGGCAGGGTCAGGTAGTTGTTGTGCGTGGAACGCAGCTTGGCGGCCTTGCCCAGCGCCGGGTCGGGGGTGCGGCCGGCCACCAGGTCGGCGACCACGATCTTCTGGTTGGGGATGATCACGCGGAACACGTTGGCGGTCATCATGGTGGCGATCATCGCCCCGACATGCAGCATCGCCGCCCGTCCGGAGAACAGCTGGCCGTAGACCCAGGCCGAGAACACGATGAAGGCGAAGAGCACGGCGAACATCGCCGTCTGGTTGTCCCGCAGGGCGGAGCGGCAGAGCAGGTCGTAGACGATCCAGCCGACCAGCAGCGAGAGCACCGAAAGGCCGATCGCCTGCCAGGGTTCCAGCGCCAGCACGCTGCGGTCGATGAGATAGGATTCCGCGCTCCAGTAGTAGACCACCGTCAGCAGCGCAAAGCCGGAAATCCAGGTCATGTAGGATTCCCACTTGAACCAGTGCAGCTCCGCCGGCATGTGCGCCGGCGCCACCAGGTATTTCTGCGCGTGGTAGAAGCCGCCGCCGTGCACCGACCAGTTTTCGCCGCCGACGCCGTCGGGCAGGCCTTCCGGCCGGCGCAGGGTCAGGTCCAGCCAGATGAAGTAGAAGGACGAACCGATCCAGGCGATCCCGGTGATGATGTGCAGCCAGCGGATCAGCAGGCTGACCCAGTCGGTGAGCAGGGCTTCCATGACGACGCTCCCCCGCGCGGCGCTCGCCGCAGGTTCCGAAATTCAAGTGCGAGAGCCAATCTAGGACGGTTTCCCGTCCGCCGACATCCCGTATCACCGCCGCCCGGCTTGGCCTATTCTGGACCGTCCCGGGGCATCGAATCCCGTCAGCCGGTACGGACATGACCAGGACAGAGTTCACCACGCACGCGCCAAGCCGCCTCGACCGCGCCGCCTTCGTGGCCCGCTACGGCGGTGTCTACGAGCATTCGCCGTGGATCGCCGAGGCCGCCTTCGAGGCCGGCCTCGATGCCGGGGCCGATCATGCCGAGGGTCTTGCCGCCCTGCTGGCGGCCCGCGTGGAGGCGGCGGACCGGGAACGGCAACTGGCGCTGCTGCGCGCGCATCCCGACCTCGCGGGCCGGCTGGCGCTGGCCGGCGAACTGACCGCGGCCTCGAGCGCGGAACAGGCCGGCGCCGGACTGGATGCCTGCACGCCGGAAGAGTTCGCGCGGTTCCGGGAACTGAACGGGCGCTACGTGGAACGCTTCGGCTTTCCCTTCATCATGGCGGTCAAGGGCTTCCACCGCGCCGAGATCCTGGCCGCCTTCGAGCAACGGGTCGACAATCCGCCCGAGACCGAGTTCCGCACCGCCCTCGACCAGGTGCACCGCATCGCCCGGCTGCGCCTCGTCGCGCTGGCGGAAAGCGAGGATCAATGACCGACAATCCGCTGCCCGCGTTCGCCCGCAACGCCATCAACCTCGCCTCGCCCCGTCTCGGCAGCCGCGCGGTCCGCGCGAGCGACGAATTCTTCGCCGCCAAGGAGAGGATGCTGGCCGATGCCCCGCCGGTCTTCATTCCCGACAAGTATGACGATCACGGCAAGTGGATGGACGGCTGGGAAAGCCGGCGCCGGCGCGACGGCGGGCACGACTGGTGCCTTGTCGAACTGGGCGTGCCCGGACTGATCGACGGGGTCGATATCGACACTTCGCATTTCACCGGCAACTACCCCCCGGCCGCCTCGATCGAGGCCTGCCGCAGCGACGGCGAGCCGGGCGCGGAGGCCGAGTGGCGAACGATCGTCCCGGCCCACGCCCTGGGACCCAGCGCGCGGCATTTCGTGGCGGTGACGGACCGGGGACCGTGGAACTGGCTGCGGGTGAACATGCTGCCCGATGGCGGCATCGCCCGGCTCCGGGTCTATGGCCGACCGGTCAGCGACTGGACGGCCCTGCCCGCCGACGCCGAGATCGAGCTGTCGGCGCTGAAACATGGCGGCCGGGTCTGTGCCTACAACAATGCCCACTACGGCACGGTCTGGGCGCTGCTGCTCGAGGGCCGCGGCGAGACCATGGGCGACGGCTGGGAGACGAGGCGGCGGCGCGAGCCCGGCCACGACTGGCTGATCGTCGCGCTCGCCGCGCCCGGCCGGATCAGTCGCATCGAGGTCGATACCGCGCATTTCAAGGGCAACTTCCCCGACCGCTGTTCGTTGCAGGCGGCGCTGGTCGGCGAGAGCACGGATGAATCGCTCGTCACCCAGGCGATGTTCTGGCCGGAACTGCTGGGCGAGCGGAAACTGTCGGCCGACAGCATCCACAAGTTCGGCCCCGGGGAGATCACAGATCTGGGCCCGGTCAGCCATGTCAGGCTGAACATCCACCCCGACGGCGGGGTCAGCCGGCTGCGCCTGTTCGGCACGCGAGAGGCTTGAGGCGATGGACGCCGCCGGCCCGCCGCGCCTGATCGCCGAGCCGCTTGCGCCGGCGACCTTCGCCCCCTTCGGCACGGTGATCGAGACCGAGGGCGCGGAAGTCCTGGCGATCAACCAGGGCACGACCGAACGCTTTCATGCGCTGGCCGAACTCGACACCGCCGAGGCCGGCGGTCGTCCCATTCTCTCGCTGTTCCGGGCGCAACCGCGGCCGCTGCCCATCCGGCTCGAGATGATGGAGCGGCATCCGCTGGGCAGCCAGGCCTTCGTGCCGCTCAGTCCACGGCCCTGGCTGGTGGTGGTCTCGGCCGCCGCCCGGCCCGCACCGGACAACCTGCGGGCCTTCCTCGCCCGGGGCGACCAGGGCGTGCAGTATGCCCGCAACGTCTGGCATCACCCCCTGCTGGTGCTGGGCGAGGCGCAGGACTTTCTCGTCGCCGACCGGCTGGCCGACGACGACAATCTCGAGGAAGTCTGGTTCCCCGGCGGCGCCCACGCGCTGCTGTCGCCGCGCGAGCCGGACTGACGGGGAACGGCCGGACCGGCCGCGCCGTCCCCCGCCCCGTTCCGCTACTCCTCGATCTGCTCGGGCAGCACCAGGTTCAGCACCACCGCCAGCACCGCGGCCGGCAGCAGGCCGGAAGTCAGCAGGATCTTCGCCGTCTCCGGCAGATGCTGCAGCGCCTCGGGCACCGCCTGCAGGCCGAGACCGATCGACAGGGAGACCGCCAGGATCAGCATGTTGCGGCGGTTCCAGGTGACCTCGGAGAGCATGTTGATGCCGGCCGAGGCGACCATGCCGAACATGACGATGACGCCGCCCCCCAGCACCGCGATGGGCATGGTGGCGATCACCGCGCCGACTTTCGGTATCAGGCCGGCGATCACCAGGAACACCGCGCCGATGGTGACGACATGCCGGCTCATCACCCCGGTCATCGAGATCAGGCCGACATTCTGGCTGAACGAGGTGTTCGGCAGGCCGCCGAACAGGCCGGCCAGCGCCGTGCCGGCACCGTCGGCCAGCGTGCCGCCGGCGATCTCCCGATCGGTCGCCTCGCGTCCCGCGCCGCCCTTGGTGATGCCGGAAATGTCGCCCACCGTCTCGATCGCCGAGACCACGGCCATCAGGCACATGCCGACGATGGCCGCGACATTGAACTCGAACCCGTATTTCAGCGGCGACGGCAGGGCGAACCAGCCGGCGGCGCCGACCTTCGAAAAATCGACCATGCCCATCGCCAGGCCGACGGCGTAGCCCGCGAGCAGGCCGACCAGCACCGCCGCCGAGGACAGAAGGCCCCGGGTGAAGAATTTCAGCGCCAGGGTGACGATGATGACGGTCAGCGCCAGCGTCCAGTGGTCGATCCCGCCGAAGCCCGGCTTGCCCATCAGCGGCACGCCGCCGGCGGCGTATTTCACCCCGACCGGGATCAGCGCCAGGCCGATCGAGAGCACGACGATGCCGGTGACGAGCGGCGGCAGCCAGCCGCGAATACGGCCGATCACGGTGCCCAGCAGGAAATGGAAGATGCCGCCGATCACCACGCCGCCGAACAGGGCGGCGAGACCGGCGCTCTTCACCACGGGGATCATGATCGGGATGAAGGCGAAGCTGGTGCCCTGAACCACCGGCAGGCGGGCGCCGACCGGGCCGATCGAGATGGTCTGGATCAGGGTGGCGATACCGGAGAACACCATTGCCATCTGGATCAGGTAGACCATGTCCAGCGAGCCGAAGGTGAAGCCGGCGGCGAGCGCGATGATGATGGCCGGGGTGATGTTGCTGGCGAACATCGCCAGGATGTGCTGGATGCCCAGCGGCACCGCTTGCGGCAGGGGCGGCATGTAGTCGGGATCCGACTTGTTTGCCGCGATTGTCTGATCGTTCATGGTCCCCTCCGTTCCAGGGATTCCCCCATCACCGAACTGTCATGCCGGCCCGCGCCGGGCGCAAGCGCCGCAGCGCGGACCCTGGCACCATCCGGTCGCCGGGACTGGCGCCTGCCGGACCCGGCGGTGCGCTGCTAGGCTCGCAACGAGGCAGGCTTCGGCCGCGTATTCGGGATTGGCGGGCATGGACGATTTTCCGGATCGGGCGCGGGTGGTGATCGTCGGCGGCGGCGTGGTCGGCTGCTCGCTCGCCTTCCATCTGGGCGAACTGGGCTGGCGCGACATCGTGCTGCTGGAACGCCGGCAGCTCACCTGCGGCACCACCTGGCACGCCGCC
>JBGTSP010000114.1:0-12674 GCA_041940205.1 Alphaproteobacteria bacterium
TCGCCATGCTGAAATACGGCATCCCCGACCTGCGGGCCTTCTTCGACAGCGACCTGCGCTGGTTGCGCCATTACGGCTTCGTGCCGATCGACGTGCCGGAACTGGCGGGAGGGCTGTCGCGATGAAATTCACCCTGTCCTGGCTGAAGGAGCATCTCGAGACCGAGGCCTCGCTTCGGGAGATCACCGACCGCCTGACCGCCATCGGCCTGGAACTCGAGGGCGTCGAGGACCGGGCCGCCGATCTGGCGCCGTTCACGGTGGCGCACGTGATCGAGGCCCGCCAGCACCCCAATGCCGACCGGCTGCGGGTCTGCCTGGTCGATACCGGCAGCGAACAGGTGCAGGTGGTCTGCGGCGCGCCCAACGCGCGCACCGGCATGAAGGGCGTGTTCGCGCCCTCGGGCACCACCATTCCCGGCACCGGCCTGCACCTCAAACCCTCGAAGATCCGCGGCGAGGAGTCCAACGGCATGCTCTGCTCGGAACGCGAGATGGGTCTGTCGGACGAGCATGACGGCATCATCGAGCTGCCCGAGGATGCGCCCGTGGGCGCGGCCTTCGCCCCCTATATGGGGCTCGACGATCCGGTGATCGACATCGCCATCACGCCGAACCGGCAGGACTGCCTGGGCGTGCGCGGGGTCGCCCGCGATCTCGCCGCCGCCGGGCTGGGCCGCCTGAAACCGTTCGAGCCGCCGGTCGCGGCCGGGACTTTCGCGAGCCCGATCTCGGTCGCGCTCAATTTCGACGAGGCGACGGCAGACGCCTGCACCTGTTTCGTCGGTCGCTATTTCCGCGGCGTGAAGAACGGCCCGTCGCCCGACTGGCTGCAGCGCCGGCTCAGGGCCATCGGGCTGCGGCCGATCTCCGCCCTTGTCGACATCACCAACTACGTCACCTACGACCTGGGCCGGCCGCTGCACGTGTTCGACGCCGACACCGTGCACGGCAACATCCAGGCCCGTCTCGCGCGGCCGGGCGAAAGCCTGGTGGCGCTGAACGACAAGACCTACACGCTGGACGGGGCGATGACGGTGATCGCCGACGACGAGGGGCCGGAAGGCATCGGCGGGGTGATGGGCGGCCTGCGCTCGGGCTGCACCGAAGAGACGGTCAACGTCTTCCTCGAGGTGGCGCTGTTCGATCCGGTCCGCACCGCGACCACGGGGCGCCGGCTGCAGATCGATTCCGACGCCCGCTACCGTTTCGAGCGCGGCGTCGATCCGGCCATGGTGCTGCCCGGCGCGCACGAGGCCACCCGGCTGATCCAGGCCTTGTGCGGCGGCGAGGCAAGCGAACTGGTGATCGCCGGCTCGCCCGAACAGCCGCCCCGCAGCGTGCGCTACCGGCCCGCTCGGGTCGGAGAACTGGTGGCGCTCGACGTGCCCGAGGCCGAACAGCGGCGGATCCTGGAGGATCTGGGCTTCGTCATCGAGGAGGAGGGCGGCGCGGCCTGGCAGGTGCGCGTGCCGAGCTGGCGCTCCGATGTCGATGGCGAGGCGGACCTGATCGAGGACATCGCCCGTATCCACGGCTACGACGCCATGCCGGCGGTGCCGCTGCCGCGGGACGGCGTGGTCGCCCAGCCGGTGCTGACCGAGATGCAGAAGCGCCGTTCGCGCGGCCGGCGCACGCTGGCCCATCGCGGCATGGTCGAATGCGTGACCTGGTCGTTCCTGCCGCGGCGCTTCGCCGAACTGTTCGGCGGCGGCGGCGAGGCGCTGATCCTGGCCAACCCGATCTCCTCCGAACTCGACGCCATGCGGC
Source organism: Alphaproteobacteria bacterium (assembly GCA_041940205.1). Taxonomy (GTDB): domain Bacteria; phylum Pseudomonadota; class Alphaproteobacteria; genus JBGTSP01. The sequence goes on from JBGTSP010000114.1 coordinate 1,770, forward strand.
CCTCGCTGCTGCCGAACCTGATCGAGGCCGCGGGCCGCAACGCCGATCGCGGCTTCTCGGACACCGCCCTGTTCGAGGTCGGCCCGCAGTTTGCCGGCGACCGGCCGGAGGACCAGGACTGGGTCGCCGCCGGCGTGCGCCGCGGCCGGGCGGTGGGACGCCACTGGAGCGGCCCGGCGCGGCCCGTCGACGTTTTCGACGCCAAGGCCGACGCCCTGGCGGTGCTGGAGGCCGTGGGCGCACCGGTCGACAAGCTGCAGGTCTTCGCCGAGGCCCCGGGCTGGTACCATCCCGGCCGCTCGGGCGAATTGCGGCTGGGACCGAAGAACCTGCTGGCCCGCTTCGGCGAAGTGCACCCCCGGGTGCTGGACGCGATGGATGTTGCCGGCCCGCTGGTCGCCTTCGAGGTGTTCTACACCGCCGCGCCGCAGCCCAAGGCGGCGAAGAGCCGGACCCGGGCGCGGCTGGAGGCCTCGGACTTCCCGGCGGCCGAACGCGACTTCGCCTTCATCGTCGATGCCGGCGTGGCCGCGGGCGACATCGTGCGCGCCGCCGCGGGGGCCGAGAAGACGCTGATCTCGAGGGTCGAGGTGTTCGACGTCTACGAGGGCGAGCGCCTGGGCGAGGGCCGCAAGTCGGTCGCCATCGGCGTTCGCCTGGAGCCCCGCGACCGCACCCTGACCGATGCCGAGATCGATCAGGTGGCCGAGAAGGTCGTGGCCGCGGTCGGCAAGGCGACCGGCGCCGAACTGCGCGGGTAGACCAGGAACGAAACGGCTCTGCGGCGGTCGGGCGTCAGGTTCGCGCCAGCCCGGCGAGCGCGGGCACGTGTCCGCCGTCGGGAAAGACCGTGCCCTCGACGAAGGCCGGGTCGAGCCGCATGTGCTCGACCAGCGCCGCCTTGAACAGGCTGCGCAGGTCGCTGGTCGGTTTCAGGTCGCGGCCCTCGTGCAGGTCGGCGAGGCCGGGCCAGGCGCCCAGGCTGCGGCCGCCGGCGACCGCGCCGCCCAGCGCCAGGGCGGCGCCGGCAGTGCCGTGATCGGTGCCGTTGGTGCCGTTGGGCACGGCGGTGCGGCCGAATTCGGTGACCACCAGAACCATGCTGTCCTTCCAGGCCGCGCCGAGACCGGAGCGCAGTTCGCCGAGCGCGGTGTCGAGCAGCGGCAGGCGGTAGTCGAGCGCGATGTTCTGGTAGCCGTGGGTGTCCCAGCCGCCGACCGAGAAGGTGGCGATCCGGGCCCCGCCCTCTTCCGAGAGCAGCCTGCCGGTGGCCCGGGCGAGCTGGATGATGTCACGGCCGTTGCCGGTGACCGGCCGGTCGGCGACCGCGTCCGCGCCCAGCAGGCGCTGCTGGCGGGCGGCATCGGCGATGCCCTGGCGCAGGGTGTCGCGCAGCGCCGCATCGTCGCCGCCCATGCGCGCAAGCCGGTCGAGGAAATCGGGCGAAGGCTGCGGCAGGCGTCGCGGCGCCCAGCTTCCCGTCGGCGTCGCGCCGCGCAGGATCAGCGGCGTGCCGTAACCGGTCGAGAAACCGGCCCGGCCCGGGGCCGCCGGCAGGCCCGCCAGCGCCCGATTGAGCCAGCCGTCGGCATGCGCGCTCAGGCTCTCCAGGCCCAGTTCGAGCAGGTCCTGGGCGTCGAAATGCGAGCGGTTGCGCGAGACCGTGTGGGTGGCGTGCAGCACCGCCAGTTCGCCCGCCTGCCAGGAATCATGCAGGAAACGCATGCGGCCGTGCAGGGCGAACAGGTCGTCGAGCCGGAGCGGCGGATGCGCGGGACTGGCCGCCAGGCGGCCGCGCAGGTCGGCGAAGTCGGGATCGCCGACCGCGGGCACCAGCGACAGACCGTCCAGCCCGCCGCGCAGGATCACCACGACAAGGCGGCGCTCGGTGGCGGCGCGGGCGGCGAAGGCGTTTCCCGGCAGACCCGCCAGCAGGCCGGCGGCGCCGGCGAGCTTCAGGCTGTCTCTTCGGCTGAGCGCGGCCATTCTCACCTCCGCTGGAAAGCCGGACTGGAGAGCAGCAGGGCAGGCCCGTCGCGTTCGCCCGCGGCCCGGCATTCGGCGAGATCCCGGTCCGGCAGCAGGCCGGGCAGGCAGGCTGCCGCCAGCGCGTCGACGTCGGGCGTCGCCCCGGCGTCCGCAACCGCCTGGTGGGCGAAGCGGACCCGGCGCATCGCGGCGTCGGGATTGAGCCAGGCCGTTTCATCGTCGGGCCAGCCGGCCGGCGAGGGGGCGTAGAAGGGCGCCTGGCCGAAGCCGATCATCGCCGCGAACAGGCCCTCGACATCGTCCTGCCGGCCGAGCGACCGGCGCACCCCGACGGCGAACTCGAACGGCGTCTTCAGCTTGCGCCGCTCCGGCGCCCAGGCCTCTTCCGACGTGACAAGGGTGCGGGCGAGCGCCTTCAGGTCGCCGTCGCTGTCCCGGAAGTTTCGCTCCAGCCGTTCGACAAGGGCGGTTGGCGGGACGTCGGCGACGAAGTGCCGGGCGAATTTCGCGGCGACATGGCGCGCGGTGGCGGGATGGGCCGCGAGCCGGTCGAGCAGGTCCCGGCCTTCCTGCTCGCCGGCCTCCGCGATCGTCGCGCCCAGCACGGTCTTCGGGCCGGGTTCGTGCATCGCCGGCGCGAACAGGAACCGGCCGGGGGCCGTGCTGCCGGCCCGGCCGAAGGTCCAGCCGGTCAGCACCTTGGCGAACTCGGTGACGTCGGCCTGGCTGTAGCCGCCGTCGACCCCCAGCGTGTGCAGTTCCAGCACCTCGCGGGCGAGATTCTCGTTCAGGCCGCGCCGTCCATAGGTGGTGGCCAGCGAGTTGCCGCCGGCCGAGCCGTAATTGTCGAGATAGAACAGCATGCCGGGATGCGAGACCGCGTCGTGCAGCATGTCGCGGAACCGGCCGGTGACGTGCGGACGGACGGCCTCGCGCTCGTGTCCGCCGGCCATGCCGATGGCCACGGTCTTCACGCCCGAGCAGGTGAAATGGTTTCCCCAGAAGGCGACCAGCCGCTCCCGGAAGGGCTGCTCGCTTGCCAGCGCCGCAGCCAGCCGGGCCTCGGCCTCCCGCCGCCAGAGCTCGCGATAGTCGGTGCGCAGCTTGCGCACCAGCTCGGAGACGCTGATCCGTACCGTGGCCCACCAGTCGAGCACGTTCTCGCTGGACGGCGGCAGGCCGGAAAACGCGGCGGGCGGGCCGGCGGGCGCGTCGAGCTGCTCGAGCAGCCAGCCGCGGGGGTCGTTACCGATCCGGTCGAGTTCGCCGGGCGCGGGGGCGAGCGCGAAACGATGGGCCGCCAGCGCGGCTTCGGGACGGGACATCGGGAGCGGGCCTCAGGGGCAGATGCCGATGGTGAATCCTATCCTTGGGGAAATCGTGCCGACAACGGAATATTTCAACCGCCGGTTCAGCCCGCCGTGTCGATGCGGATGCCGCCGCTCTGGCGATGCCGGCTCTGCGGGTAGGTGCCCAGCAACTGGAAGCGGGAGCAGAAGAACTGCATTTCCTCGAGCGCGAAACCGACGCCCTCGGAATCGGGATGGCCCTCGATGTCGGCGTAGAACTGCGCCTGCTGGAAGGTGGCCGGATCGATGTAGCTTTCCAGCTTGGTGATGTTGACGCCGTTGGTGGCGAAGCCGCCCAGCGCCTTGTAGAGCGCGGCCGGCACCGAGCGCACGGAGAACACGAAGGTGGTCATCACCGGGCCGTCGTCGAGATGCGGGGTGATGCGCTCGCGCGACATGATGACGAAGCGGGTGACGTTGTTCTGGTAGTCCTGCACCCGCTCGCGCAGCACCGTCAGGCCGTAGGTCTCGGCCGCCAGCGAGGAGCCGACCGCGGCGATCGCCGGATCGTTGCGCTCGGCGACCATGCGGCAGGCCCCGGCGGTGTCGGCGTGCACCACCGGCTTCACCCCCAGTTCGGCCACCAGCTTGCGGATCTGCGCCAGGGCGTGGATGTGGCTGTGGATCTCGGTGATGTCCTCGATCCGGCTGCCCTCGGGCGCCATCAGGAAGTGGTCCACCGGCTGGAAGTGCTCGTCGATGATGAACAGGCCGGATTCCGGCATCAGGTGGTGGATGTCCGCCACCCGGCCGGCCACCGAGTTCTCGATCGGGATCATCGCCCGGCGCGCCCGGCCGTCGTTCACCGCCGCGAACGCGTCCTGGAAGGATTCGCAGGCCAGCGGGGAAAAGTCCGGCAGGGCCTCGAGACAGGAGAGATGCGAATAGGCGCCCTCCATTCCCTGGAAGGCGACGGTCTGGGCCGGATCGGACATGGCGATGGACTCCAACGGGTTCTGCGTGTCTGCGGGGCGTTGGCTCAGGCCGCCGGCGCCGCGCGCCCGGCGAGCACGCGGCGCGCACGCTCCAGATCCTCCGGGGTATCCACGCCGAACGGCGCTTCGTCAATCACCGCCGCGTCGATGCGCATGCCGTCTTCCAGCGCGCGCAACTGTTCCAGCCGCTCGCGCTGTTCCAGCAGGCCCGGCGGCAGGGCGACGAAACGGGCGAGCGCGGCCCGGCGATAGGCGTAGATGCCGACATGGTGCCACAGCGGTCCCTCGCCCGAGGGCGCGGTGGCGCGGGTGAAGTAGAGCGCGCGGCCGCGGCGGCCGCCCGGCGGGATCGCGGCCACGGCCTTGACCACGTTGGGATTGTCGCGCTCGCCGGCGTCCCGGACCTCGGCCACCAGGGTGCCGATGTCCACGGCCGGATCGGCCAGCAGGTCGGCGCAGGCGCGAATGTCGGCCGCCGGCATGGTCGGCAGGTCGCCCTGCAGGTTGATGACGGCCTCGAACCGGCCTTCGGGATCGGCCCGCTCCAGGGCCTGCCAGATCCGGTCCGAGCCCGAGGGCAGGTCGGGATCGGTCAGTACGGCCTCGCCGCCGGCGGTGGTCACGGCATCGGCGATCTCCTGTTCCGCGCAGGCCACCAGCACCGGACCCAGGTCGGCCTCCCGGGCGCGGCGCCAGACCTGCACGATCATCGCCTCGCCGGCGATGTCGGCCAGCGGCTTGCCGGGCAGGCGGGTCGAGGCCATGCGGGCGGGGATGACGATCGCGGTGCCCATCGGCGCCTCCGGCGGGTTGTGCGACGCGCCGCCGCATCCGGCCCTGCGGGGCGGAAGGCTAGGCTGCGTCGCTTGAGAGCGGACGGGGTGCGGTGTATACGGGAGCCGCGTGACGGGGCAAGCCGGGGCACGTCCCGGCCGGCATCGCGGATGTCGCCTTCAACAACGGGGTGGGTATGGATTCCTTCGAGTTGAACAAGATCGCGGGCGCGGTGCTGGGCGCCGGTCTTCTGCTGATGGTGATCAACGAGGTCGGTAACGCGCTGGTCCATCCGACCGCGCCGGAAAGCAACGTCATCGGCATCGAGGTCGCGGGCGACGCCGCCGCGCCGGCCGCGGCGAAGGCGGACGAGCCGGCGGTTCCCATCGCCACGCTGCTCGCCTCGGCGGATGCCGGCAAGGGCGAGAAGGTGTTCGGCAAGTGCAAGGCCTGCCACACCTTCGAAAAGGACGGCGCCAACAAGGTCGGCCCGGCGCTGTACGGCGTGCTCGGGCGCGACATCGCCTCGGTCGACGGCTTCTCCTATTCCGGCGCGCTGGTCGAGCTGGAAGGAAGCTGGGGCTTCGACGAGATGAACGCCTTCCTGGAGAATCCGAAAGGCTATGCCAAGGGCACCAAGATGGCCTTCGCCGGCCTGAAGAAGGATTCCGACCGGGCCAACCTGATCCTGTGGCTGCGCGACCAGGCCGACAGCCCGATGGCGCTGCCGGCGCAGTAAGCCTTACGCCAGCCCGCCGGACGGTCCGGGCGCACCCGGGCGGCCCGGCCAGTCCCGAAGGAGCGGCCATGACCGCCGCCTGTCCCGAGGCCTATGTCGATATTGCCCGGCGCTGCGCGGATGCCGCGGGCGCGGTGATCCGCGGGCATTTCCGCACGCCCTTCAAGGTCGAGACCAAGGCGGACGAAAGCCCGGTGACGGTCGCCGACCGTGGCGCCGAGCGGGCGATTCGCGACATTCTCGATGCCGAACTGCCCGATCACGGCATCATCGGCGAGGAATACGGCATCAAGCCGACCGACGGGCCGTGGACCTGGATCCTCGATCCGATCGACGGCACGCGGGGCTTCGTCGCCGGCGTACCGCTGTTCGGCACCCTGATCGGCCTGACGCACGAGGGCGAGGCGGCGCTGGGCGTGCTCGACCAGCCGATCCTGGGCGAGCGCTGGCTGGCGCATGGCGATACCGCCAGCACGCTGAACGACGCGCCCGTGGCGGCGCGCGACTGCGGCGGGATCGCGAACGCCATCCTGATGACCACGGACACCAGCTATTTCGAACCGGGTCAGGTGACGGCCTGGGAGCGGGTCACGGCGGCCTGCGCCAACGTGCGCTATTCCGCCGACTGCTACGCCTTCGGCCTGCTGGCGAGCGGCCATGTCGACCTTTGCATCGAGGCCAACGTGCAGGTCTACGACATCGCCGCCCTGGTCCCGATCGTCGAGAATGCCGGCGGGCTGTGCACCGACTGGCAGGGCCGGCCGCTCGACCTGACCCGGATGGCCCAGCCCGGGATCCTTGCCGCCGCCACGCCGGCGCTGCATGCGGAGGCGATGGCGCTGCTCGCCGCCTGAAGCGGCCCGTCGTCACGTTTTCACGGGCCCGTTCCACGAAACGGTGAACGCGGCCGCAAGGCCTTGAAACCGCCCTGCGCGCGCCCCAAGGTTGGAACCCGTGCTGCACCGAAAGGCCCGCCGATGCGTCTCGTCGCGACCCTGCTGCTGACCGCCGCCACCGTCCTGCCGCTGCCGGCCGCCGCCGACGGGGGCAGCCACGCCCTCTCGCTGTACGGCGACGTCAAATACGGTCCCGGCTTCAGCCACTACGACTATGTCAATCCGGACGCGCCGGTCGGCGGCACCTTCCGGGCGGGCACCATCGGCACCTACGACACGTTCAATCCCTACGTCATCAAGGGCACGCCCGCCGCCGGCCTGGGGCTGATCTACGAGACGCTGATGGAAGGCTCGGCGGACGAGCCGATGACGACCTACGGCGTCCTGGCGGAAAGCGCGGAGACCGCCGACGACCGCTCCTCGGTCAGCTTCACGCTGCGCGCCGAGGCCCGCTGGCACGACGGCAAGCCGGTGACGCCGGAGGACGTGGTGTTCTCCTTCGACATCCTGAAGGCCAAGGGCCGGCCATTCTTCCGTTACTACTACGCCAACGTCACCCGGGCGGAAGTCACCGGCGAACGGCGCGTGACCTTCACCTTCGACGACCTGGAGAACCGGGAACTGCCGATCATCATCGCCGGCCTGCCGGTGCTGCCGAAACACTATTGGGAGGGCAGGGAGTTCGACGCCACCACGCTGGAGCCGCCCGTAGGCTCGGGCCCCTACCGGATCGCCGAGTTCGACGAGGGCCGCGCGATCACCTACGAGCGGGTGGAGAACTACTGGGGCGCGAACGTGCCGGCGATGCGCGGACGCTGGAACTGGCAGCGGATGCGCTACGACTATTACCGCGACCTGGAAGTGATGCACGAGGCCTTCAAGTCGGGCGCCTTCGACTTCAAGCTGGAGAACAGCGCCAAGCGCTGGGCCACGGGCTACGACTTCCCCGCCGTGAAGGACGGCACGGTGATCGTCGAGGAAGTGCCCGACAACACGCCGCAGGGCATGCAGGGGTTCGTCTTCAACCAGCGGCGCGCGAAATTCCAGGACCGCCGGGTGCGCCAGGCGCTGAACCTGACCTTCGACTTCGAGGCGCTGAACCGGACCCTGTTCTACAGCCAGTACAGCCGCACCGACAGCTACTTCGACGCCTCCGAACTGGCCGCCGAGGGCCTGCCGGAGGGACGTGAACTGGAGATTCTCGAGACCGTGCGCGACCGGGTGCCGCCGGAGGTCTTCACCACGCCCTACCAGCCGATGAAGACCGACGGCTCGGGCAACATCCGCCGGCAGCTGCGCCAGGCCAGGACCTTGCTGGAAGAGGCGGGCTGGGCGATCCGCGACGGCGCGCTCACGCATGCGCAGAGCGGCGAGGTGATGGAGATCGAGTTCCTGTATCGCCAGGACGGCATGGAAAAGGTGTTGTTGCCGATGGCGGCCAACTGGAAGCGGCTGGGCATCCGGCACCGCCTGCGCCGGGTCGACAGCTCGCAATATGTCAATCGGGTGCGCGCCTTCGACTACGACATGATCGTCGGGCAATGGGGCGCGCCGATCTCGCCGGGCAACGAGCAGCGCAACTACTGGGGTTCGGCGTCCGCGGACCAGCCCGGCAGCAGCAATTACGCGGGCATCAAGGATCCCGCCGTCGACGCCCTGGTCGACGCGGTTATCGCGGCCGACAGCCGGGAGGACCTGGTGGCGGCCACCCGGGCGCTCGACCGGGTGCTGCTGTGGGGCCACCACGTCATCCCCCACTACCACACGCCGGTCTACCGGCTCGCCTACCGCGACCGCTTCGGCAAGCCCGCGGTGAAGCCGAAATACGGCATCGGCCTGTCGGATACATGGTGGGTCGATCCGGAAAAGGACGCCGCCCTGAAGCGCGGGGGCGGCAACTGATGGCGCTGCGTCGCCTCGGGCGGGCCCTGCGGGCGGGCCTGCTGGTTGCGGGCTTCGGCGCGGCTCTTCACGCGGGCGGCGCGCTGGCGGCGGACGGGGCGCACGGTTTCGCCGTGCTGGGCTCGCTGAAATATCCCGCCGGCTTCGATCATTTCGACTATGTGAACCCCGACGCGCCCAAGGGCGGCCGGGTGGTGCTCTGGTACCAGGGCACGTTCGACAATCTCAATCCGTTCATCCTCAGCGGCACCGCGGCCCAGGGCTCGGGCATGTTCATCATTGATGCCAAGGTGCTGACCTTCGAGAGCCTGATGGTGGCGTCCCAGGACGAGCCGGACAGCTATTACGGCCTGATTGCGGAGAGCGTCTCCCTGCCCGACGACCGCCGCTCCGTGCGGTTCACGCTGCGGCCCGAAGCCCGCTGGCACGACGGCAGTCCGATCACCGTCGACGACGTGGTCTTCTCCTTCGAGACCCTGACCACGAAGGGCCACCCGATCCTCGGCATCCTCTACAAGGACATCCTGAAGGCCGAGCCGGCGGGACCGCGTTCGGTCCGCTTCACCTTCCGCGACGGCGTGCCCACGCGCGACCTGCCGGGCCTCGCGGCGACCATGCCGATCGTCTCGAAGGCCTGGTACGCCACGCGCGATTTCACCAAGTCGACGCTGGAAGCGCCGCTGGGCAGCGGTCCCTACCGGGTCGACAAGATCGACGACGGACGCTCGATCCGGTACGCCCGCGTCTCCGACCACTGGGCCCGCGATCTCGGGGTCAGCAAGGGACGCTACAATTTCGACGAGATCCGCTGGGATTATTACCGCGACCGCGATGTCAGCCTGCAGAGCCTGTTCGCCGGCAAGATCGACTTCCGCGAGGATTACACGTCGCGCAACTGGGCGACGAAATACGCGGTGAAACCCGTCGAAGAAGGCCTGATCAAGCGCGAGGTGCTTCCCGACGAGACCATCACCGGCTTCCAGGCCTTCTTCCTCAACACCCGCAAGGCCAAGTTCGCCGACCGGCGGGTCCGCCAGGCGCTGGGCCTGATGTTCGACTTCGAGTGGACCAACAAGAACCTGTTCTACGGCCTCTACAAGCGCACTCACTCGATCTTCCAGAATTCCGACCTCAGCGCCACCGGCGCGCCAACGCCGGCGGAAGCGGCCCTGCTCGCGCCGTTCCGCGACAGCCTGCCCGCGGAAATTTTCGGGGAGATGCTGGAGCCGCCGAAGACCGACGGTTCGGGCCGCCTGCGCCGGCAGCGGCGCCAGGCCCAGGCCCTGCTGGCCGAGGCCGGCTGGCGGATCCGCGACGGCCGGCTCACCGGGCCGGACGGGCAGGCGATGGAAATCGAGTTCCTGAGTTTTTCGCCCTCCTTCGAGCGGATCATCAACGCCTATGTGCGCAACCTCGAGCGTATCGGCATCGACGCCCGCTTCCGGGTGGTCGACAGCGCGCAGTACCAGAAGCGGACCGATGCCTTCGATTTCGACATCGTCACCGGCCGCTTCGGGTCTTCCCTGACACCCGGGAACGGTCTGGAGAATCTCTGGCATTCGGCTTCGGCCGACGTGAAAGGCAGCCGCAACTACAGCGGCCTGAAGAGCCCGGCGGCGGACGCGATGATCCGGCACATCATCGAGGCGGGCAGCCGCGAGGAATTGCGCACCGCGACATCCGCGCTCGACCGTGTGGTGATGTGGAGCCACAACGTCGTGCCGCAGTGGTACAAGGCCTCGCACACCATCGCCTACTGGGACCGCTTCGGGCGTCCGGCGGTGAAGCCGCGATACGATCTCGGCTTTCTCGATACCTGGTGGGTCGATGCCGAGAAGGCCCGGCGCATCGACGCCGCGCGCTGAGGGGATCGGGGAGAAGGACCGCCCATGTTCGCCTACATCATCCGCCGCCTGCTGCTGATGATCCCCACGCTGTTCCTGATCATGGTGATGAACTTCGTGGTCCTGCAGTTCATGCCAGGCGGCCCGGTGGAGCAGGTGATCGCGCAGATCCAGGGCACCGCGGTGGATGCCACGGCGCGGGTGTCCGGCGGCGGCACGGCTGAGGTCGGCGGCGCCCGCGGCCAGACCAGCCAGGCCGACAGCGCCGACATCTCCTCGAAATATCGCGGCGCCCAGGGCCTGCCGCCGGAACTGATCGCCGACCTGGAGAAGCAGTTCGGTCTCGACAAGCCGGCGCACGAACGCTTCTTCCTGATGATGGGCAACTATCTGCGCTTCGACTTCGGCGAGAGTTTCTTCCGCGACCGGGCGGTGACCGACCTGGTGATCGACAAGATGCCGGTGTCGATCTCGCTG
>JBGTSP010000115.1:0-12566 GCA_041940205.1 Alphaproteobacteria bacterium
CAGTGGTTGAGACAGGCGCCGCAGCGGATGCAGCGCAGCATGTCCTGGTATTCGCCGCCCAGCATAGCCGAGCGCCCGTTGTCGAGGATGACGACGTGATACTCGTCCGGCCCGTCGAGGTCGCCGGGACGTTTCGGGCCGGTCGAGAAGGTGGTGTAGGCCGAGAAATCCTGGCCGGTGGCCGAGCGCGCCAGCAGGCGCAGCAGCGTCGAGACGTCTTCCAGCGTGGGTACCGCCTTCTCGATCGACGTCACCACCACGTGCACCCGGGGCAGCATCTGCGTCAGGTCGCCGTTGCCCTCGTTGGTGACGATCACCGAGGAGCCGGTCTCGGCGATCAGGAAATTGGCCCCGGTAATGCCGACATCGGCCTGGAAATACTTCTCGCGCAGCACTTCGCGCGCTTCCGTGATCAGGTCGGTGGCCTCGCTCAGGCGCTCGGTCTTGCCGTAGGCGGCATGATGCTCGTGGAACAGCTCGGAGACCTGGTCCTTGGTCTTGTGAATCGCCGGGCCGATGATGTGGCTGGGCGGTTCCTCGGCAAGCTGCACGATATACTCGCCCAGGTCGGTCTCGACCGGGGTGATGCCGTGGCGCTCGAGAAAACTGTTGAGATGCAGTTCCTCGGCGATCATCGACTTGCCCTTGGTCACCGTGCGGGCATTCGCCTTGCGGCAGATCTCCAGCACCGCGCTGCGGGCATCCTCGGCGGTCGGCGCCCAGTGCACGTGGCCGCCCTGGGCCGTGCAGTTGCGTTCGAAAGTCTCGAGATAGTGATCGAGATGGGCGAGCGTGTGGTTCTTGATCTCCCGGCCGCGTTCGCGCAGGGCCTCGAACTCGGGCAGGCCGTCGACGGCCGCCTGGCGGCGGGGAATGAAGCCCGCTTTCAGCATGCCGAGGGCTTCCTGCAGATCGTCGTCGGCCAGCGCCTCGCGGGCATTCTCCTTGAAGGCCGGCGCGTTCATGAACTGCATGGGCCTACTCCCTGCCTTCGGCGATCGGCGGCGTCTCGTCGCACATGTCCGCCAGCACCTCGGCCACGTGCCGGACCCGGACGGACGAACCGCGACGCTTCAGGCGGCCGGCCATGTTCATCAGGCAGCCCAGGTCACCGGCCAGCAGCGTGTCGGCGCCCGTGCCTTCGACATCGCGGGCCTTGCTGTCCACGATGTCGGTCGAAATCTCGGAATATTTCACGCAGAAGGCGCCGCCGAAGCCGCAGCATTCCTCGGCTCCCGGCAGTTCCGCCAGCCGCAGCCCCTCGACCTGTTCCAGCAGCTGCCGGGGCTGGCGCTTGATCGCGAGTTCGCGCAGGCCGGAACAGGAATCGTGGTAGGTGACGGTGCCGTCATAGTGCGCCGCCACCGTGTCGACCTTGAGCACGTCCACCAGGAAACTCACCAGTTCGTGGGTTTTCGCCGCGAGACGCCGCGCCCGCGCCGACCATTGCGGCTGGTCGGCGAACAGTTCGGGATAGTGCCGGACCATCATGCCGGCGCAGGAGCCCGAAGGGGCGACGACGAAATCGTAGCGCTCGAAGTTCTCGATCACCTGCCGGGCGATCGCGCGGGCATCCTCGCGGTCGCCGCTGTTGAAGGCGGGCTGGCCGCAACAGGTCTGTTCGGGCACGTGCACGGTGCAGCCCGCGTCCTCCAGCAGTTTCACGGCGGCGAAGCCGATCGTCGGGCGAATGAGATCGACCAGGCAGGTGACCAGCAGCGCCACGTTCTTTTGTTTTCCGACCATGTTTCGCGCATAGCACACAGCGGCCGGCGCAGCCATACGCGGACGCCGCCGGGCCGGCGCCCGGCCACGATCGGCTTCAGGAGAGGGGCGCGCGCTCGCGCACCAGGGCGGCCGGCAGCAGCAGGCTCAGGCGGCCGCGATGCTTCATGTGGCCGGCGATGCGCTCGGCCTCGGCGCCGTAGCCCCAGAACACGTCACCGCGCAGGGCGCCGCGGATCGCCCCGCCGACATCCTGCGCCATCAGCAGCCGGCGCAGCGGACGGGCGGTTTCCGGCGCGGCCGGATCGGGCGCTTCGCCGTCGAACCACAGCGGCACGCCGAGGGGAATGTGCTGCCGGTCGACGGCGAGCGAACGGCCCGGCGTCAGCGGCACGCCGAGCGCGCCGAACGGCCCCTCGTCGGCGCGCATTTCCCGGAAGAACACGTAGGAGGGATTGCGGTTCATCACCGCCGCGGCCTCGTCGGGATGGGCCGCGAGCCAGGCCCGGATCGACTGCAGCGACACGGTCTTCCGGTCCAGCGCCCCGCGTTTCACCAGTTCGCGGCCGATGGCAAAGTAGGGATGTCCGTTCTGGCCGGCATAGCCGATGCGCAGCACCGAACCGTCGTCCAGGTCGATCCGGCCCGAGCCCTGGACCTGCACGAAGAAGGCGTCGATCGCGTCGTCCACCCAGACCAGTTCCAGGTCCCGGCCGGCGAGCGCGCCCGAGACGATGGCCGCGCGGTCGAAATAGGGCTCCAGCGTACCGTCGACGACGCGGCCGGCGATCCGGCGACCCTTCAGATCGTCCCGGAACCGGCCCAGATGGGCCATCACCAGTTCCGGCGGACGGACGTGCAGCGGCACGTCGTATCGCCCGTGCCGGCTGCGGCTGCCCCGCAGCGCGCTTTCGTAGTAGCCGGTGAACAGGCCCTCGCGACCGCCCGCTAAAGAGAGCTGGAAGGGCCGGAAGCCGCGCTCGAAAAAGTCGCGGGCGGCGGCATCGCCGGAGGGCAGACCGGCGGCTTCGGCGCACAGCGGTTTCCAGTGCCGGCCCTCGCCGGCCAGGCCGCCGGCCCCCAGCGAGCGGTCGTCGGGCAGGCGGGCGAGGCGACGGCAGGACTGGAGGAACCCGGCCAGCGCCGCGCCGTGCGCGTCGTCGCGCCAGCCCGGCAGGGCATCGAAACGCGCAGGCTCGAGGAGCAGCCGCGGGGCGGCCGGTTGCGGTGGCCGGTCGGGCCAGGACAGCCAGGCCGCCGCCAGGCCCGAAAGCAGGCCGGCCAGCAGGGCCAGGAACGGGACGGCACGCGGCATCGCCGCCTCCCGTCAGTCTTCGCTGCCCGTCTCGATCAGTTCCCAGTTGGGATCGCCGCTGGCGGTGTTGCGGGCGAAGGTCCAGACATCGACCACCTCGCGCTGCGAGGCATCGTGCCCGGCCACCATTTCCTCGTTGGCTTCCCGCAGCGCGGTGATCATCTGCGACACGAAGCGCACCGAGACTTCCGCGTCGCGGCCATTCATCCGGGCATCGACGATCTCGGCCGTGTCGATGGAGACGATCTGGGTTTCCATCAGGTGTCCCGCGGCCTCGCGCGCCGCGATCGCCTGGGAGAAATTCTCGAAGACCTCGGCGTTCAGCAGGTGCCGCAGCGTGTCGCGATCGCCCTCGGCAAAGGCCGAGACGATCATCTCGTAGGCGCCGCGGGCGCCTTCCAGGAAGCCGGCGGGCTCGAAGCTGTGATCCGCGATCTTGATCTGGGTCAGGCCCGCGCCGACCGGGGAATCGTCGGCCCAGAGTGCGGCGTCGTCCTTGCCCTCTTCGCGCTGGCGGCCGCGACCGGCATCCGGCATGGCGATGACGTTGTCCTCGCCACCCTTCTGCTGTCCGCCCGCGCCATAGTCGCTGGGCGGCCGCTCGTGACCGGTACGCCGGCCCAGCACGCTGCGCAGGCGCAGAAAGATGAAGCCCGCCACCATGGCGAAAAAGATGATGTCTATGAACTGGAAACTGTCGCCCATCGGCTCGGTCGGTCTCCGTGGTCCGGCGCCACAAACGCCACGGCCCCGCCGCCGCGTTGCCTCACCGTCGGCGGACGGACCATTGTCTCCGGGATCTGCAGTGTTACATAATTTCCCGACCGGTTGGGAACAAGTTTTGCCCCTGTTTCTTCTCGCATTGTTCATCGGCGTGCCGCTGCTCGAGATCGCCGTCTTCATCGAGGTCGGCGGCCGGATCGGGCTCGGCTGGACGCTGGTGGTCGTGGTCGCAACGGCCCTGCTGGGAACCTTCCTGCTGCGCCGGCAGGGCTTCGCCACCCTGCGCTCCGCGCAGCAGTCCATGGACCGGGGCGCCCTGCCGATGCGCGAGCTGTTCGACGGCCTCTGCCTGCTTTTTGCCGGCGCGTTGCTGCTGACCCCCGGTTTCGTCACCGACGCCGTCGGCTTCGCCCTGTTCCTGCCCCCGGTCCGCGACGGACTGCGGCGGCTCGTCGGGCGCCATCTCCAGGTGCACATGGCCGGCGGGGCCGGTCCCGGCGGGACAGGTCCCGGCGGAGAACCGCCCGACTGGTCGGCGCCGGGCGGGGCGGCCGGGCGCGAGAATACCGGCCGTGGCGGCCCGGTGATCGATGGCGACTTCCGCGAGGTTCCTCCGGCGGATCGCGATACCGGCAGGGGGGAGCCGGGCGGCGATGCGGGCAGGCCGGTAAAACGCGACCCTTGAGCCCGCCGCCGGCGGCGTGTAAGCGGCCGGCAGCGGGGGCCACTCCCCGAGCAACCGTGCCGCCACCCCGGCGGGACACGGCCAGGAGGACAGGATGAGCGACGAGACCGCTGGCGCCGGCCAGCCCGAGGACAATGCCCCGCGCCTGGTGACGGTCGCGCAATACGTCAAGGACCTGTCCTTCGAGAGCCCGCACGCGCCGCTCAGCCTGACGGTGCAGGACGACGCGCCGAAGATCGAGATTTCGGTCGACGTCCAGGCCCAGCGCCTCGACGAGCACCAGTACGAGGTCGAACTGCACGTCACCGCCGGAGCGCGGCGCAACGAGGACACGGTGTTCATCGCCGAGGTGATCTATGCCGGCGTGTTCGGCCTGTTCAACATGGATCCCGAGACCACAAGGGCGGTCTGCCTGATCGAATGCCCCCGCCTGCTGTTTCCCTTCGCCCGCCGGATCGTGGCCGATGCCACCCGGGATGGCGGTTTCCCCCCGCTGATGCTCGAGCCGATCGACTTCGCCGCCCTCTATCAGGAGCAGGCGCGCCAGCAGGCCGCGGCCGAGGCCGGGAGCGCGGGCGAGACCTGACCGTCCGGGCGGTTCCGACCGCCGCCGGCGACCGGCGCGCCGCCCGTCAGGTGTCGGGCGCGGCGCTGTCCGGCTTCTCCTCGGCGAACCAGATCGGGCTGTCGATCTCCGCCTCGATGAAGGCCCGGTGCGCGGCCAGTTCGGCCGCGTCGGGTTGCAGCGGCCGCGGAGTGCGACCGGAATAATCGGATGCCGTTCCCGGCGCCGAGGCCGGACCCGACGATGCGCCGGCGTTTTCCGCCAGGGTCAGGCCGCGCTGACGCCCGCCAAGCAGTTCCAGGTAGACCTCGGCCAGCAGTTCGGCGTCCAGCAGGGCGCCATGCTTGGTGCGGCCCGAATTGTCGATCCCGTAGCGCCGGCACAGGGCATCCAGGCTGGCCTGGGCGCCGGGATGCCGGCGGCGGGCCAACGCCAGGGTGTCGAGCGACTGCTCCATCGGAATGGGTGGACGGTCCAGCGCCGCCAGCTCGGCATTGATGAACCGCATGTCGAAGCTGGCGTTGTGGATCACCAGACGGGCATCGCCGACAAAGGCCAGGAAGTCCTCGACGATCTCGTGAAAGCGCGGCTTGTCGGCCAGGAATTCCTCCGAGAGACCATGAACCCGGAAGGCTTCTTCCGGCATGTCGCGATCCGGATTGATGTACCATTGTCGGGATTCACCGGTTGGCACCTGGTTGATCAGCTCGATCCCGCCGATCTCGACGATCCGGTGGCCGTCCGCCGGGCTGAGGCCCGTGGTTTCCGTGTCGAAGACGATCTCGCGCATCCGCGTCCCCTGATTGCGGCCCCTGCCGCCTAGCCGCGGCCGGTCCGCCGCAGGCGTTCCCGCCGGTGCACCGGGCGTCGCGAGGGATGCCGGCCGGGTCGTCGCAGCGGCATGCCCCGCACCGGCCAGGCGCCGGCGAATCGTCGTCTCAGTTTCGCCAGAGCCATCACCCGGATCAATGCCGGCCGCCGGCCCTGGCCGCTGGGAACCACATAGTCCGCGCGTTGCCGCTTGACCGCATCCGGCACTTGCTGACGCAGGATTCCCGCCAGCTTTTCGGGCGTCATGTTGGCACGCGCGAGCACGCGCTGGCGTTGCACGAATGCCGGTGCGGAAACCACGACCGTGGCATCGCAGCGCTCTTCGCCTCGCCCCTCGAACAGCAGCGGGATGTCCAGCACGACCAGCGGACAGCGCCGCCGGGCACAGCGCGCGAGGAAACGGCGCTGCGCCCTGCCGGCCAGCGGATGCAGGATGGCTTCGAGACGGCGCAACTGGTCGGGCCGGCCGAAGACCTGCGCCCCCAGTTTTGGCCTGTCGATGGCGCCGTCGCGCTCCACGCCGGGGAAGGCGGCGGCCACGGCGGCCACGGCGGCGCCGCCCGGGGCGAGCAGCGCATGGACCGCGGCATCGGCGTCATAGACCGGCACGCCGAGACGACGGAACATCCGCGTGGTCTCGGACTTGCCCATGCCGATCGACCCGGTAAGGCCCAGAACAAACATCATGATACCTGTTCGTCGGAAAGTACGTGTGCGCGCAGTGCCGGGGTAACATCCGGACGGCGGCCGAACCAGGCCTCGAATCCGGGGACGGCCTGATAGAGGAGCATGCCCAGGCCATCGACGGTGCGCCGGCCGCCGGCCTCGGCCCGGACCAGCAGATCGGTCCGCAGCGGCGTGTAGACCGCATCGTTGACCACGGCGTCGGACGGCAGGGCGTCGAGGGGGAGATCAAGCGCCGGCTGGCCCTGCATGCCCAGGCTTGTCGAATTGACCAGCAGGCCGCAGCCCTCCAGCGCCTCCGAGCGGCGCTCCCAGGGCACCGGCTCGATGGCCGCGCCGAATTCCGCCGCCAGCGCCTCGACCCGTTCGCGGGTGCGGTTGCTCAGACGGATGCGTCCCACACCGCGCTCCAGCAGGCCGACGATCATCGCCCGGGCCGCGCCGCCCGCGCCCAGCAGGCAGACCGGACGGTCACCGGCCTGCCAGCCCGGCGCTCCGGTATCGAGATTTTGGAGAAAGCCGAAGGCATCGGTGTTTCGCCCCAGCAGTCCGCCGTCGGCCTCGACCACCACCGTGTTGACCGCGCCGATGCTGGCCGCCAGCGGATCCAGCCGGTCGACCCGGGCGGCCATCGCCGTCTTGTGCGGGAGGGTCACGTTCCAGCCGACAAACCCCTCGGCGCGCAGCCCGTCGATGCCTTCCTCGAAGCCGTCCGGCGGGATCGCCCGGGCCACGTAGCGGCCGGCGATGGCATAGGTCCGCAGCCAGAACCCGTGCAGGCGGGGCGAGCGGGAATGCGCGATCGGCCATCCGATCACGCCTGCCAGCCGTATCGTGCCCGCCGCATCGGACGGCAGGGCGGGGCCCGGGCGGGAAGAGGACCGCATGCGGGCGCTCATCCCTCAGCCAGGCCCCGCTTCCGCAGGGCCTCCAGCAGGGAGAGCAGCGGCAGTCCGAGGATGGTGCAGGGATCGCCTTCGAGCCGCTCGAACAGCAGAACGCCGCGGCCTTCCAGGCGGTAGGCGCCGACGGTTTCGCGGACGCGATCGCCTTCCGCCGCAAGATAGCGATCCAGAAAGGCGTCGCTGAACCGCCGCATCCACAATCGCGCCGTGTCCTCGCCGCGCCAGAGCGGCGCGCCGTCGCGATACAGGGCGGCGGCGGTATGCAGTTCGTGGCGCCGCCCGCGCAGATAACGGAGATTTTCGCGCGCCGCCGCGCCATCCGCCGGCTTGTCGAACAGCCGCGTCCCGCAGGCGAGCACCTGATCCGAACCGATCACGACGGCCCCGGGCGCCTTCCGGCTGACCGCTTCCGCCTTCAGGTCCGCAAGATGGCGGGCCAGCGCCATCGGACCCCCGTCGTCCGGCGAAAAGGCGGCCTTCGCGGCAGCCTCGTCGACGCCCGGGATCACGACGTCGAAGTCGAGCTCGGCCTGGCGCAACAGCGCGGCCCGCGCGGGACTGCCGGATGCCAGCACCAGACGCTGCGGCGCCGGGTCGATGGAAGAGGAGGACATCGGCGAATAGTTCTTATCTTCTTGGTCGTTAATGACTATATGTTCAGTTGTCGATTGAGGGGACAACGTTAAGTGGCTCAGACACCGGAAACGTTCGGCGATGACAACGTGGTCTCCTTTCCGCTGCCCGAGGACGACCTTTTCGCAGAAACCCGACACAAGGTCACGGAATTCCTCGTCAATCGAACCCTGCTCGACAGTTATCGCGCCTTTCGCGAGCGGGTGCTGGATTATCCCTTCCTGAGCGCTCGCGACATCCGCCCCGGCGGGCTTTCCGGTCATCGCGAATATGCCGAACAGAAGACGGCGTTCCTGGTGATCATCGACGGCCTGCTGCCGCGACCGCTGAACAAGCATTTCCGGTTGCGGGCCTCGAACCGGATCAGCTGGCGCAACCTGCACCGCCTGATGCCGGATCTCGACCATGCCGCCTTCAAGGCCGATCATTGCCGGCTCGAGGATCCGGACGGATATGCCTTGCTGCAGACCCTCTTGCCGGCGGACTACGCGCTGGTGGCCGAGCGCGAACGCGACCGGCGGGGCGTTGCCGGGCCGCTGACGCTGCGCCACATGCACGTCAAGGTCGAGCGCCTGACCGACAACGCGATCAAGGATCTCGGCAAGTCGCTGGGCTATATCGAGCGGCGGCTGTTCGAGCGGGGCGAGGACTTCGTCGAGAGTCTCGAGGTCAAGTTCCTGGAATATTTCGGTTTCTCGGCCAACGCGTCGGGCCGGAAGACGGCCGCCGCGATGGCGGCGCAACTGCTGCGCAATGCCGGCGCCCGCTTCAACGTGCTGGTTACCGGCCAGGAAGACCGGCGCCTCACCATTCTCGGCGAGGAAGACCGGGTCGAGCAGTATCTGCTGGTGGATCCCGCCGCGCCGCCCAAGGGTTTCACGGTCGAGGTCGCCGGCGACGCCGCGGCGTGGCTGCGGGGTCCCGCCGACGCGCCGGTGTGGATCTGCCGGGTGCGCTACCGGCGCACGGAGGCGGCCCTGCCCAGCGAGACGGCACGCGATCCGCGCCTGGACGAGCCCTGGCTTGCGGTCGAGCGCGTCGACCTCATCGCCGGCGGCGAGAGCCCCCGGGAACTGCCGGTGCAGTGGGACGTGCTGGGCTGACGCCGGGCGGCCTCGTCAGCTGCTGATCGAAGGGCCCTCGTGGGCCTTGCGGTAATGCCCCAGGATCGCGGCGGCGGTCTCCTCGATCGATCGCCGGGTGACATCGATGACCGGCCAGCGGTGGCGCGCGAACAGGCGGCGGGCCTGCGCGACCTCGTCCTTCACCTGGGCCACGTCCACATAGTCGGTGCTGTCGGTCTGGTTGAGCGTCAGCAGGCGGTTCTTGCGGATCTGGATCAGCCGTTCCGGGCTGGCGGTCAGTCCGACGACGAGCGGCGCGCGCAGGGCCTCGATCTGCGGCGGCACCGGAACGCCGGGCACGAAGGGATAGTTCGCCGCCTTGATGCCGCGATTGGCGAGATAGATGCTCGTCGGCGTCTTCGAGGTGCGCGAGACCCCGATCAGCACCACGTCCGCCTGTTCGAGACTGTCGAGCGCCTGGCCGTCGTCGTGCGCGAGACAGAAATGAATCGCGTCGATCCGGCCGAAATACTCGTCGTTCATGGCGTGCTGGCGGCCGGGCAGCTCGCGTACCTCGGCGCCCAGAAAGGTGCCGAGCGCCGAAAGCATGGGGTCCATCACGGAGACGAAGGGCAGCCCGAGCTGGCGGCAGGCGGCGGCCAGCTCATCGCGCAGGTGATGGTCGACCAGGGTACAGGCGACGAGGCCCGGGGCCGCCTCGATCTCGCGGATGACGCGCCGCAGCGCGGCGGACGTGCGGATCATGGTCCACGAATGGGTGATCGGGGACGCGTCCTCGAACTGGACAAGAGCCGCGGTCGACATGCTCGAGAGCGTTTCGCCGGTCGCGTCGGAGACCAGGTGCAGGTGAAAGGAGGTCATGCGCCCATCCGCTGCGCCACCCGGAAGGGGGGCTGGAAACCCGGGGATAAGACGCAAAACCGTCCCAGGCAAGCATGGTGCGGGGAAAGCCGGGGACAGATGCCGCAGCGGGCGGGGACAGTTCGCGATTCCCTTCTGCGCCGGGACAAGCGGTCGCGACGCAGCCCGTTCCCGCCCTGTACCCGACGGTACGCTGCGGCAAATGGCCCGCAGGATCAGGCACTTGTGGACATCGCTCCACAGCTGTGGGGGAATCGGCGCACAGGCTGCGGGGCGCCGTGGACAGGTTTGGGCATGATCGCAAATCCCCGCCATTCACAGGGATTCACCACCTCAACCACCCTGTCCCCCCGTTCATGATAAGCAGGGCGCAACCGGCCCGCGATCGAGGAGACCTCCCCCGTGAACGATTCCAAGCCCCCCCTGCTGCGCGCACTTTCGGGAGAGACCCTCGCGGTTCCTCCCGTCTGGTTGATGCGCCAGGCCGGCCGTTATCTTCCCGAATATCGCGAGGTCCGCGCCAATGCGGGCAGCTTCCTCGACCTGTGCTACAGCCCGGAGCTCGCCGCCGAGGTCACCCTGCAGCCGATCCGGCGCTACGGCCTGGATGCCGCCATCCTGTTCGCCGACATCCTGCTGCTGCCCCAGGCGCTGGGACAGGACCTCCGTTTCGTCGAGGGCGAGGGGCCGAAGCTCAGTCCCATCCGCGACCAGGAGAGCGTAGACGCCCTGTCCGCGTCGGGCCTGCATGACACGCTCTCGCCGGTCTACGAGACCGTATCGAGGGTCCGCGCCGCACTGCCGAAGGAGGTCGCGCTGATCGGATTCGCCGGCGCGCCCTGGACCGTGGCGACCTACATGGTCGAGGGCGGCGGCAGCCCCGATCACAAGCATGCCAAGCGCTGGGCGCTCGCCGACCCGGAAGGCTTCGATAAGCTGATCGATCTGATCGCGGAGAGCACCGTTTCCTACCTGATCCGGCAGATCGAGGCCGGCGCCCAGGTGGTGCAGCTGTTCGATACATGGGCCGGCGTGCTCGACGATGCGACCTTCGCACGGGTCTGCATCCGGCCGATGGCCCGGATCACGGCCGCGCTCAGGGCCCATGCGCCGGACGTTCCGGTGATCGGCTTTCCCCGAGGCGCCGGCGCGCGGGCGCTCGATTATGTCCGCGATACCGGCGTGCAGGGGATCGGCCTCGATTACGCGATGTCCCGGCCCTGGGCCGCGGAGGTGCTGCAGCCCCGTGTCACCCTGCAGGGCAATATCGATCCGCAGGCCCTGGTCGTCGGCGGCGCGGCGCTCGACCGGCAGGTGGACGCCGTGCTGGATTGCTGGGGCGCGGGTCCGCTCGTGGTCAACCTGGGACACGGCATCGTGCCGGAGACCCCGCCCGAGAACGTGTCCCGGCTGCTCGAGCGGGTCCGGGGACGCGCGCGATGAAGACCGCCGTCGTGCTGTTCAACCTGGGCGGCCCGGATTCGCCGCAGGCGGTTCAGCCGTTCCTGCAGAACCTGTTCTCCGATCCCGCGATCATCGGCGCGCCGGGACCGCTGCGCTGGCTGCTGGCCCGGCTGATTTCCCGTCGCCGGGCGCCGCTTGCCCGCGAGATCTACGCCCAGATGGGCGGCAGTTCGCCGTTGCTGCCGGAAACCGAGGCCCAGGCTCGGACGCTGGAGGCCGCGCTGGCGGATCTGGCGCCGGTGCGCTGCTTCATCGCCATGCGCTACTGGCATCCCTTCGTCGAGGAAGCCGCGCATGCCGTGGCACAGTGGCAGCCGGACCGGATCATGCTGTTGCCGCTCTATCCGCAATATTCGACGACGACCACCGGATCCTCGCTCGGGGCCTGGCGGCAGGCGGCCGCGGCCGCGGGCCTGGATGCCCCGACCCGCACGCTGTGCTGCTATCCGGAAGATCCCGGCCTTGCGGCGGCCCAGGTGGCGCTGCTGCAGCCGGTGCTCGCGGACCTGCCGCGTTGTCGTTTGCTGTTCTCCGCGCACGGCCTGCCGCAACGGGTGGTCGATGGCGGCGATCCCTACCAGTGGCAGGTCGAGCGCACGGCGGCGGCCATTGTCGCCGGGCTCGAAGCGGCCGGGGCGGCCGTGCCGGACTGGCAGATCTGCTACCAGAGCCGCGTCGGTCCGCTGAAATGGATCGGACCGTCGACAGATGATGAAATTCGCCGGGCCGGGGCCGAGCAACTGCCGGTCGTGGTGGTGCCCCTGGCCTTCGTTTCGGAACATTCGGAAACCCTCGTGGAGCTCGATATCGAGTATGCCGAGCTCGCCAGGGAATCCGGGGTCCCGGACTATCGGCGCGTCCCGGCGCTGGGCACCGAGGCGGCGTTCATCGCGGGACTGGCCGGACTGGTCCGGGCAAGCCTGGCGCGGGAGGGGGAGGCGCCGGCCTGCGCCGACGGCACCCGGCTCTGTCCCGCCGACTGGTCGCGCTGTCCGGTGCGGGGCGCGGCATGATCGATTTTCTTGCCGAGTGGTACCTGGTGATCAAGGCGCTGCACATCATTGCCGTGATCGCCTGGATGGCGGGCATG
>JBGTSP010000116.1:0-12538 GCA_041940205.1 Alphaproteobacteria bacterium
CATGCCGCCGCCTATGCGCTGGTGGCCTGGCAGACGGCCTATCTGAAGGCGAACTACCGCGAGGAATTCCTCGCAGCCTCCATGACGCTCGACATGGGAAACACCGACAAGCTCGCCATGTTTGCCGCCGAAGCGCGCCGCAGTGGCATCGAGGTCAAGCCGCCGTGCGTCAATACCTCCGACATCGACTTCCTTGCCGAACCGCCGGTGAAATCACCGAAGGCAACTGGAGACGAAAAGACAGAGCCGCGTGGCGCCATCCGCTATTCGCTGGCCGCGCTCAAGAACATCGGCTCGTCCGCGGTCGCCTCCATCGTTTCCGAACGCCAGGCCAATGGGCTGTACGCATCCATCGCGGACTTTGCTGCCCGGCTTGATGCCAAGGCATTGAATAAGCGCGGCCTGGAAACGCTCGGCATGGCCGGGGCCTTCGACGCCCTCGAGCCCAACCGCGCGTTGGCAACGGGTAATGTCGACTTGATCTTGGGCGAAGCCAGCCGCCGCGGTGCCGATGCCGCCGCCGGCATCACGGATCTATTCGGCGGCGGCAATGCGCCAGCCCAATTGGCTCTGCGGTCAGTCAAGCCTTGGACGCCGATGGACCGGCTGCAAAAAGAGTTCGATGCGATCGGTTTTTATCTGTCGGGTCATCCGCTCGACCAATACGGTAAGGTTCTTGAAAAGCTGGGCGTGCGCCGGTTCACGGAGTTTGAAGCAGCGGCGGAGCAGGGCGCTTCGGCTGGACGCCTGGCGGGCATCGTCATCTCGGCGCGCGAACGCCGCTCGCAGAAGGGTAACAAGTTCGCCTTCGCGATGTTCTCCGACACGAGCGGCCAATTCGAAGCCGTCATCTTTTCCGACACACTGGCGCAAGCGGGAAACCTGCTGGAAGCAGGAACCCCGCTCGTTCTCACGGTCGAAGCCGAGCGCGACGGCGAAACCCTCAAGATGCGCGTCCAGTCAATTGAGTCCCTCGATCAGGTCGCCGAAAACCTCGGCCGCGGCCTGCGCCTCGTGCTGGATCCGCGCCAAATGAAGGTCGACGAACTCAAGGGTGAGCTGAAACCGGGTCCGAAAGGCTCGATCGAAATCCAGTTGGCACTCCCGGCCAGCGAGGTCGTCATCAAGGTCCCGGGCCGCTGGGACGTCTCCCCGGCCCAAGCCGGCAATCTCTCGACCCTGCCCGGCGTCCTGGAAATCCAGGAAATTTAAGCCCTGGCAGTGTCCTAGAAGAGTTGCCAACGCAGGCGATTGCCTGTATAGCCGCCTCCATCTCACACGCAGACCTTACGCGCAGGGCGGATTGAAAGCCCCGTCTCGCGCTCCGGTGGATTGAATATATCAATCTTCTCAAGGGTTTGCGGAGGATTAACCGGAAAAGGATCTCGTTACGATGACGCTACCCGCGTTTCAGATGCGTCAGCTATTGGAAGCTGGCGTTCACTTCGGTCACCAGTCTCACCGCTGGAACCCAAAAATGGCACCCTTTATCTTCGGTGCCCGCAACAACATCCACATCGTTGACCTGACGCAGACGACGCCGCTGCTTCACCAGGCTTTGGTGAAGATCTCTGATACGGTTGCCGCCGGCGGCCGCGTCCTGTTCGTCGCCACCAAGCGTCAAGCGTCCGATTCCATTGCCGACGCGGCCAAGCGCTGCGCGCAGTACTTCATCAACCACCGCTGGCTCGGTGGCACGCTCACGAACTGGAAGACGATTTCCCAGTCCATCCGCCGTCTGCGTCAGCTCGATGAGATCCTCGCCGATCCGCAGGGCCGCACCAAGAAAGAAGTCCTGAACATCCAGCGCGAACGCGACAAGCTGAATCTCGCGCTCGGCGGCATCAAGGAAATGGGCGGCATTCCCGACGTGCTGTTCGTGATCGACACCAACCGCGAGGACATCGCGGTGAAGGAAGCGCGCAAGCTCGGCATTCCGGTGATCGCGATCGTCGATTCGAACTGCGATCCCTCGGAGATCGCCTATCCGATCCCCGGCAACGACGACGCCGCGCGGGCGATCAACCTCTATCTCGACCTGGCCGCGCGCTCGGTGCTTTCGGCCCTGCAGCAGGAGCTGGTGGAAGCCGGCGTCGACCTGGGCGAAGCCGCCGACACGCCGATCGAGGCGATCCCCGAGGCCGAGGCCGAGGCCGAAGGCGGCGAGACCGCTGCGGCGACGGAGAGCGGCGGCGAGGCGGCGGAAGCGACCGAGGACGCGACCGCACAGGCGTAAACGCCAGCGTGTAAACCGACCAGAGCGGCAGGGCCGCCCGCAGGGGCGGGCCGGCCGCCCGATCGGGAGAGACGGACGGAAAGGGCGCGAGGACGCGCCGACCGGCCCGGCATCCCGGTCCAGACGACAGCGAAAGCGTGCACTCTCGAGAGGATAGGGCAATGGCTCAGATCACCGCGGCGCAGGTGAAGGAACTGCGCGAGAAGACCCAGGCGGGCATGATGGACTGCAAGAAGGCCTTGCAGGAGAACGACGGCGACATGGAGGCGGCGGTCGACTGGCTGCGCACCAAGGGCCTCGCCGCGGCTTCCAAGAAGGCCGGCCGTGTCGCGGCCGAGGGCCTCGTGACCGCGAAGACCGACGGTGCCGTCGGCGCCATGGTCGAGGTCAATGCCGAGACCGACTTCGTCTCGCGCAACGACCAGTTCCAGGAGTTCGTGAGCGGCGTCGGCGATCTGGCGCTGGCCGGCGACGGGACGCTGGACGGCCTCGCGGCGATGGACTTCCCGGGCACCGGCCGCATCGTCTCCGACGAACTGACCCAGCGGATCGCCACGATCGGCGAGAACATGTCGCTGCGTCGCGTGGCGCGTCTCACGGTCGAGAACGGCGTCGTCGGCAGCTACATCCATGCCGCCACCGCCCCCGGTCTTGGCCGCATCGGCGTGCTGGTCGCGCTGTCGAGCACCGGCGATGCCGGCAAGCTCGAGGAACTCGCCAAGCAGCTCGCCATGCACATCGCGGCATCCGCGCCGCAGTCGGTCACGGTGGACGATCTCGATCCCGCCGCGGTCGAGCGCGAGCGCGCGGTGCTGGTCGAACAGGCCCGCGAATCCGGCAAGCCGGAGAACATCATCGAGAAGATGGTCGACGGCCGGATCCGCAAGTTCTACGAGGACGTGGTCCTGACCGAGCAGACCTGGGTCATGGACAGCGACCTGAAGGTGAAGAAGGTGCTGGAAAACGCCGCCGCCGAACTCGGTGCACCGGTCGCGATCGCGGGCTTCGAGCGCTACGCGCTGGGCGAGGGCATCGAGAAGGAAGAGACCGACTTCGCCGCCGAGGTGGCGGCCCAGGTCGGCGGTTGACCGGGAGCCGATCCTCCGCATAGTCCGAGATCACGCACGCAACGAGGCCACGATGACCGCCACCTCCTACCAAAGGGTCCTGCTGAAAATCTCAGGCGAGGCCCTGATGGGAGAGGGGGAATACGGCATCGACTTCAACGTCGTGCGGCAGATCGCCGAGGATGTCGGCTCGGTGCGCCGGATGGGCCTGGAGGTCTGCCTGGTGATCGGCGCCGGCAACATCTTCCGGGGCATTTCCGGCGCCACCGTCGGAATGGACCGCGCCTCGGCGGACTATATGGGCATGCTGGCCACGGTGATGAACGCCCTGGCCATGCAGTCCGCCCTTGAGAGCCTCGACGCCGACACCCGCGTGCTGTCGGCGATCCCCATGAGCACGGTCTGCGAGCCCTATATCCGGCGACGGGCCATCCGCCACATGGAGAAGGGGCGGATCGTCATCTTCGCCGCCGGTACGGGCAATCCGTTCTTCACCACCGACACCACCGCCGCGCTGCGGGCCGCCGAGATGGGCTGCGATGCCCTGCTGAAGGGCACCCAGGTCGACGGGGTGTATTCCTCCGATCCGAAGAAGGATCCCGCCGCCCGGCGTTTCGACCGGCTGGACTATCGCGAGGTGCTGACCCGTGACCTGAAGGTCATGGATACCTCGGCGATCGCGCTGGCGCGGGAGAACAATATTCCTATTCTGGTATTCTCCATTCACCGGCCGGGCGCCTTTGCGGAGGTTCTCAAGGGCGAAGGCCTGTGCACGGTGATCGACGGGGGAGAATGACGATGTCGGACGATCTCGATATTGACGATCTGCAGCGCCGCATGGAGGGCGCCGTCGACGTCCTGAAGAAGGAATTTGCCGGCCTGCGCACCGGCCGCGCCTCGGTGAGTCTGCTCGAACCGATCGAGGTCGATGCCTACGGCACCCGGATGCCGCTCAACCAGGTCGGCACGATCTCGGCGCCGGAGGCGCGCATGCTGGCGGTGAATGTCTGGGACAAGAGCATGGTCGGGGCGGTCGAGAAGGCGATCCGCTCTTCCGACCTGGGCCTGAACCCGGCGACCGACGGCCAGCTCGTGCGCGTGCCGCTGCCGGACCTGACCGAGGAGCGTCGCGCCGAACTCAGCAAGGTTGCCGCACAATATGCCGAGCAGGCCCGGGTCGCGGTCCGCAATGTCCGCCGCGACGGCATGGACCAGCTCAAGCGCATGGAGAAGGACGGCGACATCGGCCAGGACGAGCATCATGCCTGGAGCGAGGAGGTGCAGGAGATGACCGACCGCGTGATCGGCAACATCGACAGCACGCTCGAGGACAAGCAGAAAGAGATCATGCAGGTCTGAGCGGATGAGCGACGCCTCGACGCAGGAAGCCACGCCGCCGGCGCCGCCCCGCCACGTAGCGATCATCATGGACGGCAACGGCCGCTGGGCGAAGGCCCGCGGCCTGCCGCGGGTCGCCGGACACCAGCGCGGCGCCGAGGCGGTCCGCCGGGTGGTCGAGGCGGCGCGCGAGCTCGAGATCGGTTATCTCACCCTCTACGCCTTTTCCTCCGAGAACTGGAAGCGCCCGGCCGCCGAGGTCGACGACCTGATGGGCCTGCTGCGCCTCTACCTCCGGCGGGAACTGCGCGAACTGCACCGCAACAACGTGCGCATGCGCTTCATCGGCGAACGCGCCGGACTGGCCTCCGACATCGTCGATCTGATCGAGGAGGCCGAGCGCCAGACCGGCGGCAATTCCGGCCTGACGCTGATCATCGCGGTGAACTACGGCGCCCAGCGCGAACTGGTGGCGGCCTGCCGCGCCATCGCGGAAGACGTCGCCGCGGGGCGGATGCAGACCGAGGCGATCAACGAGGCGGCGCTCGCCGAACGGTTGCAGACCGCCGGTCTTCCCGATCCCGACCTGCTGATCCGCACCAGCGGCGAGCAGCGGCTGAGCAACTTCCTGCTCTGGCAGTCCGCCTATGCCGAGCTGGTGTTCCTGGACATTCTCTGGCCGGACTTCAACAAGCAGAGCCTGCTCGAGGCGATTCACGCCTTTCAGCGCCGTGAACGCCGCTACGGCGCGCGGCCGGACTGACTGCGCTTGTTCGCCCAGCTCGGACGCCGCGTGGCGACGGCGCTCATCATGGCGCCGCTGGCTCTGGGCGCCATCGTGCTGGGCGGTCCGGTCCTGTTCGCCCTGGTTGCCGCCGCGGCCGTGCTGATCCTGTTCGAATGGCGCACGGTGACCGGCGCGCCGGCAGCGCGTCCGCTGTTCGCCGCGGCCGCGATTCTCGTGCTTGGACTGCTGGCGCTCGCGGCGTTCGCCGCGCCGCCGGCGTTCTGGCCGTCGGCACTGGCGCTGCTCGTCGCGAGCCTGCTGATCGAGGCGGTCTGGCGCCGCGGGGCGCCCTGGCTCGTGCTCGGTGTCGGCTGGGTCGCGCTGCCGTGCGCAGGCCTTCTGTTGCTGCGGCAGGGCGAGGACGGGCTGTGGCTGGTGGTCTGGGTGTTCCTGGCGGTGGCCGGCTGCGACATTGGCGGCTATTTCGCGGGAAAATCCATCGGCGGCCCGAAACTGGCGCCGCGCATCAGTCCGAACAAGACCTGGGCCGGACTGGCGGGCGGCATGGCGCTGGCCGCCGCGGCAAGCGCGCTGATCGCAACCCCGTCGGGGCTCGCCCCGCCGGCCCTGCTGGCGGTCCTGGGCGCCGGCCTGGCGGTCGTCGCGCAGGGCGGCGACCTGGCGCAGAGCGCGGTGAAGCGGCGGTTCGGCGTGAAGGATTCGGGCGCCCTGCTGCCCGGCCATGGCGGCCTGTTCGACCGGGTGGACGGATTGCTGTTTGCGGTTCCCGCAACCCTGCTTATCTCACAGGCGTCGCACGCACGGATCCTTTCATGACGATCAAGCAACTCAAACCCACGCCGCGCGCGCTGCCTGCGGACGCCGCGGCCAAGCGGGTCTCGATCCTGGGTTCGACCGGTTCCGTGGGCTGCAACACCGTGGACCTGCTGGCGCGCAGCCCCGAGCGCTTCGCGGTCGAGGCGCTCAGCGCCTACCGCAACGCCGAACTGCTGGCCTCCCAGGCCCGCAGCCTGAACGCCAGCCTGGCGGTGATCGGCGACGAATCGCGCTACGGCGACCTCAAGGCCGCACTGTCGGGTACTGGAATCGAGGTGGCGGCTGGCGAGCAGGCGCTGATCGAGGCCGCGGAACGTCCGGCGGACTGGCTGATGGCGGCCATTGTCGGCGCCGCCGGCCTGGCGCCGACACTGGCCGCGGCGCGGCGCGACGGGGTGGTGGCGCTTGCCAACAAGGAATGCCTGGTCTGCGCGGGCGACCTGCTGATCGACGAGGTGGCCCGCAGCGGCGCCACCCTGCTGCCGGTCGATTCGGAGCACAACGCGATCTTCCAGGTGTTCGATTTCGAACGGCCCGACGGCGTGGAGAAGATCATCCTGACGGCCTCCGGCGGGCCGTTCCGGGAGCTCGACGTCAACGCCATGGCCCGGGTCACCCCGACCCAGGCGCTGGCCCACCCCAACTGGGACATGGGTGCGCGCATCTCGGTGGATTCCGCGACCATGCTCAACAAGGGGCTGGAACTAATCGAGGCCTTCCATCTGTTCCCGGTCGACAAGCATCAGGTCGAGGTGCTGGTGCACCCCCAGTCGGTGGTGCATTCCCTGGTGGCCTATGTCGACGGCTCGGTCCTGGCCCAGCTCGGCGCGCCCGACATGCGCACGCCGATCGCCCACACGCTGGCCTGGCCGGACCGGATGGCGGCGCCCAGCGACCGGCTCGACCTGGCGTCGATCGGCACGCTCAGTTTCGAGAAACCGGACGAACGCCGCTTCCCCTGCCTGCGCCTCGCCCGCGCGGCGCTGGAAGCCGGCGGGGGCGCGCCCTGCGTGCTGAACGCCGCCGACGAGATCGCGGTCCAGGCGTTCCTGGCCGATCGGCTCGGCTTTCTCGACATCGCCGGCGTGGTGGAAACGGTACTCGCCGCCTTTGCCGGCTGCACCCTGACCTCGTTGCAGGAACTGCACGATCTCGACCGGGAGGCGCGCCGGTGCGCCGCCGACGAGATCGCGCGGCTCAGCTAGATCGGACGCATTCATGCTGGAACAGCTCGCAGGCTTCGCCGTCACGCCGATCGCCTTCGTCGTCGTGCTTACCGTCCTCGTCTTCGTGCACGAGATGGGACACTACCTCGTGGCCCGCTGGTACGGGGTGCGGGTGGAGGTGTTCTCGATCGGCTTCGGGCCGG
Organism: Alphaproteobacteria bacterium; assembly: GCA_041940205.1. Lineage (GTDB taxonomy): Bacteria > Pseudomonadota > Alphaproteobacteria > JBGTSP01. Next base: position 7,575 of record JBGTSP010000116.1, read on the forward strand.
AACTGTTCGGCTGGACCGACCGGCATGCCACCCGCTGGAAGGTCTCCGCGATTCCGCTTGGCGGCTACGTCAAGTTCTTCGGCGACGCGGACGCGGCAAGCGCGCCGGGGGAGACCTCGAGCCTGAGCGAGGCGGAGCGGGCAGTCGCCTTTCATTGCAAGTCCCTGAAGGCCCGCGCGGCCATCGTCGCGGCCGGGCCCCTGGCCAACTTCGCCTATGCCATCGTCGTGCTGACGATCCTGTTCACGGTCGTCGGCGAGCGGGTGACGCAACCGGTGATCGGCCGGGTGCTGCCCGACAGTCCCGCGGCGGCGGCGGGCTTCGAACGCGGCGACCGGGTGCTGGCCATCGACGGCGATACGGTGCGGCGCTTCGAGGATGTCGACGAGGCCGGCGTGATCAACCCCGGCCGTCGCCTGGTCTTCACCGTCGAGCGCGACGGCACGCCCCTGGAGCTCGCGGTGGTGCCGGAGGAGCGCGTGCCCAGCAATCCCGACGCGCCGCTGCGCAAGTACGGCTATCTCGGCCTCGGCCCGGCGAACCCGGCCGAGGTCGGCGCGGTGATGGCGGACGGCGCGGCGGCGGAAGCCGGCCTGCGGCCGGGCGATCGCATCGTGGCGGTCGACGGCCGGCCGGTGGGCTATTTCGAGGACGTGCAGGACCTGGTCGGCGCCAGCGCCGGCGCGCCGCTGCGGGTCACGGTGGAGGGCGAGGACGGCCGGCGTCGCGACGTCGCCCTGCAGGCCCGACGCCATGTCTACACCGACCGCGCGGGCGGCGAGGTGGAGCGCTGGCTGATCGGCGTGACGCGACCGAGCCAGCCGCTGGTCCGCTACGGGCCGGGCGTGTCGTTCCTGGAGGCGGTGCGCGCCTCGGGCGACATGGTGGTCAAGACCGTCGCCTATCTCGGGGAAATGGTGCGCGGCGAGCGGGGAACCGAGGAACTGGGCGGCCCGATCCGGATCGCCCAGGTCTCCGGCCAGGCCGCGCGGGTCGGGCTGGAGTCGCTGATCAAGCTGTCGGTGCTGTTGTCGTTGAACCTGGGATTGATCAATCTGTTCCCGATTCCGATGCTCGATGGCGGGCATCTGGCGTTCTATGCCTACGAGGCGGTCCGCGGACGGCCGCCGACCGAACGGGTGATGGAGTTCGCCTTTCGCGTCGGACTGGTCCTGCTGGTCAGCCTGATGGTGTTTGTGACCGTGAACGATCTGATTTACGGGTAACTGGAAATCCCCGCCGCCGGGCGACCGGAGGGCAGGGGGCGTTGTGACGGGTTGGGGGGTCGATTTGCGGGGAGTATGGCTCGCGATTGCAATCTGCGCCGGCGCGCTGTGCGCCGGCGTGCCCCTGTCCTCGCCCGAGGCCCAGAACAGGTCGCTGTTCTCCCCGTCGCCGGCGCCGCTTGCCGGCGGCCGGATCGGCGAGATTCTGGTCGAGGGCAATCAGCGGATCGAGGACGCCACCGTGCGTTCCTACATGCGCCTTCGCAGCGGCGATCCCTACGATCCGGGGCTGGTGGACCAGTCGCTGAAGACGCTGTTCGCGACCGGCCTGTTCGCGGATGTCTCGATCCGCCGGCAGGGCGCCGATCTGGTGATCACGGTGGTCGAGAACCCGATCATCAACCGGCTGGCCTTCGAGGGTAACCGGCGGATCGACGACGAGACGCTGGAGCAGGAGGTGCAGCTTCGACCGCGGGTGGTCTATACCCGCTCGCGGGTGCAGGCCGACGTGCAGCGGTTGCTGCAGGTCTACCGCCGCAACGGCCGCTTCGCCGCCCAGATCGAACCCAAGGTGATCCAGCTCGAGGAAAACCGCGTGGATCTCGTCTTCGAGGTCACCGAGGGCGACATCACCGGCGTGCAGAAGATCAACTTCATCGGCAACCGGGTGTTCAAGGACGATCGCCTGAAGACCGAGATCGCGACCAAGGAAACCCGCTGGTACCGCTTCCTCTCGTCCAACGACACCTACGATCCCGACCGCCTGACGCTGGACCGGGAACTGTTGCGCAAGTTCTACCTGTCGCGCGGTTATGCGGATTTCCGGGTGTCCTCGGCGGTCGCCGAACTGGCCCGCAACCGCAAGAGCTTCTTCATCACCTTCGCGCTGGACGAAGGCGAGATGTACACCTTCGGGGCGATCGACATCGAGACGTCCCTGAAGGATCTCGATCCCACCACCCTGCGCGGTTCGCTCTCCGTGTTCGAGGGCGGGGAATACAACGCGGAAGAGGTCGAGAAATCGATCGAGAACCTGACCTTCGCGGTCGGCCAGCAGGGCTATGCCTTTGTCGACATCAAGCCGCGGGTCAAGCGCGACCGGGAGGCCCGGACGATCGCGGTGACCTTCCAGATCAACGAGGGTCCGCGGGTCTATGTCGAACGGATCAACGTGGTCGGAAACGTCCGCACCCTCGACGAGGTGGTGCGCCGGGAGTTCCGGCTGGTCGAGGGCGACGCCTTCAATGCCGCGAAGATCAGGCGCTCGCGCACGCGGATCCGGCGGCTGGGCTATTTCGACAAGGTCGACATCACCCGCGAGCGCGGTTCCGCGCCGGACAAGGTGGTGCTGAATGTCGAGGTCGAGGAGCGCTCGACCGGCGAGCTCAGCTTCGGCGTCGGCGTTTCCAGCGCGGAATCGGTGCTGGGAGACATCTCGATTCGCGAACGCAACCTGCTGGGACGCGGCCAGGACCTGGAAGCCTCCTTCTCGCTCTCCACCCAGCGCCAGCAGGTCAATCTGTCCTTCACCGAGCCCTATTTCCTCGATCGCGAGATCGCCGCGGGCTTCGATGTCTTCAAGATCGAGCGGGACCTGCAGGATCGCAGCAACTTCGACCAGGAATCCGTCGGCGGCACGCTGCGGGCCGGCTTCTCGATCACCGAACTGCTGCGCCAGGGCGTGCGCTACACGCTGAAGGAAGAGGAGATCAGCAGCGTCGGACTCGACACGTCCGAGTTCATCCGCTTCCAGGAAGGTGGCGTCATCACCTCCTCGGTGGGCTACGATCTCACCTTCGATACCCGCGACGAGCGCTTCGAGCCGAACGAGGGCGTGATCATCCGCGGCGGGCAGGACATTGCCGGTCTCGGCGGTGACGCCCGCTACGTGCGCACCTCGCTACTCTGGGCCTACTACTACCCCTTCACCGAAGGCTATGTCGGCAGCCTGACCATCAACGGCGGGGCGATCTACGGGCTGGGTTACGACATCACGGTGACCGACCGCTACTTCGTCGGCGGCGACAATTTCCGCGGCTTCGAGAGCGGCGGCCTGGGACCGCGCGATCTCGACACCGACGATTCCGTCGGCGGCAACGCCTTCTATGTCGGCACCGCCTCGTTCCGCTTTCCGCTCTCGATTTCCGAGGATCTGCCGATCACCGGCCGGGTGTTCTCCGACTTCGGCACCCTCAGCGGGGTCGACGGCCGCGGCAGCGGTCTGGAGGACTCGGGCCTGATCCGGGCCTCGGTCGGCGTCGGTGTCTCCTGGCGTTCGCCCTTCGGGCCGATCCGGGTCGACATCGCCGCGCCCGTGCGCAAGGAAAGCTACGACAAAGAAGAGCTATTCCGCTTCAGTTTTGGTACAAGGTTCTAGCGCCGGTATCCGGCCGTTGCGGGCCGCGTCGCCAACCAGCCTGTGAGTTCGAGATGTTGCGAGCCCTTCTCCTGTTGCTGACCGTTGCCGGCCTTTTCGCGCCGCCAGCGATGGCGCAGGGCCAGATCCCGCCGGCCCAGATTGCCGTGATCGACATCGAGCGGGTGATGGTCGAAACCCGGGCCGCGCAGTCGGTGCGCCGACAGGTGCAGGCCTTTCGCGAGCAGATGCGCGAACGGTTCGCCGGGGAGGAGCAGGAACTGCGGCGCGAGGAGCGCGAACTCAAGCGCCAGAGCGGAACGCTGGATCCCGCGACCTTCGACCAGCGCCGCCGCGAGTTCGAACGACGGGTGATCGACGCCCAGCGACGCGCCCAGGATGCGTCGCGCCAGCTCGACCTGGCCGCCAAGAAGGCGCTGGGCGAGATCCAGACGGTGCTGATCCCGGTGGTGAAACTGCTGACCGAGGAAATGGGGTTCAACATCGTCGTCGACAAGTCGCAGATCCTGTTCGCGGTGCGCACGCTCGACATCACCGAACAGGTCATCCGCGATCTCGATCAGCAGATCGCCGAAGTCACCGTCAAGGTGCCCTAGGCGCGGGCCCGCATGTCGTACGCCTTCCAGAGCCCGGCCGGTCCGTTCACGCTAGCGGCGCTGGCCCGGATCGCCGATGCCGAAATCGCCGAAGGGGGCGACGGCGATCGGGAGATCCGCGACGTCGCGGCGCTCGATCGCGCGGGAGCCGACGACCTGACCTTTCTCGACAACAGGAACTACCGCGCGCAGCTTCGCACCACCGCCGCCGGTGCGGCCATCGTGGCGGCGGACGAGGCCGGCAATGTGCCCGAAGGCACGGTGGCGCTGATTGCGGCGGAACCCTACCGGGCCTTCGCGCTCGTCGCCCAGGCCTTCTATCCCGACGTCGTCGGCGAAGCCGGATTGCACGAGAGCGCGGTGATCGCGGCCGATGTCGCGCTGGGCGAGGGCTGCCGGATCGGGGCGCGGGTCGTGATCGGCGCCGGTGCCAGGCTTGGCAACGGGGTGTCGGTCGGTGCCGGCGCGGTGATCGGCGATGGCGTCGAGATCGGCGAGGATTGCCGGATCGGCGATCAGGTCTCGCTGTCGCATTGTCTCATCGGTCCGCGCACGGTGATCCATCCCGGCGTGCGTGTCGGCCAGGACGGCTTCGGTTTCGCGCCCAGCGCCAGCGGCCATGTGAAGGTGCCGCAGATCGGCCGCGTCCTGATCGGTGCGGACTGCGATATCGGCGCCAACACGACCATTGATCGCGGCTCGATGCAGGACACGGTGATCGGCGACAATTGCTGGATCGACAACCTGGTCCAGATCGCCCACAAC
>JBGTSP010000117.1:0-12499 GCA_041940205.1 Alphaproteobacteria bacterium
AGCGGCAGGGTCAGAAGCGGGTACCACTTCATCAGCTTCATCGCCTGGGCGAAGGGGATGTTGACCCCACCGGTGCCCCACAGCGGCAGCGCCGCGGCCACGGCGACGAAGCCGATGGCGGCGAAGACCCGCTGGCCGGTCATCATCGCCAGCATCATGCAGGCGAACATGAGAAGCGCGATGGTCTCGTAGGACATCACAGCTCCTCGCCCCGCAGGCGGGCAATGTCCCGGAACAGCACCGAGACCGTCTGCAGCAGCATCAGCAGCACGCCCAGGCACATGATGATCTTGATCGGCGCCATGTAGGGCCGCCAGGCCGAGTAGCTGCGCTCTCCATACTGGATGGCGTAGCTCGTGCTCTCGATGCCGCCGTAGAGCAGCACGCCGAGATAGAACAGCAGGCAGAACACGGTGAGCGCGTCCATGCCGGCCTTGGTGCGGTCCGACCAGGAACCGTAGAACAGGTCCATGCGGACATGGCCGCCGAGCTGCAGCGCATAGGGACCGCCCAGCAGGTAGTAGGCGGTCAGCGTGAACTGGGCCATCTCCAGGGTCCACAGCGAGGGCAGCAGGAAGGTCTTGGAGAAGGACGACCAGAGCAGGATGCCCATCATCACGAACAGCAGGTACATGACGAGGCGCCCGAGACGCCGGTTGAAGGCGTCGACCCAGCGGACGTAGAGCCGGACGGCCCGCGGCATCCGCTAACGCCCCGAAGGCGCGGCTTCGACCGCCGCCGTTACGCTGCCGCGATGGAAAACCATGGCACCCCTGTTTCGACCCCGGCGCAAGCATCCTCCGGTTTTGACCGCCCGGTCAACAACAGTGCCCGCCCGATGGCGCCGGATCCTGTCAGGGCGTGTTGACCGCCAGCGCCGCGCGGTAGGCCGGCCGCGCGGTCAGGCGGTCGCGATAGGCGGCGAGCGCCTCGGGCAGGGGGGCTCCGAAACGGTCGGCCATGGTGCAGACCGTGGTCAGCAGGATGTCGACGCCGCTGAAGCGTTCGCCCAGCAGGAAGGGCCGGCCGTCGGCCAGAACCGGCGGCAGATTGCCGGCCATGCGCACGAAATAGTCCCGCGCGGCGGCGACGGCCTGCGGCGCTTCACCGTAGATGGCGGAGAGTTCGACGTGCCGGCGCAGCACGTAGAGCGCCGTGGCGTCCAGCTCCATGGCGATCTGCGAGAGCCATTGCAGGTAGAGCGCCCGTTCGCGGCCCGCCGCCGGCACCAGCGGGCCGTCCGGACCGGGATAGGTCTCGCCCAGATAGGTGACGATGGCCGGGCTTTCGGCCAGCAGCAGCTCCCCGTCCTGCAGCAGCGGCACCTTGCCGACCGGCGACAGGCGGCGGAAGGCCGGATCGTCCATGCCGGCGGTACGCGGCCGGATTCGCCGGCACTCGTAGTCGAGACCCAGTTCGATCAGGGCCCAGTGGGCGCGGATGGTGCGGGCCGTGCCGATGCCCCACAGCACCCTTTTCTCGTCGTTCCCGCGTCCCGCCATGCCCGTTCCGATCTGCCTCTCTCGCGGGGCCAGTCTGCCCGAAACCGGCTCGCGTGACAGCGCCGGCGTTGCGGCGATCCGGCGGTGGGTTCGGCGACGTACAAGCGGGGACGGAAAAACGGGGCGGAACGGACCGTGGCGACAGGCATGAACGGGGAGAAGCGGCTCATCCTGATCCTCGGCGATCAGCTCTCCCGGCGCATCGCCTCCCTCAGGGGCGCCCGCAAGGCGCGCGACGTGGTGGTGATGGCGGAGGTCGCCGACGAGGCGGGCTATGTCGGCCATCACAGGAAGAAGCTCGCCCTCGTCTTCGCGGCCATGCGGGCCTTTGCCGCCGGCCTTCGCGAGGCAGGCTGGACGGTCGACTACCGGGCGCTGGACGATCCCGACACGCCCCGGGGGCTCGATGCCGTGGCCGAAGACGCGATGGCGCGGCACGGCGCGGATCGCCTGGTGCTGTGCGAACCGGGCGAATGGCGCCTGCAGGCGCTGTTCGAGGGCCTAGCCGAACGGCTCGGGCAACCCGTCGAGATCCGCGAGGACGACCGCTTCCTGTGCAGCCGCGCGGCCTTCGCGGACTGGGCCAGGGGCCGCAAGAGCCTGCGCATGGAGCATTTCTACCGGGTGATGCGCCGGCGCACCGGTCTGCTGATGGCGGATGACGGCACGCCCGCCGGCGGCCGCTGGAACTTCGATGCGGAGAACCGCAAGCCGCCGAAGAGCGGCCTCGACTGCCCGCCGCCGATGCGCTTCGAGCCCGATGCCGAAACCGCCCGCGTGCTCGACCTGGTCGAGGCGCGGTTCCCGGACAATTTCGGCATGCTGCGGCCGTTTTCCTTCGCCGTGGACGCCGCCGGGGCGGAAGTGGCCTTCGCGCATTTCCTCGAGGTCGCGCTGCCGCGCTTCGGCGACTACCAGGACGCGATGCTCGCGGGTGAGCGCTTCCTGTTCCATGCGGTGATCGCGCCCTATCTCAATGTCGGCCTGCTCGACCCTCTCGACCTTTGCCGGCGGGCGGAGCGCGAGTGGCGGGAGGGGCGGGCGCCGCTGAACGCGGTGGAGGGCTTCGTGCGGCAGATCCTGGGCTGGCGGGAGTTCGTGCGCGGGCTCTACTGGTGGCGCGGGCCGGACTATGCGCGGGAGAACGCGCTTGCCCACCAGCGCGCCCTGCCGGCCTTCTACTGGAGCGGCGAGACCGACATGCGCTGTCTTTCGGCCTGTATCGAACAGACCCGGGAGGAAGCCTACGCCCATCACATCCAGCGGCTGATGGTGACCGGCAATTTCGCCCTGCTGGCCGGCGTCGATCCGCACGCGGTGCACGAATGGTATCTCGCGGTCTACGCCGACGCGTACGAATGGGTCGAACTGCCGAACACGATCGGCATGAGCCAGTTTGCCGACGGCGGCCTGCTGGCCTCCAAGCCCTACGTGTCGGGCGGCAACTACATCAACCGGATGTCGGACTATTGCGGCGGCTGCGGCTACGCGGTCAGCCGGCGCACCGGGGAAGGGGCCTGTCCGTTCAACGCGCTCTACTGGCACTTTCTCGACCGCCACCGCGACCGCCTGGGCGACAATGCCAGGCTGGGCCAGGCCTACCGGAGCTGGGATCGCATGAGCGCGGCGCGCCGGCGGGAAACCCTCGACAGCGCCGATACCTTCCTCGCCAGGCTCGAATCCGGAGATAGGGTCTAGGCGGAACCGATCGCCCGGCCGATCGGGCGCATGTCGTCGGGCCGGCTGCGGATTATGTCCTCGAGCGCGCGCCGACGGGCGGCGAAGGCGGGGTCCTCGAAGCGGTTCACCAGTTCGTGCGGATCCTCCTTCAGGTCGTAGAGCTCGCCGGCGCCGGACCGCCGGTCGAGCGTCAGCTTGTCCGTGGCCGTGCGCACGGTGGCGAGGCTGAGGGCGACACCGGCCCGGCCGGGCAGCAGCTCCCATTCGCTCAGCGCGAAATCGCGCGAGGCGCCGGCATCGCCGGCGATCAGCGGTTTCAGCGAGCGGCCGTGCGGGTCGAGCAGGGGCGAAACCCCGGCGAAATCGAGGAAGGTCGGTCCCAGATCGAGGGTCGAGACCGGATCGTCGATGCGCCGGCCGGCGGGAATGCCGGGGCCGCGCAGGATGCAGCCGACCCGCAGCAGGCCTTCATAGAGCATCGGGCCCTTCAGAATCAGGCCGTGGTCGCCCAGCCAGTCGCCATGGTCGGTGCTGTAGACCACGATCGTGTTCTCGGCGAGACCGGCTGCCTCGAGGGCGGCGAGGATGCGGCCGACATTGTGGTCGATCAGCGCTATCATGCCGTAGGTGTTGGCGATGATCTCGCGCAGCTGCCGGTCGCTCTGCGGGGCGATGCGGCTGTAGGCCTTGCGGATCTCGGCGTTTTCCGCGTTGCCCGCCGGTTCGTTCTCGAGCGCCGCGCGGTGCCACCAGGGCCGCCGCTCGAGGTCGCGGGTGCGATGGGCGGGCAGGTCCACCTCGTCGGGATGGTGCAGTCGCGACCAGGGTTCGGGGCAGTCGAAGGGATGGTGCGGATCGGGAAAGCTGACCCAGGCGCAGAACGGCCTGTCGCGCTCCCTGCGGATCCAGTCGATCGCCCGGTCCGCGGTCCAGGTGCTGTTGTGCCAGGCCGGGGGCAGGCGGGAATGGAACGTCTGCGCCGCGCCGTGGGTGTCGCCGCCGTTCTCGGCATAGAGCCGGTTGCGTTCCGCGCCGCGGCCGTTGGCGTGATACCAGCGCTCGTAGTGCTGGCCGGCCGGCGGCTTCTCCGGCAGGAACCAGTTGTGCCCCACCAGCATCAGCTCGACATGCGCGAAGCCCATGTAGGGGCCGTTCCAGTCGTCCGGCCAGCTGGCGGAACTGCGCAGGCATTCCGGCGTCCCGGTGGGCGCGAACGTGTGGTAGGTGGCGAAGTGCGCCTTGCCGATGAAGCCGGTGTCGTAGCCGGCGCCGGCCAGCGCGGCGGCAAAGCCGCGTTCGCCCAGCGCCGGATCGAGGTCGATGCCGTTGTCGTGCACGCCGTGGGTGCGGGGCAGCAGGCCGGTCAGGATCGAGGCCCGGGACGGCTGGCAGACCGCGTTCGGGGTGATGCAGGCGCCGAAGCGCGTGCCCTCGGCGGCGAGCCGGTCGAGGTGCGGTGTCCGGACCGCCCGTCCTTCGAATCCGTAGCAGTCGGCCCGCTGCTGGTCGGACGTGATGAACAGGATGTTGGGACGCGTCATGACGGATCCTTCCGGGCGGTCCGCGAGAAATGGACGACGACGCCCGCGGCCAGCACCATGAAGACGAGGGCCAGGGGACTGGAGAACAGGAACCAGGGATCGCCCCCGGTGGCGGCGAAGGCCTGGCGGGCGGTGGTCTCCAGCCGGCCCGCCAGGATGAAGGCGATCACGAAGGGCAGAACGGAAATCCCCAGCTTCCGGAACAGGTAGCCCAGCAGTCCGAAGCCCAGGGCGTGGACGATGATCGCGAAGTCGGGTTCCTGCACGTAGATCGCGGTCAGGGTCAGAAGCAGCACGGCGGGCATCAGCACCGGCTTGGGCACGCGCGCCATGATCCCGACGGTGCGCATGAACAGGCCGCCGATCGTCCAGTTCGCCAGGTTGGCGAGCACCATGGTGGTGAACAGGCCGAAGGCGATCACCAACTCCGGGTTCACGGTTTCGGTGGTGAAGCGGAACACCGACGGGCCGGGGTTGAAGCCGCCGATCGAATCCGCCGCCAGGATCAGGAACACGGCCGCGGCATTGCCGGGAATGCCGAGCGAGAGCACCGGGATCAGGTTGGCGCCCGAGACCGCGCTGTTCGCCGCTTCCGTGGCCGCCACGCCCTCCGGCGCGCCCTCGCCGAAGCGCGGCCCCATCGGTTTCCCGCGTTTCTCGTGCAGCCGGCGGCCCGAGGCGTAGCCCAGTGTCGCCGCGAGCGTGGAGCCGATGCCGGGCAGGGCGCCGATCGCGGTGCCGATCAGGGCGGAATTGGCGATATAGGGCGCGAGGCCGCGGATGTCGCGCCAGCCCAGGCGTCCGCGTCCTGGGGCGACCGCGATGTCGATGGCGCCGCGCGCGCGCTGCTCGCGCCACATGTCCTCGATCGCCTTGAAGACCTCGCCCAGGATCAGCACGCCCAGCACCGCCGTCACGACGGGAAAGCCGGCGGCGAGTTCCGGCAGGCCGAGGCTGAGACGGGGATAGAAATCCTCTCCCGTGCCGATATAGGCGGCGAGCATGCCGAGCCCGGCGGAGATCAGCCCCCTGGCGACCGAATCCCCGACCACGGCGGCGATGAAGGCCAGGGACAGGATGATCAGGGCGGTCTTCTCGGGGAAGTCGAGCCAGGCTTCCACGAACACGGCAAGGAAGGGCGCGCCGACGAACAGCACGAGATCGGAGACGGTATCGCCGCTGACGGAGGAGAAATGCGCGATGCGCAGCGCCCGCGCGCCCTCGCCGCGCTTCGTCATCGGGTGGCCGTCCCAGGTCGTCAGCAGGGCGTCCGGCGTGCCCGGCGTGTTGAACAGGATCGCCGGCACGGCGCCGCCCACGGTGGCGCCCTTCATCACCCCGATCAGGAACCCCATCACCGGCAGCAGGGCGTCGCGCTCGTAGCCGAAGACCGAGATCAGGATCGGCAGGCTGACCGCCATTGCCATCGGCCCGGCCAGTCCCGGCGTGGCGCCGACCAGAATGCCGCCCAGGAAGCCCGCGAGCACCATCACCGGGGTGAGGGGCACCGGCATGCCGAACAGCTCGAACAGGACCGGCCCGGAAAACACCTCGAGCACGCCGAGCCAGATGTAGTCCATGACCGCCATCAGACGTCCCCGTTGGGCGGCAGCAGCAGGTCGTCGAACGGCAGGTCGTAAGCCAGCGCCAGCGCCAGCGCGACGGCGAAGCCGAGGGCGAGGATGCGCCAGTCCAGGCGGTGGCGGACGAGACCGATCAGGCCGGCGACCAGCACCGTGCCGCCGGCGAGATAGCCCAGATAGCTCCAGGGCGGCGTGTCCCGCAGCAGACGGTAGTCGGCGAGATCGAGACCGAGGGCCTGCAGCGCCTCCACCGTGAGCGGGCCGGCATGGCGCATCGCCAGCAGCGCCGGCAGCACGATCAGCGCCAGCCGGACGATGAAGCCGAGCGTGTCGCGCCCCGGTACGGCCGGGATGTCGCCGCGGCGCGGCGCAAGGAGCAGCAGCAGGCCGCCGAGGCCGAGCAGGCAGGCGGCCGCGGCCGGGGCGAGGGCATCGCCGATCGCCTGCCGGCCGCGCACCCGCTCGACAATGCCGCTTTCGACATCGAGCGGAATCCAGGCAAATCCCACGGCAAGGGCGGCGACGATGCAGACGAGGCCGACGATCCGCTCGCCGTCGATCCTGCCGGACTCTTCGCTATCGCTCATCGTGCCGTCGCGGCGCGGTCCACTCTCGACGCGGCGCGGCGCGGGGCCGCTATTGCGAGACCGCCTTCAGCAGGGCCCGCGAGGAGCGGGACTGTCCGGCCATGAAATCGTCCAGCGCCGCGCCCTGCAGCACCGCGACGCCGCCGAATCCCTTGTTCAGGAAACCGTGCGCCTTGGTCTCCGGATCGCTGATCACCTCGACGATGGCCGCCGTGAGGGCCGCGCGGGCATCGTCCGGCAGACCCGCCGGGGCGACGAACAGGAAATAGCCGTCGGCGTCGAAGTCGACCCCCAGTTCCCGCATCGTCGGCGCGTCCGGCGAAACCTTCAGCCTGCCCGAGAGGCCCGATGCCAGGTTGACCATGTCGCCCGCCAGCACCGCCTTCGTCTGGATGCCGGCGCCCCAGCCGATGTCGAGATCGCCGGCGTTCAGGCCGTCCATCACTCCCTTGCCGCCGCGCACGCTGACGATGTTGAAGTCGACGCCGTGCGCTTTGCCGAGCAGGTAGGCGAGATCCGCCAGCTTCGGGCTCATGGCGCCGAAGCGGATGGTCTCGCCGCCCTTTGCGGCGGACACCACGTCCGCGAAGCTCTTCCAGCCGCGCTCGGTCCTGGCGACGACGCCCATCTGGAAGCCGGCGGTGGTGGTCAGGTAGGTGAAGTCGTCGGCGCTGTAGCCGGCCTTGCCGGCCGCGATCATGTTGTAGCCCAGGGTCTCGGTCACCAGCATGCCGATCACGGTGCCGTCGTTGGGCATGCCGACCATGGCGCGGGCCAGCACGGCGCCGCCCTTGCCGGTCTTCTGTTCGGGGATGATCTTCCAGCCGCGGCGCTTCTCGATTTCCTCGGCGATCATCCGGGCCTGGGTGTCGGCCCCGCCGCCCGCCTTGAAGGCGATCAGCATCTTGATCGGACCGGCAGGCTGCCAGTCGGCCCGGGCCGGCAGGGCCGAGATTGCCAGAACGGCGGCGGCAATAGTAAGACGTTTCAGCACGGCATCCTCCCCTTGTCCTCGTTTGGGTGATCTTGCGCCATTTCGCCCGAAAGGTATAATAGTTGATATGTCAACTTTAAAACAAGTATCCGGGACAACCGGTCGAGATCGGGCCGCCGAGCAGGGCGGCGAGGGGGGCAGCGACGATCTGGCGCTGACCCAGTTCATGACCTACCGCCTGCTGACCCTCGTGCACCACATGAATCGTGCCGGCCAGCGCTGGCACCAGCACCATTCCGGACTCGCGCTCTCGGAATGGCGCCTGCTCGCGACGCTGGGACATTTCGGGCCGCAGACCTCCGTCGTGCTGGGCGACCGCATGCAGATAGACAAGGCGGTGGTCAGCCGGGTGAAGACCAAGCTGATCGGCAACGGCCTGATCGTCGAGCGCGACGATCCGGTCGACCGGCGCTCGCGCATTCTCGAGCTGACGGCGGAGGGCTGGGCGATTTTCGAACGCGTGATTCCGCTCGCCCGCGAGCGCCAGCGCGCCGTCGTCGACGTGCTGGAGCCCGAGGAACTGCAGGTCTTCAGCCGGGCTCTCGGCAAGCTGGACGCCTATTTCGTCGACCGGCTGAAGGACCCCGGGGGTGGCTGAACGCCGCCCGAACGTCCTCTTCCTGTTTTCCGACGAGCATGATCCCCGGCACATGGGGATCTCGGGGTCGCCGCTGGCGCAAACCCCGCACCTGGACGCGCTGGCGCGGCGCGGCACCCGTTTCGTCAACGCCTACACGCCTTCGCCGATCTGCGTGCCCGCGCGGGCGTCCCTCGCCACCGGGGCGGCGGTGCACGAGACCGGCTTCTGGGACAATGCGCTGGCCTATGACGGCCGGATCGAGGGCTGGGGCCATGTCGTGCAGCGCGCCGGGCACCGGGTCGAATCGATCGGCAAGCTGCATTTCCTGAACGCCGACGCGCCCACCGGGTTCTCCCGGCAGACCCTGCCGATGCATGTCTGGGAGGGCATCGGCATGGTCTGGGGCTCGGTGCGCGATCCGCTGCCCGAAGGACGCACCATGGGCCGGATGCTGAAGGAGATCGGCCCCGGCTGGTCGAACTACAACCAGTACGACACCGACGTCGCGGCCGGGGCCTGTCGCTGGCTCGCCGACCGCGCCGCCGATCCGGACGAGGCCCCCTGGATGCTGATGGTCGGCCTCGTGGCGCCGCATTTTCCCCTGGTGGCGCCGCAGGACCTTTTCGACCTCTATCCCCTCGACCGGCTGGAGCCTTCCAAGCTGCTGCCCGCGGAGGGTTTTCCGCACCATCCGTGGATCGCCCGGATGGAGGCATTCATGCGGCCCGAAGCGGTGTTCGACGGCGAGCCGGAGCTGCGCCGCCTGGCGATCGCCGGCTATCTCGCGCTGTGCAGTTTCGTCGACCGCAGGATCGGCGAGATCCTGGCCGCCCTGGAAGACAGCGGCCTCGCCGGGGACACCCTGGTGATCTACAGCTCGGATCATGGCGACAACATGGGCGCGCGGGGGCTCTGGGGAAAATCCAACCTCTACCGGGAATCGACGGCGGTCCCGATGATCCTGGCCGGCCCCGGCGTGCCGGCCGGCGACGTGAATTTCACGCCGGTCACCCTGGCCGACCTGCACGCGACCTTCCTCGAGGCGATGGGTGTGCCGGACGACCTCGCGGACGACGTCCCGCGGGTCTCCCGCTCGCTGCTGGGACGGTTGGGATCGAGCGATCACGAACGCACGGTGCTCAGCGAATATCACGCCGTGGGCTCCCCCACCGCGGCCTTCATGGTCGCCGATGCGCGCTGGAAATATCACCACTATGTCGGCTATCCGCCGGAACTGTTCGACCTGCGTTTCGATCCCGAGGAGACCGTGAACCTGGCCGACAGCCCGACGCATGCCGGCGAACGGGCCCGGCTCGAAGCGGCGCTAGGCGCGCATCTCTCGGGACGCACGCCGGCATCGGTCGACCGCATGGCCAAGGACGACCAGAACGCGCTGGCCGCGCGCTTCGGCGGCCGCGAGAAGGCGCTCCGGACCGGCACGCCGGCCGCCACGCCGGTGCCGGGCAAGGGGCACGAATGAGGTCGGTGAACGGAATTCAGATTGGGGAAAAAAATAATAAAAACAGAACGTTATAGTTATTTTCTAAACTTATTTATCGGCTTTGACCGGAGGCTCGTTCTCGCTGCGGGCCAGGATCTCCGCATCGGGCGTCGCCAGCAGGCGGGCATAGGCCGCCTCCGACATGTTGGCGAGATGCGGGCCCGGCGCGTCGGGACCGGGTTGCGGCGCCGGCGTGCCGGACGGCCTGAAGCCGGGCGGTGCGGTGAACGCGGCGAGTTCGGCATCGTCGATGCCGGCCAGCGCGACAACCTCGGGATCGATCCAGGCCGCGGGATCGATCGGCGCCCCGGAACAGGACAGTTCCAGCGAGAGATGCTCGGGCCCGGCGAAGTAGATCGAGCGGCAGAAGCCGTGGTCGATCGGGCCGATCACCGGCACGCCCCGGGCGCGCAGCCGGTTCTTCATGAGGTCCAGTTCGGCCTCGTCGCGCACCTTCAGGGCGACATGCTGCATCGTGCCCGGCGCCGACGGCGCGGCGGCGTTGCCGGAATGGGTCTCGCCCAGGCGGACCGGCGCGGCGGCGTTGCCGGGCTGCTGCACGAAGGCGATGGAACTTTCGTCGTTCAGCCGCAGGAAGCCGTGCCAGGCGTCCTTCACCCCGTGCATCCAGTAGAGCGCCACCAGTTCCATGCCCAGCTTGTCGGTGAAGAAGGCGATCTGCGCCTTGATGTCCGACGTGCTGATCGCCAGGTGGTGCAGGCCCTGGATCGGGTTCTCGGCCATGGCCGGCGCGCCGCTAGCCGCCCAGGAACAGCCGACCGACGTCGGGATCGGCGAGCAGGGTCTCGCCCCGATTGGCGAGCGCGGTCTGGCCGGAAACCAGGACATAGCCGATATCGGCGAACTCGAGGCCCTTCTTGGCGTTCTGCTCGACCATGACGATCGTCTTGCCCTCGTTGTTCTGCAGGTCGTCGAGGATCTCGAACACCATGTCGATGAAACGCGGCTCCAGGCCGATCGAGGGCTCGTCCACCAGCAGCACCTCGGGCTGCATCACCAGCGCCCGGCTGATCTCCAGCAGCCGCCGCTCGCCGCCCGAGAGCACGCCCGCGGCGTGCTTCCGCCGGGCGGCGAGGCGGGGATACTTGTCGAACACCATTTCGGCGGCCTGCCGGGCCTCGGCCGGCTTGTCCTTAAGGAAACCGCCCATCCAGAGGTTCTCCTCGACGCTCATGCCGGGGAACACCGACTTGTCCTGCAGGATGTAGGCGACGCCCGCGGTCCTGAGCTTCTCCGAGGACGACAGCCGGGTGATGTCGCGGCCGTCGATGCTGATGCGGCCGGCGAAGATGTTGGTGAAGCCGAAGATCGAGTGCAGCACCGTCGACTTGCCGGCGCCGTTCGGACCGATCAGGCAGAGCGACTGGCCGCGTGCGACCTGCAGGTTGAAGTCGTGCAGGATCTCCATCTTGCCGTAACCGGCGACCAGCCCCTCGATCTGCAGAAACGGCTCGTGCCCGGCGAGCGCCGCGATGTCCTCGAGCTTCGGCGCGTTGGCGGCGATCTTCTCGGCCTCGCGCATCACCGCGTCGACCGAAATCACGGTCTCGACCGTCCCCTGGCCGTAGCCGCGAACGCCGCTGTCGCCGGCCGGCCCGCTGTCCGTGTCGCTCATCAGTGCGCCCCCAGATAGGCGTCGACCACCCGGTGGTCGGCCTGGATTTCCTCCGGCGTGCCGGTGGCCAGCAGCTCGCCGTGCGCCAGGCAGGAAATCTGTTCCGCCAGGTTCATGATCACCCGCATGTTGTGCTCGATCACGAACAGGGTGACACCGAACTGCTCGTTGGCCCGTTTCAGCCGGTCGATCAGGCCGTTGATCAGCGTCGGGTTGATGCCCGCGGTCGGCTCGTCCAGCAGCAGCACCTTGGGGTCGTTCATCAGCGCCATGGCGAACTCCAGCAGCTTCTGCTGGCCGAAGGAGAGATCGCCGGAAATCAGGAAACGCTTCGAATAGAGGCCGACGAAATCGAGCAGCGCCTCGGCCCGCTCGACCGCCTCGCCGGAGCGGCTTCGGAACATGTCCGCCAGGCCCTCGTTGCGGTGCGAGGCCGAGATCTGCATGTTCTGCACGCAGTTCATCTTGCTGTAGATGCGGGTCTGCTGGAACGTGCGCAGCAGGCCCAGGCGGGCGATCTGCGGCACCCGGAGGCGCGAGATCTCCCGGCCCTCGAAGCGGATCGAGCCCTCGTCGATCGGGTGATAGCCGACGATCGAGTTGAACAGCGTGGTCTTGCCCGAGCCGTTGGGCCCGATCAGCCCGGTGATCTTGCCTTCCGGAACGGAGATCGAGATCTCGTGGTTGGCGACCACGCCGCCGAACGACTTCGAGACGCTTTCGCACTGGATCAGGGGCGTGGTCATGCGCTGCTGCCCGCCTGAACCTGGTTCTCGGCCTTCTTCTGGTCGACGGCGATTCCGAAGCGCTCCGGCCACCTGCGCTGCACCCAGCCCATGATGCCTTCCTGGAAGAACACCACGTTGACCACGATCAGCAGGCCGAGCGCGACCCA
>JBGTSP010000118.1:0-12470 GCA_041940205.1 Alphaproteobacteria bacterium
CCACCGCGGCGAACGCCGGCAGGGCCGCGCGTCGCAGCGTCGAAAGGTGCCCCTCGGCCATCTCGCGCTTGAGTTCCATCCCGATCAGCAGGAAGAACACCGCCATCAGGCCGTCGTTGATCCACAGCAGCAGGGGCTTGTCGATCGCCAGAGCGCCGATGCTGACGACCACGGGCAGTTCCAAGAGGCCGTTGTAGAGCCAGCTCAGGGGCGAGTTGACCAGCATCATGGCGGCAACCGCCGTCAGGATCAGCAGCATGCCGGGCGCCGCCTCGTGGCGCAGCGCTTCGCGAAGTCTCGTGATCGGGGTCATGTCGTACGGCTCCTGCTCATCCTGTTGACGTTCCCGCGGTTCCGCCCGGTACCGGCCGGAACGCGCGAGGGTTCACGATCCGTCCGCCGCCGGAAGTTCGGCCATGGCGGACTGCACGGCGGCGGGGTCGACGAAAAAGCCCGCGATGAGCGCCGTCCCCACCAGCACCGCGGCCTCGTCCCAGCGGGTCGGCCGCTTCGCGAACGGCGCCTCGCCTATCAGCACGGCCATCACCGTCGAGACGATCGCGGTCAGGAACAGCAGGTTGCTCACGGTCATCGCGAACAGCGCCGGCGGCATGAACGACGCGAAGAACACGGCCATCGCCAGGAACAGGCCGACGCGCAGCGCGCTCACCTTCAGGGTCGGAAAGGCCCGTCCCTCGTCATCGCCGCCATAGGTCCGCTCGTCGTTGCTCATCGTTTCCCGTTTCCTGTCGCGTCCGGTATTCCGGCCGCAGGCATGTGTTCGCGCCGCCCGCATGGCGGTCGACTGTCTGGGAGTTCGCGAAACCCGGTGACGCGCGCCGCGCGGAGTCCGCCCGGCAACGCCCTGCCCTGGGGGAATCCGTCTCTTTCCCCTGCCCAGATGGGAAACCGAGGAAGAAAGAACAATCGGATCGACAATCCGACTTTGATCGATTTTTTCTATCGTCGGGAAATTCCGGCGATCTCTCGACGATCTCAGTTCTCGACGGCGAGGTCCTTGAAGCGGCTGCCCGCGACCTCCCGGACGAGATCGGCCATCTGCCGGTAGGCGCTCGCCCGGCCTGCGCTCTTGCGCCAGACCAGGCCGACCGAGCGGGAGAACGACGAGCCCTTCAGGGGGCGCACGGCAATCTCGCTGCGGGCATGGATCTCCGAATGCACGTAGAGCGCCGGCAGGAAGGTCACGCCCATGCCCATGCCCACCATCTGCCGCAGCGCGTCCAGGCTCGTGCCTTCATAGTCGCGGACCAGCACCGAACCGTAGGCGCGGCAGAGTTCCGCGATCTGGTCATGCAGGTGGTAGTCGGGATTGAGGGACAGCATCCGCAGCCCGCGCAGATCCTCGACGGTGACCTGCGCCCGGCGCGCCAGGGGGTCGTCGCGGGCCATGGCCAGGTACAGCGGTTCCCGGAACAGCCGTTCGGTCACCAGGTCGGCACCGGCCACGGGCACCTGGGCCAGGATGACGTCGTGCAGCCCCGAAGCCAGTTCGTGTTCCAGGTCCTTCGGCGCACCCTCGCGGACATAGAGGTTGAGGTCCGGATATTTCCGGTGCAGGCGGGCGACAACATGGGGCATCAGGTAGGGCCCCAGGGTCGGTTTGGTGCCCAGCCGGATCGTGCCCAGCAGGCCGTGCTGGGCCCCGGCGGTGAAGTCGGCGATGGCCTGCACGTCATCGAGAATCCGCCGGGCGGTTGCGACCACGGAGCGGCCCACCGGCGTCATCGTGACGCCGGCCCGGTTGCGCTCGACAAGCTGAACGCCCAGCACGCCCTCGAGATTCTTGATCTGGGCGCTGAGCGACGGCTGGGTGATGCCGCAGCGCTCGGCGGCATGGCGGAAATGCGCAGTGTCCTCGAGCGCCACGAGACAGCGAAGCTGTTTCAGCGTCAGTCCCCCGCCCTGCATCGCCGCTCCTCGAACCGTCGTTTCGCCCAAGCATGACGCTGTCGATGGGATTGATCTATCGAATCCGCGATCCCGGGACGATCCGCGCGGCATCGACCGCCGGGGCATCGGCCTCAGAGCGAGAAGGACTGCACCAGCAGAACCGCGGCGACCCGGTCCTCGTCGTCGAGGAACGGCAGGCTGAGCACGCTGATCGTCTTGTAATCGAGCGGCGAGAACGCCATCGGATCGTCGAGGTCGAGAAAGGGTTCGCGGTTTTCGACGATCGCCGCGATGCGGGCCTGGCCGATCTCGCTGCCGGGTATCTCGTCCATGTAGTGGCCGGTGAAATTGACGCCGACGGCCTCGACCGCGCCCTCGCCGACGAGGCTCACCAGGGCGCGTCCGGCGGGATGTTCGATGCGGATCAGCGCCAGGTAGGGCAGCGCCTTCGGAAACGCGGCGGGATCGAGCCGGGAGAGATGCGGGGCGACTGCCTCGCCCTTCCAGGCCTGCCAGGCCCGCAGCACATCGACCATGTAGGCCCGCGGCAGCCGGTCCTCGCGGGGCGTCTTGTCGATCCTGTCCTGGCCGGAATCTGCCATCGAAGGAGGATACCTCCCTGTGGTGTTGGTGACCCCTAGGGGAATCGAACCCCTGTTTCCGGCGTGAGAGGCCGGCGTCCTGGACCGCTAGACGAAGGGGCCGCCTGGCAGAGGGGCGTGAAGTAATGGTCCGCGTGCACGCCGTCAAGGGTTTCGCGTGTCTGCGCGGCGCCGGCGCCGCGGGCGAAAAAAGTTCGGAACCGATCCCCGGGGTCCGGCGTTAGCCCCGTGAAACCTCCCTCGGAGGCCAATGACGCTAAGGAGAAGACAATGTTCAAGCGCACCCTGCTCGCCCAGACGGCCATGCTGGCCCTGATCTCGATCGCTCCCTCCCAGGCGACGATCCTCGACCGGGACGTCACCCGGGTGAAATCGCTTGCGGTCTCCGGCGATCGTTTCACCGATCACCTGGCGCGCGAGTACCGGGACTTCTCGATCTTCGAATCCGCCGAGATGTACGACTGGCCCGACGCCGACCATTTCGCCGAGAAGGCCTTCGCGGCCGCCGCCTCGACGACCCCGGCGCCCGAGCGGGTCGGCGACTGGAACATTGACGGGGCCGATCACCGCGCCGAACTCGACGCCGCCCGCGGCGAACTGATGGCCGCCTTCGATCAGGGCGCGCGCAGCCGCGCGCCGTCCCAGGCCGCGATCGCCCAGGCCCGCTTCGACTGCTGGGTCGAACAGCAGGAAGAGGCCTGGCAGACCGCGCATATCGCCGCCTGCCGCACGCAGTTCCACCAAGCCATGGCCAACCTGCGCACCGCGATGGCGCCGCCGCCGGCCGAGCCGGTCGCGAAGAAGGCCGAGCCGAAACCGGCCGAACCGCGCCTGATCGCCACCACCGAGGCCGAGAAGGTGTTCTTCGACTTCGACAAGTCCGACATCACGGCCGAGGCCCAGGCCCGGATCGACCGCTTCGTCGCCTCGATCCGCGATCGCAGCGCCGTCGAGATCGTGGTCGAGGGCCATGCCGACCGGGCCGGCCCCGCCGACTACAACCGCGCGCTTTCCGAGCGCCGGGCCGAGGCGGTGCGCCAGGAACTGATCCGCCAGGGCCTGCGCATCAGCACCCTCAACCGCTTCGAGATGGAGGCCAAGGGCGAGAGCGCGCCGGCCGTGATCACCGGCGACGGCGTCGCCGAACCGCGCAACCGTCGGGTGGTGATCCAGGGCTTCGGCTACACCAGCGATCCGCTGGCGAAGAAGTAACCGCCGTTCCTCCTCCGGCGAACGACAGGGCCGGCGGCGTTCGCGCCGCCGGCCTTCTTCGCTTCCGCTCCCGTCTGCGGGAACCTGCCCTAGAGAAGCTGTTCCAGGCTGCCGCCGGTCTGCGCGGCCTGGATCAGGGCGTCGCCCTCCGTCAGCGTCTGCTCGTCGATGTCCAGCATCGCCAATACCCGCGCGCGGGCCCGGCTGACCCGGCTCTTCACCGTGCCCGGCGCGCAGCCGCAGATCCGCGCCGCCTCTTCCACTGAAAATCCGACGGCCGATGTCAGCACCAGCGCCTCGCGCTGGGTCGCGGGCAGCCGCGCGACGGCGTCGGCGAACTGCTTGAGAACGGCGCGGTCGAGCTGGTTGGGCGGGGCGCTGAGCGAGGCGGCATGCTGCTCGTCGACATCCTCGACCTCGCGCCGCGTCTTGCGCTGCTCGGAATAGAAGCGGTTGCGCAGGATGGTGAACAGCCAGGCCTTCAGGTTGCTGCCGGGTTCGAACTTGTCGAGATTGTCCCAGGCGCGGATCACTGCTTCCTGCACCAGGTCGTCGGCGCGTACCGCATCACCGCACAGCGAGCGGGCGAAGGCGCGCAGCTGCGGCAGCAGATCGACCAGACCGGATTCGATCTCGTCCCGGGCCCGGGCGAGCGCCGCCTCGCTCATCCCTCGCCGTCCCGCGACTTCAGCGTTTCCAGAAGCTGCTTCAGCCGGTCGGGGACGGGTTCGCTGGCGACATCGTCGTAGGCGGTCTTGAGCTGTTCGGAGATCCACTTCTGCCGTTCGCGCCGGCGGGGATCGGGGCGGCCTGGGGGCGCGGCGTCGGTTCCGGTTCCGTCGGCAACCGGCGTCTCGCCACCGGGCCCGTCGGGCGCGCCGTCGTGATCGCGATTCCGGTCTCCGGATTTGCCGCCCGACACGTTCACATCCCTTTTCCGAGGCAGCCGCCTGCGACACCAGGCCGAACCGCGACCGCCGAGTTCGCGCCCATGATAGCACGGTTCGGCCTGCCGCCGCGCCAGCGCACACATCGGCGCAGGCATCGGCCGCGCGGCTTGCCAGCATCCCCAAACCCCGCCACCATTCCCTGCTCTACGGGAGCGATCATTGCAGATTCACGAGCGCGTCGCGCCGCACATCCCCTTTCTCAGGCGTCACGCCCGGGCCGTGACGGGCAGCCAGGACGAGGGCGACGCACGGGTCGCCGCGGTTCTCGAACGCCTGATCGCCGCGCCCGGTGACCTGGGCGACGAGGCGGACCCCCGCCCGGGTCTCTATCGCCTGTTCCACGAGACGCTCGACGACGCCGGCAAGGCCGCGCCCGGGGCCGCCCCGGACAGCGCCATCGCCACCGCCGACCGGCGGCTTGCGACCCTGCCGTCCCGGGCGCGACAGGCCCTGCTGCTGGTCACGCTGGAGGATTTCAGCGACGCGGAGGCGGCCCGGATCCTGTCGGTCGACGAGGCTGAAATTGCGGACCTGGTGGCCGAGGCGCTGGCGGAAATCCAGGCCCAGACCGCGACGGACGTGCTGATCATCGAGGACGAGCCCCTGATCTCGGCCGATCTCGAGGACATCGTCGTTTCGCTGGGTCACCGGGTCACCGCCGTGGCGCGGACCCGCGACCAGGCGGTCGCCCGCGCCGGCGAGCAGCCGCCGGGCCTGGTCCTCGCCGACATCCAGCTCGCCGACGGATCCTCCGGGATCGATGCGGTGCGGGACATTCTCGCGTCCTTCCAGATGCCGGTGATCTTCATCACCGCCTTTCCCCAGCGCCTGCTGACCGGCGAACGTCCCGAGCCGGCTTTCCTGCTGACCAAGCCCTATCGCGAGGACACCCTGAAGGCGACGATCGGACAGGCCCTGTTCTTCCACACGGCCCCTCCCGGCTGACCGCCGGCCGCTGCCGCCGTGCCGCAACACCCGCGCCCCCACCCGACGGCAGAGACCTGACATGCTGGCCGCCCTGTTCGACCTGATCGTCGCCGGCGCCTGTATCGCGATGCTGGCGGCCGTCCTGGTGCTGGCGCATCGCCGCCCGCCCGCGCCGGCCGAGCGGCGGGCGATCCGCCTGATCACCGCCTTCCTTGCCTTCCTGTCGCTCTATTTCCTGACCTCCCTGCCCAACCTCGAGGCCGTGGCGCTCCGGCTGCACGCCTTCATCGATCCGCTGCTGGCCCTCCTCGCCGTCGTGATCGCCGCCCTGCTGTGGCGCCATCTTCCCCGCCTGGCGGAAATCCCGACCCTGGGGGAGATCCGCCATCTCGGCGACCGGCTCGATTCCGAACTGCCGGCAACCGGCCCGTCGAGCGAGACGGAGGAGGACGGCGAGGAGCAGCTGCACCGCACGCTCTACGAACGCACGCGCGAACTGGTGTCGATGACCGCCCGTTTCCAGCTCATCCTGCGCGGTTCCGGCGTGACGGTTTTCCAGCAGGACAGCGACCTCAACTATTCCTGGATCTACAACGTCCCCGACGGCCGGGGAGAATCGGCCTTTCTCGGCCGCAGCGACGAGGACGTGCTGCCGCCCGAGGCCGCCCGCTCGATCGCCCCGGCGAAGCGGCGCGTGCTCGCCGGTGGCGGCCCGGAGAGCCTGGACGTCAGGCTGCCCGGCGCCGACGGCGAGGAGGGCTGGTACAAGATGGTGCTGGAACCCGTGATCGAGGAGGGCCGGATCGCCGGTATCGCCGGCGTCGCGATCGACATTTCCGAGGAGCGCCGCAGCCGCGAGCAGCTCGTCCTGCTGCTGCGGGAACTGACCCACCGCAGCAAGAACCTGATGGCGGTGATCCAGGCGATCGCCCGCCAGTCCGCGCGTCATGTCGATTCGACGGAGGAATTTCTCGATCGTTTCGGCGCCCGGCTCGCGGCCCTGTCGCGGGCGCACGACGTGCTGGTCTCGGAGGACTGGCAGAGCGCGGAGATGGGCGAGATCGTCCGCCAGCAGATCGATTTCATCGACGAGGCCCTGCGGCAGCGGATCTCGATCGGCGGGCCGCCTGTCCGGCTCACGCCGGACATGGCCCAGAGCCTGGCGCTGGCGGTGCACGAACTGGCGACCAACGCGCACAAGCACGGGGCGCTTGCCCGGGAGGAAGGACGGGTAGTGATCGACTGGAGCATCGCCTCCGGACAACCCGACCCCGCCATCACCTTCCGCTGGCGCGAGCGCGGCGTGGCGGCCGATGACGGGGGCCGATCGGGCTTCGGCCGGGTGATGCTGGAGCGGCTGCTGCCGCAGTCGCTCGATGGCGATGCGGCCTTCCGCCTGTCCGCCGACGGGCTGGACTACGAGATCCGCTTCCCGCTGCCGCCCGTCGGCCGGCGCTGACGGCCGCCCGCGCCGTCACTTCTTCCGTTCGCCGTCGTCCGAGGACACCTTGCCGGCGACATAGCCGGCCGCACCGCCGGCGGCGCCGCCGACGACCAGGGCGGTGCAGCCGCCCAGGACGGGCGCGCCGGCCAGCATGAGGATCAGGGCGACGGGAAGCGTGGGATTGCGTTTCGTCATGGGAATTCTCCTTGATGGCAGGGGATCGGGGGGCCGCTGGTGGCGCTCGTCAGGCCAGGCGGCAGAGGAGGCGGCAGGCATGCGCGAGACAGGCCGTCGTCGCGGCAAGCCGGTTGAGGCGAAGCGTCAGCATGGCGTTCTCCATTGATCGGGAGGGATCGGGGCTCTGTCAGTCCGCCGCGTCTTCCAGCGCGCGGCGGGCGTCGTTGAGGGATTCGTCGATGGCCCGGCCGGTACGTTCGAACGGCCCCTCGCGGTGGCCGCAGGCCGACAGCAGCAGGCCGAGCAGCAACGCGCTGGAAACGAGGATCGGTTTGGCGGACATCATCGTCTTGTTCTCCTGTTGCGGACCCGAACGGTCCGGGGTCTTTCCCGGTAAACGCGCGCCCCCCGCCTTCGGTTCCGGGGGGCGGAAGAAAAATGTGCGGATCCGCCGCCCTGCTGCCGCGGCGACATGCGAAAAGGGCCGGCCCCGGGGGGCCGGCCCTGTCGCGGATCGCGTGCGGGTGAGTTCTAGGATTCGACCTTGCGCGCGGTCTCGTCGATGGCGTCGCCCAGCTTGCGCAGGGCGCTGCCGAAGGCGTCGCGGGTGTTGTTCCAGGTCTCGTCCGCGGAATCCTTCATGGCATCGAAACTGCGGCGGGTGTCGCTGCGCAGCTCGAGCAGCTCGCGGCGGGTCGCGATCCACTGCGCCTTCGCCTCCGCGCTGGCCTGCTCGGCCTTCAGTTCCAGCTTGGTCGTCAGCTCGTCGATCCGGCGGTCCATGCTCTCGACGACCTTGCCGCCCTTGGCGACCGCCTCGTCGCGCTTCTCCAGCGCGTAGGCCGTGAAATCGGTGTTCGACACCTTCGGATCGCTCCGCTCGGTGCCGGCGGCCGCCGGCATCGCGCCCAGGCCCATGGCGAGGACGATAATCGCGGCAAACTGCGAACTCCATTCGGTGAACATCATGTCGGTTACGCTCCTTTCCTTGCCGCATCCTCGAGACGCGGCTTCGCTACACAGGGAGGGAACGCACGGACCCGCGTTTCGGTTCCCCTCCGGTCGAAAAAAAAGCACCGCATGAAGCGGTGCTGTGCAAGCGGTGCCGAGCGCGGGTCCTGTCAGGCCCGTCTCCGGGCGCCTTGCCCCGCCCGTCCGAACGGCCGGCGACCGCGCCATCCGCGGCGGCGACAACGGCACTGCGGCCTTCCGGGGAGCGGCACGGCGTCCGGCGTCAGTCGGCCGCGTCCTCGAGGGCCCGGCCGGCGTCGTTGAGGCTCTCGTCGATGGCTTCGCCCGCCCGCTCGAACGGGCCCTCGTTGTCGTTGCAGGCCGCCAGCATCATGCACAGGGCGACGGCGGCCGGCAGGGTGGTGATCGGGGTGATGGTCATGCTCGCGATCTCCTTTCGGGCACAGTGGTTTTCTCAGGCTTTCCCTGGAAACGCCGTAGGGGCGGATCCGGTTCCCGCACGTCCGGGAGTTTCGTTCGCGCATGCCGGTAGCGTCCGGCCGGTCCGCGCACCCGGTGGAGCGGAAATGCAAAAGGGGCCGGTCCCGAGGACCAGCCCCTTTCGGATCGCGAGCGGGTGCGGGAACCGCGACCCCCTTGCCCTACGAGTCGACCTTCCTCGCCGCCGCGTCGATCCCGTTGCCCAGTTCACGCAGGGCGGATGCGAAGACATCGCGGGTCGCGTTCCATGACACGTCCGTCGCGTGCTTCATGTCCTCCAGGCTGCGGCGCGCATCGCTGCGCAGATCCATCAGCTCGCGGCGGGCGGCGATCCACTGCGTCCTGGTCTCGGCGCTGGCCTGCCCGGCCCTCAGCCTGAGCCTTGTGGACAGTTCGTCGACACGCCGGTCCATCGCCGCGATGATCTCGCCGCCCTTCCCGATCGCCTCGTCCCGCTTCTCCAGCGCATAGGCCGCGAAATCGGACGAGGACGCGCTGTCCCGGCCCGAGGGTCCGCCGGCCGCTGCCGCCGGCATCGCGCCAAGCCCCACGGCAAAGGCGGGCATGGCGGCAAACTGCGCACTCCATTCGAGCAGCATCACGAGGTCACTCCTTTCCCTGCCGCGCCGGACGGGCACGGCTTCGCTATTCGGGAAAGGAACGCGCGGAGAGGCGGAACGGTTCCGGCCGGCCTCAGCGGGCCGCCGCCCGGGCGATCTCCAGGAAACGGTCGACCTCGGCCTCGCCGGTATCGAAGGCGGTGACAAGGCGAACGGTCGGCGGCGCGCCGTCCTGCCAGCGGTGGAACAGGCCGCCGGCCGCTTCCAGCGCCGCGATTACCGGCTCGGGCAGACGCACGAAGATCTCGTTGCCGTCCACCGGATGCGCCAGCGACACGCCGGGCAGCATCGTCAGGCCCTCGCTCAGGCGTCGGGCCATGGCGTTGGCGTGCCGGGCGTTGGCGAGCCAGGTCTCGTTCTCCAGATAGCCGACGAGCTGCGCCGACAGGAAACGCATCTTCGAGAACAGGTGGCCGCCGCGCTTGCGGCGGAAGCGGAAATCCTCGGCCAGCGCCGGATCGAAGAACAGCACGGCCTCGGCCGCCATGGCGCCGTTCTTGGTGGCGCCGAAGGACAGCACGTCGACGCCGGCCTTCCAGGTCAGCGCGGCCGGATCGGCATCCAGCCCGACCAGGGCGTTGGCGAAACGGGCGCCGTCCATGTGCACCTTGAGTCCGCGCGCATGCGCCGCCTCGGCGATGGCGGCGATCTCGTCCACGGCATAAGCCGTGCCCAGTTCGCTGAGCTGGGTGATCGACACCGC
This sequence comes from Alphaproteobacteria bacterium, assembly GCA_041940205.1. Lineage (GTDB taxonomy): Bacteria > Pseudomonadota > Alphaproteobacteria > JBGTSP01. The sequence goes on from JBGTSP010000118.1 coordinate 9,999, forward strand.
CGCCGGCTGGGGATGGTGTTCCACGCCGAAGCCGGCGGTCGCCAGGGCGGCGGCCAGGGTTTCGGCGCCGAATTTGCCGTCGGCCCCGTCGAGCAGGGCGAGCTTGCCGCCGCCGGAAAACAGCTCCGGCGCGCCCGCCTCGTCGACCTCGATATGCGCGAGGCGGTGACAGAACACCTGGCCCCAGGGTGGAGTCACCTGGGCCAGCGCCAGGGCGTTGGCGGCAGTGCCGGTCGCGACCGGGAACATCGCCAGGTCCGTTTCGAACAGGTCCGCGAACAGCGAGGCCGCCCTCTCGGTCCAGGGATCGGCGCCATAGGCCATGGTCCGGCCCTGGTTGGCGTCGGCCATCGCCGCCATGACCGGCGCGCAGATGCCCGCCGCGTTGTCCGAGGAAAAATTCATGCCCGCTCTCCCTGTCCTCAATTCGCCGCGTCTGTTTCGTCCACCAGCGCCCGCGGGGCGAAACCGCCCGCGCCGTCCGGCTGAAACGCGGCCAGGCCGGTGATCTCCGTCTCGCTCACGCCACAGATCAGCCAGCAAAGTTCCGGTTCGTACTGCATCGCCCGGTCGGTTGCCGAAGGTTCGGCCACGCCGGTGGGATGGGAATGCCAGTGCCCGACCAGCCGTTCCCCGCCACCCGCCAGTTCGCGATGCAGGTGGAAGCGGGTGGCCGGGTCGATCTCGAAACCACGCAGCGGATCGCTCGCCACATTATCGGCGGGCACGAGGCGCGCGACCCGCAGCGTGCCGTTGTCGTCCTCCCCCACCAGCAGGCCGCAGGCTTCCCGCGGCCAGGCCGCCCGGGCCGCGGCCTCGATCGCCCCGCGGATGCCGGCGGCAAGCCGGATCATTCCGTTCTTCCCGCGGCGGGCCGGGACGGTGGCGCGCCGGTATCGGCGCCCAGCTCGATCACGTTCAGCGCGACGCCGCTCTTGCGGTCCACCGCGACCAGCCGCCAGCCGCCGGATGCGAGTCTCAGCCTGAGCCAGACCCGCCGACCGTCCGGGGCGATCTGCTCCAGCACCGCGCCCGCCGGCAGGGCGAAAGCCGCGGTCTCGCCCGCCGCGTGCTCGGCGCGGGCCGGCGCGTCGTCGCTCAGGCGCTTGCTGGTGCGCACCAGGCCCCAGACCAGGGCGATCAGGCCGGCCACGATCAGCAGCGTCATCACGACGATCAGACGCTTGAGCAGCGGCAGGTTGTCGCTTAGGTCCTTGGCCATGGCGGACTCGTTCACCCAATCCATTGTCGTCGAGGCCGGCGCGGCCGCGGCGGGCGCGCGTCTCGACCGGGTGCTCGCGGAAGCGGCGCCGGCGCTTTCGCGCAGCCGCATCGCCGGCCTGATCCGCGCCGGACAGGTCCGCGTCGGCGGCGCGACGGTAGCCGAGCCCTCCCGCAGAATCAAACCGGGCGAGCGGATCGAACTGACCGTTCCGCCGCCCGAGGACGCCACCCCGCAACCGCAGGCGATCGCCCTCGACATCCTGTTCGAGGACGACGACCTGATCGTGCTCGACAAGCCCGCCGGTCTCGTCGTGCACCCCGCCGCGGGCAATCCCGACGGTACCCTGGTCAATGCCCTGCTGGCGCATTGCGGCGCGGCGCTGTCGGGCATCGGCGGGGTACGCCGGCCGGGCATCGTGCATCGCCTGGACAAGGACACCAGCGGCGTCATGGTCTGCGCCAAGAGCGACGCCGCGCATGCCGGCCTGTCCGACCTGTTCGCCCGTCACGACATCGACCGGGCCTATCTGGCGATCGTGCGTGGCGCCCCCGGCAGGGCGTCGGGAACCGTCGAGGGCGCAATCGGCCGGCATCCGCAGAACCGCAAGAAGATGGCCGTCGTCGACCGCGGCGGAAAACCCGCGCTGACCCGCTGGCGCGTCGAGCGCCGCTTCGGCACGCGCGCCGCCCTGGTGCGCTGCACGCTGGAGACCGGCCGGACCCATCAGATCCGCGTGCACATGGCGCATCTCGGCCACCCCCTGATCGGCGACCCGCTCTACGGCCGGGCCGGCGGGCGGGCGCTGCCGGCCTTCGGCCGCCAGGCCCTGCACGCGACCCGGCTGGGTTTTCGCCATCCCGTGAGCGGCGAGGCGATGGCGTTCGAGACCCCGCCCCCGGCCGATTTCGCCAGCCTGACGGCGATGCTGGAGGCAGACTGATATATCATTTCGATATATTGCAGATTTTGATAAATTAGGTCATATTCTGGTCCTGTTTCGGGGGCAGAGTCCCCCGAGTGCCCGTGACGAGGGGAGACCGCCATGACCCAGAAGGCTCTGACCATGTCGAACGTGCCGGCGTTGACGCCGGAAGGCAGCCTGTCGCGCTACCTGCAGGAAATCCGCAAGTTTCCGATGCTGGAGCCGGAGGAGGAGTACATGCTGGCCAAGAGCTGGGTCGAGCATGGCGATACCAAGGCGGCCGAGAAGATGGTCACCTCGCATCTGCGCCTCGTCGCCAAGATCG
>JBGTSP010000119.1:0-12417 GCA_041940205.1 Alphaproteobacteria bacterium
CGCCAGCGGTGACGATGACCACGTCGGCGCCCTTGATGTCGCGGTAGGAATTGGTGCCCTTGAGCGACGCGTTGAAGCCCTCGACCGGGGACGATTCGGCGAGGTCGAGCGACTTGCCCTGCGGCAGTCCGTCGACAATATCGAACATCACCACGTCGCCGAGTTCCTTCAGGCCGGCAAGATGGGCGAGGGTGCCGCCGATGTTGCCGCCGCCGATCAGCGCGATTTTGTTGCGGGCCATGGATTCTCCTCGCGGGAAACTGGGTCAGGAAGCGTCCGGAAAGACGGCTGCATGTACCCCGATTCCCACCCCCCCGCAACCGACGGGAGGTGCGGGAAATCGCCGTTTCGACGGCTCTTGCGGCAATCCGTCCGGACCCGGGGAGCGCTTCAGAGGGTCGCCGTCATGCCGCCGTCGACGGTGAGCTGGTGTCCGTTCACGTAGCCCGCGGCGTCGGAGGCGAGGAACAGCGCGGCGCCGGCGAGCTCTTCGGGCTGGCCCCAGCGCCCGACCGGGGTGCGCGCGCGCACCATGGCGTCGAATTCCGGATTGGCGATCAGCGCGGCGTTGAACTCGGTGTCGAAATAGCCGGGATTGATCGCGTTCACCGTCACCCCGCGCGGTCCCAGCTCTGCCGCCAGCGCCTTGGTCAGACCGACGATGCCGTGCTTGGTGGCGGCATAGGCCGGCACCGTCGGACGACCCAGGATCGCCAGCACCGAACCGATGTTGATGATCCGCCCCCAGCCGCGTTCCGCCATCGCCAGACCGGCTTCCCGGGCCAGCGCGAAGCAGGCCGTCAAGTTGAGATCGACGACCCGCTGCCAGTCGGCATCCGAGAACTCGGCCAGCGGCGCGCGGTGCACCGTGCCGGCATTGTTGACCAGGATGTCGAGCGAGCCCTGGGTGGCGATCACTTGGCCGACGGCCTGGTGGCAGGCCGCCAGGTCCGCGGCGTCGAACGGCAGGGCGGTCGCCCCGCCCCGGGTTTTCGCGAGTTCCGCCGCCACCGCCTGGCAGTCCTCGCTGCTGCGGCTGCTGATCACCACGTGCGCGCCGTTTTCCGCATACGCCCGGGCGATGGCGTAGCCCAGCCCGCGGGTCGAGCCGGTCACCAGCGCCACGCGGCCGCCAAGATCGCAGGATAGCGTCATCCCTGTCCCTCCTGTCCTTTGCCCGCAGTCTGCCACCCTCGCGGGCGCCGACCTAGTGCCTGCGGGCCCGACCTGCTAAGGCCCCGGTTCGGCGGCATTTTCGAGGGAGCCAGCGGGTAGCCGTGGACGGGCAGCCAGACAGCAGCGGTGCCGGTGCGCATTCCGGCGGGGAGGATCGCCCGACGGTCGCGCACGTGATCACCGGGCTCGGTCCCGGCGGCGCGCAGCGGGTGCTGGCACAGATGGTCGCCGAACGGCCGGCCGCCGAGGCGCCCGAACGCCATGTCGTCGTCTCGCTGATGGACGAGGGCCTGTGGGGTGGCGAGATCCGCGCCGCCGGCGTCCCCGTGCACACCCTGGGGATGCGCCGCGGCACCCCGTCGCCCGCCGCCCTGCTGCGGCTGGCCGGCCTGCTGCGCCGGACCCGGCCGGCCACGGTGATGAGCTGGCTCTACCACGCCGACCTCTACGCGACCCTGGCCGCGCCGCTGGCCGGCATTCCCGCGCGGCGCCTGGTCTGGAACCTGCGCTGCTCGGACATGGATTTCGCGCGCTATTCGCGCGCCACCGCCCTGACCGTGCGCCTGCTCGCGCGCCTGTCGCACCGGCCCGGTCTCATCACCGTGAACTCCCGCAGCGGACAGATCCGGCACGGGGAGCTTGGCTACCGGCCGCAGGCCTGGCGCTATGTCGCCAACGGTTTCAACCTCGAGACCTGGCGCCCGGACGCCGCCGACCGGACCGCCGTCCGGGCCGAGCTGGGGCTTTCGGCGGACGATCTGGCGCTGGGCGTGATCGCCCGGGTCGACCCGATGAAGGATCATGCCGGCTTCCTCGCCGCCTGCGCGATCCTCGCCGGCGAGGGTCTGCCGGTCCGGCCGGTTTTGATCGGCGAAGGCACCCCCTCGCTGGTCCCGCCGGCACCGCTTGCCGGACGGGTGCTGGCGCTCGGCGAGCGTCGCGACGTGCCGCGCCTCGTGCGCGGGCTCGATCTCCTGGTGATGGGTTCGGCCTATGGCGAGGGCTTTCCCAACGTGGTCGGGGAAGCCATGGCCTCGGGCGTGCCGTGCGCCGTCACCGATGTCGGCGATGCCGCCGAGCTGGTGGGCGGGACCGGCGCCGTGGCGCCGCCGGGCGATGCCGCCGCCCTGGCCGACGCGGTTCGCGGCCTGCTGACCGAGGACGGCGAGAGCCGCCGCCGGCGCGGTGAGGCCGCCCGGCGGCGAATCGAGAGCCACTACCGGCTGGACCAGATGATGGACAATTTCCGCGAGATCTGGCGCAACCCGCAGATGCCGGGCTGAGTGCGACGGCGGCCAGCCCGCAACGAACCTGCTATACAGCCGACCGGGGATCGCCCGCGGCGGCGCCCAGGGGAGGGATACGATGACCGAGAAACTGCTGTTCGACGTGAGCGAGAACATCGCCACGATCACCTTCAACAATCCCGAGAAGCTCAACGCCTTCAACAAGCCGATGCTGGAGGGTTACCTGGAGCGGCTCGACGAATGCCAGCAGCGCGACGACGTGCGGGTGATCATCCTGACCGGCGCCGGACGCGCCTTCTGCTCGGGCGGCGACGTCGGCGGCATGGGCGCCTCGGCCAAGCCGACGCCGCTGGAGATCAAGTCCGGCCTGTGGGACCTGATCCAGCGCATCCCCCTGAAACTGCGCGACGTCGACAAGCCGGTGATCGCCGCCGTCAACGGCGCCGCCGTGGGGGCGGGCATGGACATGGCCCTGCATTGCGACCTGCGCTTCGCCGCCGAGAGCGCGCGCTTCGCCGAGACCTACGCCAAGGTCGGCCTGGTGCCGGGCAACGGCGCGGCCTGGTTCCTGCCGCGCATCGTCGGCGCGCCGAAGGCGATGGAGATGCTGTTTTCGGCCGAGTTCGTCTCCGCCGCGGAGGCGAAGGAGATCGGTCTCGTCAACCGGGTGTTCGCCGACGAGGCCCTGATGGACGAGACCCGCGCCTGGGCGGCCAGGGTCGCCGCGCAACCGCCGATCCAGGTCCGCCTGATCAAGCGCACCCTGATCGCCGGCCTCAACATGGACCTGCGCTCGGCGCTCGACATGGTTTCCTCGCACATGACGCTCGCGCGCTCGTCGGAGGATCATGTCGAGGCGATCGCCGCCTTCCGGGAGAAACGACCCGGCGTCTATCACGGCCGCTGAACGATACGACCATGGCCGGCGCATTGCCTTCCGCCCGGCAGTCGTTTACCTGAGGTCCGCATCCGCCCGTGGCGTGTTTGTCGAGTGACAGCGAATGAACGATTCTGCCGCCGCCGAGCCGATTGCGTCGACCCCGGTCGACTCGCCGGCGTCCGACGTGGAAGGAACATCGCCGCGAAGCCGCATCGCCCGGCTACGCGAAGGCGGCCTGATCGATCTGCGCTGGCTGCTGATCGTCTGGCTGAAATGGTCCTGGCTGATCGTGCTCGCCGGCGTGCCCGCCGCCTATTCGGGCTACAAGCAGGTACGCGCCTTCGTGCCCGAATACACCGCGCGGATGGTGGTCACGCCGACCGGCGGCGACAGCCAGGGACAGGCTTCCGCCGCCCGCGGCGTCGCCAGCCAGCTGGGCCTGAATGTCGGCGGGCCGGTCGCCAACGAGGATTTCAACCGCTTCAAGGTGCTGCTCGGCTCGCCGCAGCTCGCCCAGTCCCTGCAGGACCGGCACGGCCTGATGCAGATCGTCTTTGCCGGTGGCTGGGACGAGGAGAGCAAGACCTGGAAGCGGCCGACCGGCGAGGATTTCGAGCGCCAGCAGAAGATCCGGGCGCACTTCAACCTTCCCACCTGGACGCCGCCGTCGATCTATTCGCTGGCCAGCTACATCGCCGCGACCGTCGATATCGATTCCGAAGAGGACAGCGGTTTCTTCGAACTGCGGGTCACGCATCGCGATCCCAAGTTCGCGGTCTGGCTGCTGGACACCGCCTATCGCAGCGCCGACGCCCTGCTGCGGGAGAACAAGAAGGCGGAGATCACCCAGCAGCGGCGCTACATCACCGAACAGCTTGCCGAACAGACCTCGCTCGATATCCGCGGCACCCTGCTCAACCTGCTGGCCTCGGTGGAGCGCAAGGACATGGCGCTGCAGTCGGCCTCGCTGATTTCCTCGCAGGTGCTGATCGCCCCCTATCTGATGCCCGGGCAGACCGCGCCCAACATCACCCTGCTGATCTATGCGCCGGCGCTGGGTTCGATGGCCGTCGCCATGGCCCTGATCACGGTCATCGCGCTGTTCCGCAGCGAGTGAGAATGCCGCACCCGTGATCAACTGGGGCACATTCTACTTCCTGATCTTCTGCTATCGCTGCCTTATGACCGTGTTCGCCACCACGGTGGTGGGCGGGCTGACCTCGCTGGGCGACAGCGGCCTCTATACCTACGGCGCCCGGTTCGACATCGCCGAAACGCTGTTCGTCCTGACCAATCAGCCGCACCAGATCTCGACGATCCTGACGATCAACCTGGGCTGGGTGTTCCGTACCCTCACCCTCGGTACCGACATCGGCGGTCACCTGGGTTTCCAGACCCTGGCCTTCATCGGCATCCTGATCTTCCTGCGGTCGATCGAGCCGGTGACCCGGATGGCGGTCGCCGTGCTGATCTGCCTGCCCTCCTTCACGCTGTGGTCCTCGCTCGCCGGCAAGGAAGCGATCGTCGTCTTCGCCATCGCCATCGTCTGCGAATATGTCGTGCGCCTGTTCAACGGCGAGACCATGCCGAAGATCCGGCACATCCTGGCCGTCCTGCTCGTGGGCGTGATGAAGTTCTGGTACCTGCCGGCGGTACTCTGCCTGCTCGGCGCGCTGATCGCCGGGCGCTATGTGCGCCAGAAGGGCATTCTCGCCTGCATGCTGGTCGGGGTGTCCCTGATCATCCTGCTGGTCTTCCAGGACGTGATCACCCAGGCGGCGCTCTCGGTGCCGCATCATTTCGAGGTCGACGGGCTGACGCTGCTGCAGCGCGAGGCGCCGTGGGAAACCGCCGGCGACGTCTTCCGGATGGCGCCGTGGGGCATGTTCCAGAGCTTTTTCGGCCCGACCTTCGACGAGGCCCGCAGCGGCGTGGTGCAGCTCGCCGCCTTCATCGAAAGCGCGATCATCATGGTCGTGCTGCTGCTGTTTCCGCTGACCCAGGGCCTGCGCCTGCCGGTGTTCAACGCCATCGTCGGGCTGGTCACCCTGGGCTGGATCCTGTTCCTGACCTATCCGCTGGGAATCATGAATGCCGGCTCGGCCGTGCGTTACCGCACGGGCTACGAGATCCTGGTCTTCACCTGCCTGGTGATCGTGATGTCGCGGCGCAGCTACGAGACCTGGCTCGCCCGCACGGTGCCGCGAGAGGCGGCGAGCGCTTCGTAGCGCTGCCAGTACTGCCGCGCGATCGCGGGCAGCGCGAACCGGTCCTCGATGCGCGCCCGCGCCGCCGCGCCGCGCGCCCGGGAATCGTCGCGCGGCATTGCCGACAGATCCGTCAGCGCGGCGGCGAGCGCGTCGGGATCGCCCACCGGCACGATCCACCCTCCCTCGCCGACAAGCCGGCGGCTGTCGCCGGCGTCGGTGGCGACGACGGGCAGGCCCGAGGCCATGGCCTCGCCGATGACATTGGGAAAACCCTCGGAGGACGAGGAAGACACGAAGGCGTCGAAGGCGGGATAGAGCCGCTCGGGATCGCGCCGCAGGCCCAGCAGGCGCACCCGGGCGGCATGCCGCCCGCCGTCGCGAAAGGCCGGGTCGATGGCCGTGTTTCCCGGCTCCAGGCCGTCGCCCGCGAAGACGCAGCAGGTTCCGGGGACGGCCTCGAAGTGGCGGGCGAGCGCGGCGAACATCGTCGGATGATCCTTCAGGGAGTCCCAGCGGGCGACATGGCCGAACACGAAGGTCTCCTCGGCCAGGCCGAGGGCCGCGCGCGTCGCCGCGCGCACCCCGGGGTCGGGTCGGAAGCGGGTGGTATCGAACCCGTTGGGCTGGTCGATCCAGCGCCGCGGCCGGTAGCCCAGCCCGGCATGAAAGTCCTGCCCGGCGCGGGAATTCACCAGGATGCCGTCGGGCCGGCCGGACAGAAGCGCAAGCAGGCGCAGCACCAGGTTCTGGAAGCGGGTGCGGCTGGCGGGCGCCAGCACCGAGCCGCGGATGTTCCACAGCAGTCGGGCCCGCCCGCCGGTCAGCATGTGGGCGAGCGTGGCGAGCAGTTCGGCGTGATAGAGCCAGGCCTGCACGACGTCGGGACGAAACCGCCGGATCAACCCGACCAGCCGCCAGAGCGCGCGCAGGTCCGCGCGGCCGCGCGTCATGCCCAGATCGTTCACCGGGATGCCGAGCGCCCTGATGTCCTCGATCAGCGCCCCCCCGGGGATCAGCACGGCCACCTCGACCGCGAAGCGCTGCCGGTCGACCTGCTCGAGCAGCTTTGCCAGCATCCGCTCCGCGCCGCCGACGCCCAGTTCGGTGATCACGTGCAGGACGCGAACCGGGGGCTCAGCCAAGATTGACCTCGCGCCAGGACAGGTAGGCGAGCACGGACCAGATCTGGTGTTGGCGGGCCAGCCGGCCGGCGCCGAATTCCTTCCAGGCCCGCCGGATGCCCGCCGGATCGAGCTCTGGGCAGGCCGCCAGCCGTTCCCGCGACAGCAGGCTTTCGGCCCAGTCCTTCAGCGGCCCGTCGAGCCAGCCCGCGACCGGCACCGCGAAACCCTGCTTCGGACGATCCCACAGCGCCGGCGGGACATGCCGCGAGAGCACCTGGCGCAGTAGCCACTTGCCCCGCCCGTCATGGCGCAGCAGGCCCGGCGGCAGGCGCCAGATCCACTCCGACAGGCGGTGGTCGAGCAGCGGCACCCGCGCCTCCAGGGCAACCGACATGCTGGCGCGGTCGACCTTGGTCAGCACGTCGTCCGCGAGATAGAGACGCGAGTCCCAGTAGCGGAAGCGGTCCACCAGGCCCTCGAGACCGGCGGCGGTTTCATCGAGACAGGGCGGCACCGCCAGGGGATCGTCGGGTGCAAACCCGGGGGCGACGAACTCCGATGGCCGGAAATGCAACGCATGCTGTACCCGGTAGAAGTCCAGCGGCGTGCGCGCCAGCAGATAGCGGCGCAGGCGTTCGGCCCGCTCGCGACCGCGTGCGAGTCCCTGGCCCGACAGCGCCAGCGCCAGCAGGCCGTCCGCCACCGGCCCGGGAAGGCCCGACAGCAGGCCACGCAGGCCCGCCGCGAGCGGCGCCGGCAGGCCTTCGATCAGGCCGTGCAGGCGCTCGGCCTGGAGGTAGCGGGAATAGCCCGCCTGCTGCTCGTCGCCGCCGTCGCCGGTCAGCGCCACGGTGACGTGCCGCCGGGTCAGGCGGGAGACCAGGACCGTCGGGATCTGCGAGGAATCGGCGAACGGCTCGTCGTACAGCCGGGCGACGTCGGGGACGAGATCGCGGCAGGCCGCCTCGTCGATATAGAGCTCGGTATGGTCGGTTCCCAGATGTCCGGCGATCGCCCGGGCATGCGGCGCCTCGTCGAAGCGGGGATCCTCGAAGCCGATGGCGAAGGTCCGTACCGGCCGGCTGGAGGACGCCTGCATCTGCGCCACCACGACGGAGGAATCGATGCCGCCCGAAAGCAATGCGCCCAGCGGCACGTCCGACAGCATGCGCTGCGAGACCGCCTGGTGCAGCAGGCGTTCGAACGCGTCGACCGCCTCCCGCGGATCGGGGTCCAGCGGATCGGCGAGGCCGTCGGCCACCACCCGGGCGAGATCCCAGAACCGCTCCTGGCGCACCGTGCCGTCGGGACCGAATGTCAGCCAGCCGCCGGCCGGCAGCTTGGCGATCCCGGCGTAGATGCTGGCCGGCGCCGGGACGTAGCCCCAGCGGAAGAAGGCGTTGAGCGCCGCCGGATCGATCTGCCGCTGCTCGTCGTCGAGGACCCGCAGCACCGCCAGTTCGGAGGCGAAGCGCAGGCCGTCGCCGTACCGCCACCAGTACAGCGGCTTGATGCCGTAGCGGTCGCGCAGAAGGTGCAGTTCGCGTCGCTCCCGGTCCCAGACCGCGAGCGCGAACATGCCGACGAGACGGGCCACGGTGTCCGCGATGCCCCAGCTCTCGAACCCCGCCAGCATGGTCTCGGTATCCGACGTGCCCCGGAAGCGGTGCCCCGCCGCCTCGAGTTCGGGGCGCAGGTCGTGATGGTTGTAGATCTCGCCGTTGTAGATCACGACATATCGGCCGGTGGGCGAGAGCATCGGCTGCCGGCCGGCCTCGGACAGGTCCTGGATCGCCAGCCGGCGATGCCCCAGGGCGACGCCCGCCGCGGCATCGCACCAGTGCCCCTCGGCGTCCGGCCCGCGATAGCGGATGGCGTCCGTCATCCGCCGGACCGTCTCCCCCAGACGGTCGGCGTGCCAGTCCGGGGCGATCAGTCCGGCGATCCCGCACATCGTCCTAGCGGTCCGTCAGTCCGCGATAGGCGTCTTCGCTGCGCCGGACCATCGCCTCCAGCGAATAGTGCGCCTCGATCCGCGCGCGGTTGCGCGCCCCTTCGGCGTGGCGATCGGCCTCCGGCAGGTCGAACAGCGCCGTCCAGGCCCGGGCGATGGCCTCGTCGTCGCCGACCGGCGTCAGCCGCCCGGGAGCGTCGATCAGGGCCGCGACATCTCCGACCGATGTGGCGATCACCGGGCGGGCGCAGGCCATGGCCTCGCAGACCACGTTGGGAAAGCCCTCGCCGGTCGAGGTCAGCGCGATCAGGTCGCAGGCGCCGTAGACGGCGGGCATGTCCCGCATCGCGCCCGCCCAGACGAGCGCGTCCTCGAGACCGCGTTCGCGCGCCAGGTCGCGCAGCTCGGCCGCGAGGCCGGGATCGCCGTCGCCGACGAGCACGAAGCGGGCTTCCGGGCGGGACGTGCGAAAGCGGGAGGCGGCGCGCAGGAAGGTCGCCTGGTCCTTCATCGGATCGATGCGGCCGACGAGACCGACCAGCGGTCCCGCGGCGCCATCGAGCCAGCGCTGACGGAGCGCCTGCGACGCGGCGAGGCCGGGCCGGAAGCGCGCGGTGTCGACGCCGTTCTCGATCACCAGGAGGCGATCGCCGGGATAGCCCTCGTCCAGCAGCTGTCGCCGCCCGGCCTGCGAGTTGGTGATCACCAGGTCCGGCAGGCGGGCCAGCAGGCGCTGCATTCGGGCGACCGCGGCATGCGTCCAGTCGTAGCGGTCGAGATGCATGGTCGCCGCGCGCACGCCCCAGACCAGTGCGGTCGACGGCAGCAGCGGGCGCAGCAGCGCCGCCACCAGGTTGGGCGGCCCGAGGAAACTCTGCACCACGTCGGGACGCAGCGCGGCGAGCCGGCGGGCGAGACGCCAGGCGAACCCGGGCAGGTCCCAGCGCCCCCGCTTGTCGAGGGATTCGCAGGCCACGCCGGCCCGGGCCAGGTCTTCCAGGAAGTCGCCGCGGCGATAGAACAGCAGCACCGTGACCTCGTGGCCCCGCGCCGCCAGGCCGGCGGCGAGCGCCGACATCTGCCGCTCCGCACCGCCCACCTCCATCGACCGGCCGAGCACGACGATCCGCATCACGGCGTGCACAGCGTCTTGAAACGCTGCGCCAGTTCCTCGCGGCCGGCCCGGCTGGCGGCATGGTGGCGGTAGAGCGCCTGGCCGGCCCGCGCCACCGCGAGGCGGCGCTGCTCGTCGGCAAGCAGCGCCTCGATCAGCGGCTCGACATCCTCCAGATCCCAGGCATGGGCGAAGAAGGTCTCGTCCGCCCGGAAGTAGTCGGGCCAGGTCTCCAGGTGGCTCATGTCGGGCTTCACCAGCGCCCCGCCGGTCAGGAAAACCTCGAAATCCTTGTAGTTGATCTCGCTGTAGCCGAAGGGCGAGAGCACCAGGCGGGCCTGCGCCAGTTCGCGCATGTAGCGGAACTTGCCGACCCGGCGGGTCTGCAGGCGGTGCGCCAGCCGGCGGGCCATCTCGATGCGCTGATGGGCGACGCTGGCGAAACTGTACTTCGTGGCGATGCGGCAGGACACGTCGATGAGACGCGGCGCGGCGGGATCGGTGAACCGCCGCGGCCCGGCGAACAGTCCCGACCAGGGCAGGCGCTGATACCACAGCGCCATCCGCGGCCCGAACAGGCCGTAATTGGCGAGGCCGGTGTTCCAGGCCACGCCCAGCTTGGCGATCTGCGCCGGATCGAGCGGCCGGGAGTGATTCTCGGGATCGTCCGCGACGCCGGCCACCCGGTGATAGTGCTCGGCGAACAGCCGGGCGCAATAGACCGGCCGGGCATAGTGCGTGCGGTCGGCATAGAGCGCGGTCTTCAGGTAGCGGTCGACGGCGGAAACGATCTCCGGCACGACCACGCCGGCCGAGGAGGCGCGCTCGAAATAGACGATCGCGCCGCTGCGCGACCGGGCGTCGTCGAGCCAGGACAGGAAGCGCTCCCGCCAGTCCTCCCAGCGGCCGCCCAGCGCCTTGGAGTTGATCGCCAGCACGTCGCAGTCGGCGGCTTCGTCGCCCGGCTCGGCGAACAGCCGCACCTCGACGCCGAGGTCGGCGAGTTCGTTGCGGACCCGCAACAGCGGCGCCAGGAAGGCCCAGGAATTCTGGGTGGCGCCGGAATCGCTGACTAGATGGACGCGCATCAGCGGAACCCGAAGGCGGCGTCCCAGGCCGGCGGGATCGCCGTGTCCCGGGCCGCCAGCATCCCCGCCCGACCGGCGGCGCCCAGCCGGACGCGGGCGGCGGGATCGTCCATCAGCCCTGCCAGCGCATCGGCCAGAGCGGCCTCGTCGTCGACCGGCACCACCAGGCCGTTCTCCCCGGCCCGGACATGATCGAGACCGCCGCCGATGCCGTCGGAGACCACCACGGGAAGGCCCGCGGCCATCGCCTCCAGCAGCGCGTTCGGCGTGCCCTCGTAGCGCGACGGCAGCACGAACAGCGCGGCCGCCTCATACTGTTCGCCGACCGCCGCGGTCTTGCCGATCCAGTCGATGCGCCCCGACAGGTCGAGTTCGCCGGCCAGCCGTTTCAGGGCGGCCTCGTCCTCGCCCTCGCCGATCACGACGAGACGCCAGTCCGGCCGCGCGGCAGCAACGCGCGCGAAGGCCCGCAGCAGCACGTCCTGCGCCTTCTGGGCCGTCAGCCGGCCGATATGCAGCAGGATCCGCGAGTCCGCGGGCCGCGCCGCCGTCGCCGGCGGCGCGGGCGGCGGATTGTCGACCATCGCCGCGGCCCGCACGCCCCAGTCCCGCACCGTCGACAGCGCGGCGGGATTGTTCACCGTGACCAGGCCGGCGCGGGGATAGGTCCAGCGCCGCAGCGCATCCCACAGGCGGCCGAGCGACTGGCGGGCGGGATCGTTGCGTTCGCTGACCACCACCCGGCGTCCCAGCCCGATGCTGGCCAGCACGGTCAGCACGTTGGTGACCGCGAGCAGGGCGACCACCGGTCCGGGCGGCAGCCCGGCCAGCGCCCGGCGCAACGCCCGGACCCGGGCGAGATTGGCCCGCAGGCCGCCCCACGGGCCGCCCGACTCGCCCTCCAGGTCGAGCGCGATCCGGCGCACGCCCGCGGGCAGCGTGTAGGCGTCGCTCGCCCGGTCCGCCAGGGTGACGATGCTGACCGCGTCGCCGCGCCGGTCGAGCGCATCCGCCAGGCGGGCACAGACCCCCTCGGCGCCACCCAGCCGCAGCGAGGAGATCACGAATGTCACGTGCCGTCCGATGGGAACGCTCGTCAGCCCGTCAGCGCCGCCTGGACCGAGCGGCAGACGCGTTCGGCGGTGGCCTCGTCCATGTAGGGATGGAAGGGCAGGCTCAGCACGCGATCCGACAACCGGGCCGAGACGCTGTTCCCGGCATTTTCCGGCCGGAAGCTGGCGTAGGGCGGCTGTTCGAACAGCGGCCGGGGATAATAGATCTGCGTCGGCACGCCGGCCGCCTTCAGCCGGTCCGCGACCGTATCGCGGTCCGCGAGCTGGATCGTGTATTGCGCATGCGCGCTCTGCACCCCCTCGCGTCGCGGGATCAGCTGCACCCGGCCGGCAAGCGCGGCGTCGAAGGTGCGGGCAAGACGCTCGCGAGCGGCGATCTCGTCGGGGAAGATCGCCAGCTTCTCCAGCAGCACCGCCGCCTGCATCGTGTCCAGCCGGCCGTTCACCCCGATCCGCACGATGTCGTACTTGTGCGTGCCCTGGCCGTGGGCGCGGATCGAGCGCATCACCGCGGCGAGATCGTCGTCGTCGGTGAAGACCGCGCCACCGTC